>JBBSNO010000027.1:0-18022 GCA_038232615.1 Actinomycetales bacterium
CGCCGTCGCTGTTGGCCACGCCGAGGTCGGCCAACGCCCGCATGTAATCGCGCTCGGACGGCGTCGCGCGCTCGTACCGCGACCCGAATAACCCGACCGCGAGCTCGGCCTCGGCCTCGGGCGCGGCGACGGCGACGTCGTCCGCCGTGATGGGGGACGCAGGTGCCACGTCCCACGCGACCTTGCCGTAGGCCTGCACGAAGTACGGGTAGCCGTCGGTCAGGGAGTACAGGGCGTCCAGCGCCCCGTCCGTGAAGTCGGCGTCCTCCTCCCGTGCCGGGGTGAGCAGTGCCCGGTCGGCCTGGGGGCGCTCGAGGCGGTCGATGCGCGTGTACCGGAACAGGCGCTCGCTGTACGACTTCGACGCCGACAGGACCGCGGGCAGGTGCGGAAGCCCGGCCCCGACGACGATGAGCGGCAGACCCTGCTGGCTCAGCTCGTGGCAGGCGACGCAGAGGGCGGAGACGTCGGCGGGCCTCAGGTCCTGCATCTCGTCGAGGAAGACCGCGACACCCTTGCCCGCACCGGCCGCGAGGCCGGCGACGTCCGAGAGCAGCTCGACGAGGTCGATCTCGATGTCGCCGGAGTCGGCGCGCCCGGTCGTGGCGGGGACGTCGATGCCGGGCTGCCAGCGGTCGCGGACCCGTCCGCCGGGCTCGGCCGAGCGCAGCGCGAACGCCTTGACGACGCCGAGCACCTCCGTCGCCTCCTCGGCATTGCGGCCAGACAGCTCGCGGACGGCCTGGTGCAGGGCGGCCGCGAGCGGACGACGCAGGGCGGTGTCCGGGCGTGCCTCGAGCTTGCCGGTGCCCCACCCACGCCGGACGGCGGACGACCTCATCGCGTTCAGCAGCACCGTCTTGCCGACGCCGCGCAGACCGGTCAGCACGAGCGAGCGCTCTGGTCGGCCGCGCGCGACGCGCTCGAGCACGACGTCGAAGGCGTCGAGCTCGACGTCGCGGCCGGCCAGCTCGGGTGGGCGCTGGCCGGCTCCGGGGGCGTAGGGGTTGCGCACGGGGTCCACGCGCAGACTGTAGATGGCTCTGTCCCTCTATGGCCCTCTCTAGCGAATCTGGAATACACCGCCAGACGTCCCGATCCTGAAGTCACGCGCTCACCGGCGGAACCCCGACGGGTCGGGCGACGTCGCACCCACATGCGCACAACCCGGACGGCCCTCGCGCTCACCACCCTCGTGCTGCTCGCGGCCTGCGGCGGCTCGGGCGGCGCCGCCACCGTCGAGCCCAGCAACACCGGCTCGAGCACGTCCGGGTCCAGCCCGTCTGGGACCCAGACCGAGAGCGCGGCCGCGGGAACCGGCGCGCCGCCCGACACCGAGCTGAGCATTAGTACGAGCACCAGCCCCGAGGGTGCCGCGGACCAGATGACCTACCTGCTGACCTGTGACCCCGCGGGGGGCGACCACCCCGACTCGGCCGCCGCCTGCGCCGTGGTCGCCGAGCTCGGGGCCGAGGCCTTCGCGCCCCCGCCCAAGGACCAGCAGTGCACCCAGCAGTACGGGGGACCACAGACGGCCAGCGTGACCGGCGTCGTGGACGGGGTGCCGGTGCAGACCACCCTCGACCGCACCGACGGCTGCGGCATCGCCCGGTGGGACGCCCTGGCCACCGTGTTGGCCGCACCAGTAGGCGGCGCCGGAAGCTGAGCCCTGCTCGACGACCCCGGCGGCTACTTGAGCAGCCGCGAGAGCCGGCGGTCCGCGAGGGGCTTGCCGCCGGTCTGGCAGGTCGGGCAGTACTGCAGCGAGGTGTCCGCGAACGAGACCTCGCGCACGGTGTCGCCGCACACGGGGCACGGCTGACCGGTCCGCCCGTGCACCCGCATCCCCGCCCGCTTCGCGTCCTTGAGCTCCTTCGCCGGCTTGCCCGCCGCCGAGGCGACGGCCCGACGCAGCACGTCCTGCAGCGCGGCGTACAGGCGCCCGACCTGCTCCTCGTCCATCCGACCCGCGATCGCGAACGGCGACAGGCGCGCGGCGTGCAGCACGTCGTCCGAGTAGGCGTTGCCCACGCCCGCCAGCACCTTCTGGTCCCGCAGCAGACCCTTGACCTGCGTGCTCCGACCCGAAAGCAGCGCGGCGAAGGCGTCCAGGTCGAACCACTCGGCGAGCGGATCCGGACCCAGCGCCGCGATCCCGGGGACGTCTAGCGGGTCGCGGACCACGTAGACGGCCAGTCCCTTGCGGGTCCCCGCCTCGGTGAGGTCGAACCCCGGCAGGGCCGCGCCCGGAGCGGCACCCCGCACGCCGTCGAGCCTGACCCGCAGAGCGAGCGGGCCCTTGCCGGGCCGCGCCACCGCCGCGGGCAACGCCTCGGACCACCTCAGCCAGCCGGCGCGGGCCAGGTGGATGCACAGGTGCAGGCCGTCGACGTCGAGGTCCAGGAACTTGCCGCGCCGGTCGACGGCGGTGACGCCGAGACCCTGCAGCGAGGTCGGCGGCGGGTCGTGGGTCTACAGCCCGCTGATGGCCGCCCCCTCGACGGCGGCCACGACCGCCCCCACCGCCCGTTCGCGAAGGAACGCGGCGAGAGCCTCCACCTCCGGCAGCTCGGGCACGAGCGACAGCCTCGCTGTCGGGCCGGGTCCGCGCAACGGGGCCGGGTCTTAGGTGTCGGGACGGCCGTGGCCGGCGCCGCGGTGTCCGGCATCCTGCTCAACGACCACGCGATGGACGATGCGGGCCTCGGCGGCGCTGTGGCCCTGGAGCCGGGCGGCGACTCGGAGACCTCGGCCGAGTCGCCGGTGGACAGCCCCGAGTCGCCCTTCGACTCTCCTGACGACCCCGGCTACGTCGACTCCGTGACCCAGGCTCCGGTCGCCCCACCCGCCGAGCGGCCGCCACCGGCCGCCGCTCCTCCCACCGAGCCGCCGGCCGCTGCTGCGCCTTCCGCGGCGCCGCGGGTCGAGACACCGCGGGTCGAGACGCCGCCACCGGCGGCGCTGCCCGTGGCCCCGGCACCTCCGAGGCAGGCGGACTACGCCCCGGCTTTCGCTCCGGCGGACGACGACGACAGTCCAGAAGAGGTGGACAGTCCCGACGACGACGACGGGGACGACGACTGACGCCGTCCACCCGGCCCGCTCGTCCGTTCGTCGATGACCACGGTCCTTCGGCGACCGTCCTGAGAGGGTGGTCCGGTGCGTCGGCCCGACACCCACCCGAGCGGGGTCTGGGCGCCGCTGCTCATCACGCTGCTGCTGTTGCTCTTCGACGCCTACGAGGGGCCGAAGACCCAGTACGTCGGCGTGCTGACGGCGATGCCGCTGCTGGTGGCCGCCCTGACGCGTCCGCTGCTGGTGGCCTTGGTCGGCGCCGCGGTCACGGCGATGGCGTTCGGCTCGGCTTCGTCCAGGAGCAGACCGGCCTGGACGCGGCCACCTCGCAGCCGCAGCTGATCCGGCTCGGCTTCATCATCACGGCGACGGCGCTCGGCGTCGTGGTCTCCGGCGCCCGCCTGCGCAGCTCGGGCCGGTTGCGCCGCCTGGCGTCGGTCGCCGACGCCGCCCAGCAGGCCATCCTGCGGCCGCTGCCCGACACGGTCGGCTCGTTCCGGTGCGCGAGCACGTACCTGTCGGCCACCACCGAGGCGAGCATCCGGGGTGACCTGGTCGAGGTGCTCTCCACCCCGTTCGGCGTCCGGGTCATCGTCGGCGACGTGCGCGGCAAGGGCATGGACGCCGTCCGGCTGGCGGGGCGCGTGCTCGGTTCGTTCCGGCAGGTGGGGCACACCGACGCGGACCTGCCGACGCTGGCGCGGGCCCTGGACCGCGCGGTCCGCCGGGACGCCGGGTCGGAGGACTTCGTGACCGCGATGATCGTCGAGCTCGACGACTCGGGTCGCATGACGATCTGCGACTGCGGGCACCCGGCACCGTACGTCGTCGACCCGCGATCTGGTCCAGCCCTCGAGGTGCCGACCGTCGCGGAGCCGCCGCTGGGGCTGCTCGGTTCCTCCATGCGGACGACGACCAGCACGCTGCTGCGCACCCAGCGGCTCGTGGTGGTCACCGACGGGCTGCTGGAGGCGCGGCGTCCACGCCGCTTCTGGGACCGGTCGTCCGGGCAGTTCTTCCCCGCCGAGGCGGCCGTCGGAGCCAGCCTGGGCGTGGGTCCCCTACCCGCCGCCTTGGACGACCTCGTCGACCAGGTGCGGGCCTGGACCCGTGGCCGGCTGCGCGACGACATGGCGGTTCTGGTCCTGCAACGGCGCTGACCGGCGCGTCGCTGCAGGCGTACGGTCACGGAGCGGGAACCCGTGGCGAGGTGGTGGTCGGGCGTCGGCGCCCGGGACCTGGGGACCGCCCGGGCGTACGTGTCCGGCGACCTCTCGCTCACCGGCGGGCATCCCGGAGACCCGTACGAGGCGCTGCGCCTGGTGCGCCACTGGCGGGTCCGGGTCCGACAGCCTCGACCGTGGCGTCCCTGGTCCGCAGCACGGGCGTCCGCGGGCTCGTCCCCCGGCCCCGTCCCGAGGTGGAGGCGCCGCCGCGCTGGCGTAACGCCGTCCGGCACCACACCCGACCCACGAGCGCAGCGTTCGCCGGCACTACGACGTCTCCAACGCCTTCTACGCGCTGGTGCTGGGGCCCTCGATGACCTACTCGTGCGCGGTGTTCGACCGGCCGGAGGCGTCGCCGGCGGCGATGGTCGAGCACGTAGGCATCCGGCACCTGCCGGACTACTTCGCGACACTGACCGGCCTGCTGCCCCCCGGGGGGCGGCTGCTCAACCACTGCATCACCCGCGCGGACGGCCACGCGCCGCCGAGGCCGGGCGAGCTCATCGACCGCTACGCCTTCCCGGACGGCGAGCTGCCCTCGCCCGCACGGGTGGTCGGTGCCGCGCACGACAACGGCCTGGAGGTGCGCCACGACGAGAACCTGCGCGAGCACTACGCCCTGACCTTGCCAGCCTGGAGCGCCAACCTCGCCGCGCACTGGGACGAGGCGGTGGACCTCGTCGGTCTGGAGCGGGCGCGCGTCTGGGGACCGTACATGGCCGGGTCGGGGTTGTCGTTCGAGGAGAACGCGTTGCAGGTGCACCAGGTCCTGGCCGTACGGACGACGGACGGGGCTCGGGCATGCCGTGGCGCCCCGGCTGGTGAGTCCAGCGGCTGGGGAGCACCCTGGGACAGAACGCCCGCGGACGAGCACACCGCCGAGGAGGACACGTTGCCGAAGACCACCAAGGACGGGACGCCGAAGAAGGACGAGCTGCCGAGCACGCTGCAGCACTCCGACGCGAAGGCGCAGCGCACCTTTGCCAAGACCCTCGACTCCGCCGAGAGCGAGTACGGCGACGAGAGCCGCGCCCACCGGGTCGCCTACTCCGCCCTGAAGCACACGCACGAGAAGGTCGGCGACCACTGGGAGCCGAAGGACTCCTACGGCCCGTCGGACGCCCAGGCGGAGGGAGGGGTCGACACCCACCGCGAGACCGCGGGCGGCGTCGACGCCAACGCCAGCAAGGCCCACCTGGTGGGCTTGGCGCGGCGCCTCGACGTCCGCGGCCGCTCGTCGATGACGAAGGCCGAGCTGGTGGAGGCGATCGGCGAGGCCAACGACCGCGCCAGCGCCGCCAGCCGACGCTGAGCCGCCCGCGGCAACCCACCAGCGCGAACGGCACGCTCGTGCCGGCTGGGTCCGGAACTCATCGCCGCGACGGTGCTGTGCTCGATACCGGCACATCGTGCCTGCTGCTCGTCCTCGTCATCAGAACGCACCCCCCCTCGTCTCTTCATCGGAAGTCAGCCCCGGCCCCGACCGACGAAGTCTGTCCACAGGGTCTTCCGTTCGTCGGTCCAGTCCGGTATCCTCGTACACGTGTTCGATAAGGAGGTGGTGGCGCAGGCTCGGGCCGACCGCGGCCTGGGTCTGGACGGCGCGGACTGGGAGGGTCTGGACGCCGGGCAGGCACCGGCGAACCCGGCGTCCGCCACCGATGTGCGGACCGCAGTGGACTCCTCGGCCGTGTCGGGGGTTGCGCTGGGGGTGGTGCTGGCCGCGCGCCCGCTGGGGTCGCGCTCGGACGCCGAGGTGCTGGACCACATCCGGGGGTGGGCCCAGGGCGCCGCTCACGCCCACGCGATGCTGCTGATGGAGGTCGCCGAGCTGATGTCCCGGCGGGACTCCCTGCCCCTGGCCACGGTGGACTCCCCGCTAGCCCACGCAGAGTTCGTCTCGGCCGAGATCGCCGCCGCGCTGCGGGTCAGCGACAGCGCCGCTCACGCCCTGATCGACCAGGCCCAGCAGATGACCACCCGCCTGGGCGCGACCCACGACGCCCTGCTGGCCGGGCTGATCGATGCCGCCACCGCCCGGGTGATCATGGTCGAGACCGCGTGCGTGGCCGACGACAAGGTCGCTGCGGTCGAGGCTGCCGCCCTGGGCCGGGCCAGGACCGGGACCGCCGCCCAGGTTCGCGCTTTCACCCGCCGCATCGCGGTCAAGCTCGACCCCGCCACCGCCCGGGTCCGCGAGGTCGCCGCCGTCAAGGGCCGCCACGTCACCCGCGGCCAGACCTACGACGGGGTCGGTGAGCTGGGTGCCGTCCTTCCCGTGGGCGACCTGGACCGGGTCTGGGCCACCCTGGACGCCCACGCCCGGGCCATCGAGGCCACCGGCGGCGACGACCGGTCCCTGGACGAGAAGCGCGCCGACGTGCTCGTGCAGATGATCACGTCCCCGGACACGCTCCATCCCTTGCCCGGTGGCGTCCGCTACACCGACGTGACCGTGGCCGCCACCACCCTCGCCGGCCACGACGACGACCCCGGGCACCTGGCCGGGTACGGGCCCGTCACCGCCCAGACCGCCCGCGACCTCGCCGCCACCTCCACCTGGCGCCGCGTCGACACCGACGCCCACGACCACGCCACCGGCCGCTCCCGCAAACACCACCACCCCGCCCCCGACAGCAGCCAGCCGCGCGGTACGCACCCCACGCCGGTACCTGCCATCAACACCGGTGACCGCGCGCGCCTGGACGCCCTACTCGACGAGGCCATCACCACCCAGCCCGCCGAGCGGTCCACCGACACCTACCGGCCCCGGATCGCCCTGACCGACCACGTCGACGCCGTCCACCGCCACTGCCGCTACGTCGGCTGCCGCCGACCCGCCCGGGCGTGCGACAAGGACCACATCCACGCCTGGCGCCCCGACGGCCGCGGCGGACGCACCTGCGCCAAGAACATGATTCCTCTCTGCCGTTTCCATCATCGGATGAAGCACTCACCCGGCTGGAGCGTCCACCTCCACCCGGACCACAGCGTCACCTGGACCACCCCCACCCGACATCAGTGGACCAACCCCCCACCCACGGTGTGGGACTGACCGATCTACATGGAGTCGAACGCGCGGCGATGCCACGTCGACGACGGATCGCCGACCGACGCCGGGGCGACTCGCGCGGTTCGACGACGAGGGTTGCCCCGGCGGCTACCGTGCGCACGTGCAGCCGAACGACGACCTGAGCCTCGCTGTCGAGGCTGCGCAGCTAGCCGCGACGGTCGCCGTCTCCTTCCGGCGTGACGCACTGCGCGTGAGCGAGAAGGGAGGCGCGGCCGGGGACGTCGTGACACAGGCCGACGTGGCCGCAGAGCGGGCCGTGCTGGAGCTGCTGGCGAGCCGTCGCCCGGGCGACGGTGTCCTCGGGGAGGAGGGCAGCGAGCGCGCCGGCGTCCGGCGTTGGCTGGTGGACGCGATCGACGGGACGCTCAACTTCGTGCGGGGCGACCCGTTCTGGTGCTCGGCGGTCGCACTCGAGGACACGAGCGGGAGCCTCGTCTCGGCCGTGCACCACGCCTCGACCGGCGAAACGTTCTCCGCCGTCCGGGAAGAGGGGTGCTGGCTCGACGGCCGCCACTTGACCCTCGGCTCCGGGCGCGGGCTCGACCAGTCGGTCCTGGCCATTGACAGCGTTCGGCGACCTCGGTGATGCCATCACCGGCTGATGGCCCCCCCGGCTGTCGCCGAGACGCCGGGGGGTACTGGCTCTTGAGTTCGCTGCAAGGAGGCAGAGAGTGACTGGCGACCAGCAGGTACTGACGGTCGCCGACGCCGCCGCGTGGCTGTCGTGGCTCGGCGCCCATCAGCACGAACCGGCCGGCGTGTGGCTGGTCCTGGCCAGGAAGGGCACCACCCGGCCGACCAGCCTCACCTACGACCAGGCGCTCGAGGAAGCCCTGTGCCACGGCTGGATCGACGGCCAGGCGCGGCGCCGCGACGACACGACCTACCACCAGCGCTTCACCCCGCGACGCGTGCGCAGTCCGTGGTCCCAGCGCAACGTCGGCCTCGTCGCCCGCCTGGCGGAGCAGGGCCGGATGCAGCCGGCCGGCCTGACCGAGGTCGAGCGCGCGAAGGCCGACGGCCGCTGGGAGGCCGCGTACGCGGGACCAGCCACCATGGAGGTGCCGGACGACCTGGCCGTGCGCTCGCGGCTGCCCCGCAGGCGCAGGCGATGTTCACCGTCCTCACCAGCCGGAACCGTTACGCCGTCCTGTACCGAGTCAGCGGAGCCAAGCGCGTCCGCACCCGCGCTCGACGCATCGAGCAGTTCGTCGCCATGCTGACCCGCGGCGAGACGCCCTATCCGCAGAAACGCACGCTGGGCGACTGACGACAAAGGCTCCCGAACGTCGTCCGAGAGCCTGGTCGCTTGCTCGCTACCTGGTGCGCGAGGGGGGAGTTGAACCCCCACACCCTTTCGGGTACACGGACCTGAACCGTGCGCGTCTGCCTATTCCGCCACTCGCGCGAGCAACCGAGAGGCTAGCACGCGGGCACTGCTCCTCCCCGCGTGCTGGAACGCGCCCGGGCGGCCTCCCGTTACGATCGGGGCGGGTCGGAGGAACCGGTCCGTTTCCGTGTGCCCGGGTGCGGGTGGCACGGTCGAGGCGAGGAGGTGCGGCGTGGGAGTCCTGGACAAGCTCGAGCGGGGCATCGAGCGCGCCGTCAACGGTGCCTTCGCGAAGGCCTTCCGCAGCGAGGTGCAGCCCGTCGAGCTGGCGAGCGCCCTGCGGCGGGAGGCGGACACCAACGCCGCCGTGGTCGCCCGCGACCGGACCCTGGTGCCCAACGCGTACACGATCACCCTCGGGGACGCCGACCACGCGAAGATCGCGGACTGGGAGGACGCCCTCGCCGACGAGCTCGTCGACAGCGTCACCGACCACGCCCGCCAGCAGCGCTACGCGTTCGTCGGCCCGGTCACCGTGCGTTTCGAGCGGGACGAGGCGTTGGACACCGGCGTCTTCCGCGTCCGCGGCGGCCGGGTCAAGGGCACGATCGCCCCGGCCACGGCCGCGACCGCCACGGTGACCCACCCGGTGCTGGACGTCGACGGGCGCCGTTACCAGCTGACCGGCGCCCGCACCGTGATCGGCCGCGGCTCCGACGCCGACGTCGTCCTGGACGACGCGGGCGTTTCGCGCAACCACGCGCAGATCACGCTGGAGGACGGCGGGGCCGTCGTCCGCGACCTCGGGTCGACGAACGGCACCTTCGTGGACGGCGAGCGCGCGAACGCCTCTCGGCTCGCCGACGGGTCGACCATCACCATCGGGCGAACCCGGATCGTCTTCCACTCGCGCAACGACCGCACCGAGGACGAGGACCAGTGAGCGGGCGAACCAGAAGGCGCAGGGCGACGCTCACGGCGACGAGGAACGAGAAGTCGTGAGCGAACTCACCCTCACCGTGATGCGGCTCGGCTTCCTCGTCCTGCTCTGGGTCTTCGTCGTCAGCATCGTCGGCGTGCTGCGCCGGGACCTCTTCGGCACCCGCGTCGTGCAGCGTGGCGCCCCCGCGAAGGGGCGGTCCGCCCCGGCTCCGTCCGTCAAGCCTGCGGAGCCCTCCAGACCCGCGAAGCCGGCACGCGGCGAGCGCGGCGTGCCCCGGTCCCTGGTCGTCACCGAGGGGTCGCTGAAGGGGACGACGATCGCCCTGGGCCAGAACCCCGTCCTGATCGGCCGCTCCCCGGAGTGCAGCCTGGTCCTGACGGACGACTACTCCTCCGGGCGGCACGCGAGGCTGTTCCCGAGCCAGGGCCGGTGGGTGGTCGAGGACCTCGGCTCCACCAACGGCACGTTCATCGGCCGCAACCAGCTGACGTCCCCCACACCTGTCGAGCCCGGGACCCAGCTGCGCATCGGCCGGACAGTCCTCGAGCTGCGGAAGTAAGCGCCGATGGCCATCGCCCTGCGGTACGCCGCGCGCTCCGACATCGGACTGGGCCGGTACAAGAACAACCAGGACTCCGGGTACGCCGGGCCGCACCTGCTCGTCGTGGCCGACGGCATGGGCGGGCACGCCGGCGGCGACGTCGCGTCCTCGATCGCGGTGGGCGAGCTCTCCGGCCTGGACGGCGAGTCGCACGGTTCGGACGCCCTGCAGCACCTTGAGCAGGCCACCCGCAAGGCGCACGAGCAGCTGCTGCGCCGGGTCGACGCCGAGCCCGACCTCGCGGGCATGGGCACCACCGTCACTGCGCTGCTGCGCTCGGGGAACCGGCTGGCGCTGCTGCACATCGGCGACTCGCGGGCCTACCTGCTGCGCGACGGTGAGTTCTCGCAGGTCACCACCGACCACACCTTCGTCCAGCGGCTCGTCGACGAGGGCAAGATCACGGCGGAGGAGGCCGAGCACCATCCGCAGCGCAACGTCATCATGCGCGTGCTCGGCGACAGCGAGACCAGCGACGAGTTCGACACCTCGGTGCGCGAGACGCTGGTCGGCGACCGCTGGATGCTCTGCTCGGACGGGCTGTCCGGGCCGCTGAGCGACGAGACGATCGCGGACACCCTGCGCGACGTCACCGACGCCGGGGGATGCGCGGACCAGCTGATCCAGCTCGCCCTGCGCGCCGGGGGGCCCGACAACATCACGTGCGTCGTCGCAGACGTCGTCGAGGTCTCCTCGGTGCCCTCGGCCACCCCTCAGGTCGTCGGCTCGGCCGCCAAGGACCGCGCTCGCACCTCGGCAGCCAGCGGGGGCGCGGCGGCCCGTGCCGCGGCGCTGACGACGACGCCGGACGACGAGGGCGGCGACGACCCCGAGGAGGAGTCACCAGGCCGTGTCCGCCGGCTGCTGCCTGTCGTCGCCGTGCTGGCTGTCGTCGCCGTGCTCGGCGGCGGTGGGTACGCCGCCTACGCGTGGAGCCAGCAGCAGTACTACGTCGGTCCGGACGACGAGCAGGTGGCCATCTACCAGGGCCTGACCCAGGACGTCGGGCCGATCAGCCTCTCCCGCGTGTACGAGAGCCAGGACGTCGCCCTCGACGACCTGCCCCGCGTCTACCGCGAGCGGGTCGAGCAGCTCATCCCGGCCGACGACCTGCCCGACGCGCGGCGCATCGTGGGCGACCTGTTCCGCGACTCCAGCCTCTGCGAGCCGCAGCCCGTCCCGGAGCCCAGCGCCACGCCGACCCCCACCGCGATTCCGACACCCACGCCGGCGCCCGGCGCCCCCGCCCCGGCGCCGACGGTGTCCGCCGTTCCTCCGACACCGTCGCCCACGCCCAGCGAGACGCTCCCGCAGGGGTGTCAGGGCTGATGACGACCGTCACCGAGCACCAGCCGCGGACCCGGCGCAACGTCGAGCTGATGCTGCTCGTCGTCTCGATCGGGCTGTCGATGGGTGCCTACGGCCTGGTCGGGATCGGCACCGACGGCGTCTGGCCCCCCGGCCTGCTCGGCTACGGCGCGGGGCTGGCCCTGCTGACCGGTGGGCTGCACCTGGTCCTGCGGTTCAGGGCCCGCTACGCCGACCCGGTCATCCTGCCGATCGCGGCCGCCCTCAACGGGTTGGGCCTGGCCATGATCCACCGCATCGACATCGCCCGCGGCGACTCGGGCGCGGACGCGTTCGCGCCGAAGCAGCTGGTGTGGGCGGCCATCGGGGTGGGGCTGGCTGCTGCGATCGTCCTCTTCCTGCGCGACCACCGGATCCTGCGCCGCTACACGTTCATCGCGATGGCGGTCAGCCTCAGCCTGCTGATGCTGCCGCTGCTGCCGGTGCTGGGCACGGAGATCAACGGCGCCCGCATCTGGATCCGGCTGGGACCCCTGTCCTTCCAGCCCGGCGAGCTCGCGAAGATCACCCTCACCGTCTTCTTCGCCGGCTACCTCGTCACCCACCGCGACACGCTGAGCCTGGCGGGCAAGCGGATCCTGGGCCTCCAGCTGCCCCGGGGCCGCGACCTCGGGCCGATCCTGCTCGTGTGGCTCGCGAGCCTCGCCGTCCTGGTGCTGCAGCGCGACCTCGGCACGTCCTTGCTGTTCTTCGGGATGTTCGTGGCGCTGCTCTACGTCGCCACCGAGAGGGTCAGCTGGATCGCGATCGGGCTCACCCTCTTCGTCGGGGGCGCGTTCTTCGCCTGGACGATCTTCAGTCACGTGCAGGCGCGTGTCGCCGCCTGGCTCAACCCGTTCGACCCTGCCGTCTACGACGCCGAGTTCGGCTCCAGCTACCAGCTGGTGCAGGGACTGTTCGGGATGGCCAGCGGCGGCCTGGTCGGCACCGGTCTGGGCAGTGGGCGGCCCGACCTCGTTCCCTACGCGGAGAGCGACTTCATCATCGCCGCGATGGGCGAGGAGCTCGGCCTGATCGGCCTCTTCGCGCTGCTGATGCTCTACCTGGTGCTGGTCGAGCGCGGCATGCGCACCGCGATCGGCGTCCGCGACGGTTTCGGCAAGTTGCTGGCCGGTGGGCTGGCGTTCACCGTCGCGCTGCAGTGCTTCGTCGTCGCCGGAGGGGTCACCCGGGTCATCCCCCTGACCGGGCTGACGATGCCGCTGCTCGCCTACGGCGGCTCGTCGCTCGTGGCGAACTGGATGATCGTCGGCCTGCTGCTGCGCATCTCCGACTCCGCCCGGCGGCCGGCCCCCCTCGCCGGACGCGACGCGATCGCCCCCGACACCGCTGCCACCCAGGTGGTCTCGGCGGTCGGCCCGCGCGGCGACGGTGCCGGCGGTCGCGACGACGAGAGCACGAGCCAGATCCGGGGTGGTCCCTCGTGAACGCACCGCTGCGCCGCCTCGCCGTCGTCGTCTTCATGCTCTTCGCCACCCTGCTGGCCAGCACCACCTGGACCCAGTTCGTGGACGCCGGGCGTCTGAACGCCGACGGCCGCAATACCCGCACGCTGCTGGCCGAGCTAGGCCGCGAACGAGGCCCGATCGTCGTCGCGGGTGAGGGGGTGGCGAGGTCGGCCCCGGTGGACGACGTCTACAACTTCGAGCGCGAGTACCCGCTGGGACCGCTGTACGCGCACTCCACCGGCTTCTACTCGGTCTACTTCGGGGCGAGCGGTATCGAGCAGGCCCTCGGAGAGGTGCTGGCCGGCACCGCCGACCAGCTGTTCTACCGCCGCGTCGCCGACATCATCACCGGCAAGGAACCGCAGGGTGCGACGGTCGAGCTCACCCTGGACCCCGCCGTCCAGCAGGCTGCCACCGACGCCCTGGGCAACCAGCGCGGCGCCATCGTGGCCCTAGACCCCCGCACGGGCGAGATCCTCGCGATGGTCTCGTCGCCGACGTACGACCCGAACGAGCTGGCGGTCCACGACCGCGAGGCGGCGACGGCCGCCCGCGCGGCCCTGCTGGAGGACCCCGCGCGCCCGCTGGACAACAGGGCCATCGCGGGTCGGCTCTACCCGCCCGGCTCGGTCTTCAAGCTCGTGACCGCCGCGGCCGCCATCGAGTCGGGGCGCTTCGACGAGAACAGCGTGATCCCGGGACCCGCCGAGCTCGACCTGCCGCAGACGACCACCAACCTGCCCAACTCCGGCGGCGGCCAGTGCGGCCCGGGTGAGGTGTCGCTCACCGACGCCTTGCGCACCTCGTGCAACACCGCGTTCGGCTTCCTGGGCCTCGAGCTCGGCGGTGAGGCACTGCGGGAGCAGGGGCAGGCGTTCGGTTTCGGCGAGGACCTGCGGATCCCGCTGCGGGTGACGCCCAGCACCGTGCCGGAGGAGCTCAACCCGCCGCAGACCGCGCAGTCGGCCATCGGCCAGTTCGACGTGCGGGTCAGCCCGTTGCAGATCGCGATGGTCAGCGCCGCCATCGCGAACGGCGGGACGCTGGTGCAGCCGAACCTCGTGCGGGCCATCCGTGACGCCGAGCTGGCGGTCATCGAGGAGAGCTCGCCGTCCGACCTGGGGCAGTCGGTCTCGCCCGAGACCGCCGCGCAGCTCGCCCGGATGATGACCGCGGTGGTCACCGACGGGACCGGCACCGCCGCGCAGATCGACGGCGTCACGGTGGCCGGGAAGAGCGGCACGGCCCAGCACGCCGAAGGAAGCTCCCCGCACGCGTGGTTCACGTCGTTCGCCCCGGTGGAGGACCCGCAGGTCGCGGTCGCCGTCGTCGTGGAAGAGGGCGGCGAGGCGGGGGACGAGGCGTCGGGCGGGCGGACGGCGGCGCCGATCGCCCGCAGCGTGATGGAAGCGGTGCTGAGTCGATGAGCGGGAACCGATGAGGCCCACGACCGACGACGTGCTGGGCGGGCGCTACCGCCTGACGGACCGGATCGCCACCGGCGGGATGGGTGAGGTCTGGAAGGCGCGGGACGACGTGCTCGGTCGCGTCGTCGCCGTCAAGGTGCTGAAGGAGGAGTACACCGGCGACCCCGGATTCCTCGAGCGGTTCCGGGCCGAGGCCCGCCACACCGCGGCCCTGGGCCACCCGCACATCGCCGGCGTGTACGACTACGGCGAGGCGGACGCGTCCGCGTACCTGGTGATGGAGCTGGTGCCCGGCGAGCCGCTGAGCGACCTGCTCTCCCGCGAGGGCGCCCTGGAGCCCTCCCGCGCCATGGACCTGCTGTCCCAGGCGGCATCCGGCCTCTCCGCGGCGCACGCTGCCGGTGTCGTCCATCGCGACGTCAAGCCGGGCAACCTGCTGGTGACGCCGCAGGGTCAGGTCAAGGTGACCGACTTCGGCATCGCCCGCGCGGCCGACCAGGTGCCGCTGACGGCGACCGGCCAGGTGATGGGGACCGCCCAGTACCTGGCCCCCGAGCAGGCGATGGGTCGCGCGGCCACCCCGGCCAGCGACGTGTACGCCCTGGGGGTCGTGGCCTACGAGTCGCTGACCGGGGGGCGTCCGTTCTCGGGCGACTCGCAGGTCGCGGTCGCGATGGCGCACGTGAACTCCGAGCCCGCTCCGATGCCCGACTCCGTCCCGCCCGGTCCCCGCGCCCTGGTCGAGGCCTGCCTCGCCAAGGACCCGGCGGACCGTCCCCGCGACGCCTCCGTCTTCGCGGACGTCGCCGCCGCCCTGGCCCGCGGCGACGACGACCGCGCGATGTCGCTGCTCGGGCTTGCCGGAGGTGCGGCCGCGGCCGGCGCGGCGACCGCGGCGACGACCCAGCTGGACCCCGAGGTTGCCCGGACCCGTGCCATGCCGGTGACCCGGCCGGTACCTGCCGGAGCTGCTGCCGGTGGAGCAGGTGCGGCGCTGGGTGGAGCCGCCGCCTCCCGCCCTGGCGGCGACCCGGGCAGGGACCCTCGGCGCAAGAGGAGCGTCAGCGGGCCGCTGGTCGCCCTGGTCTTCCTGCTGGCCTTCGTCATCGCGGGTGCGGTGATCGCCAGCCAGACCCTGGGCCGGCCGGACGTCGCCACCCCGGGGCAGACGCAGACCACGCCGACCGAGACGGAGCCGGACCCCGAGCCACCGGCCCAGGAGACGCCGTCCGAGACCGAACCGGATCCCCCGCCGGAGACGGAACCCGCGCCCGAGCCGACGCCCGAGCCGACGTCCGAGGAGCCACCGCCCGAACCCGAACCGGAGACCATCACGCTGAACCCCGACGACTTCCTCGGCCGCGACTCGGAGGAGGTGACGGGCCAGCTCGAGGACGAGCTCGGCCTGAGCGTGCAGGAGATGAGGCAACGCGAGACCGAGGAGGAGAGGGGCACGGTGCTGGGGCTGTCACCCACCCAGGGGCTCATCGAGGGCGACACGGTGACCCTGCTCGTCGCCGACCCCCGGGACCGTGGCAACGGCAACGGCGGGGACGACGACTGATGGACTCCAGCCCCCGCATGCTCGCCGACCGCTACGAGGTCGGAGCGCTGCTCGGCCGTGGCGGCATGGCCGAGGTGCACCAGGGCCGCGACACCCGCCTCGGCCGGCAGGTCGCGGTGAAGCTCCTGCGGCCCGACCTGGCCCGCGACCCCTCGTTCCAGGCCCGGTTCCGCCGCGAGGCCCAGTCCGCCGCCGCGCTGAACAACCCGTCGATCGTCGCCGTGTATGACACGGGCGAGGACGTCGTCGACGAGCCCGGGGGAGGCCAGGCGCGGTTGCCCTTCATCGTGATGGAGTACGTCGAGGGCAAGACGCTGCGCGAGGTGCTGCGCGGCGAGCATGTCGACACCAGGGCCACCCCCGGTGGGATGGCGTCCTCCACCGACCCCGACGCCACCGACGCGCACGACGTCCTGACGCCGGGCGGGGGCGTCAAGCAGAACGGCATGAGCGTCGAGCGGGCCACGACGATGACCGTCGGGGTGCTGCAGGCGCTGGAGTACAGCCACCGTGCCGGCATCGTGCACCGCGACATCAAGCCCGCCAACGTGATGCTCACCCCCACCGGGGACGTCAAGGTGATGGACTTCGGCATCGCCAGGGCCATGGCCGACGCCTCCGCCACGATGACCCAGACCCAGGCCGTGATCGGCACCGCCCAGTACCTGTCGCCCGAGCAGGCACGCGGGGAGACCGTCGACGCCCGCAGCGACCTGTACTCCGCGGGGTGCCTGCTCTACGAGCTCCTGACCGGCCGGCCGCCCTTCATCGGCGACTCTCCCGTGTCGGTCGCCTACCAGCACGTCCGCGAGATGCCGCAACCACCGAGCACGCACGCGCCAGAGGTCCCCGAGGCTCTCGACCAGGTCGTGCTCAAGGCGCTCGCCAAGGACCGCGAGGACCGCTACCCCGACGCCGACGCCTTCTCGCGCGACCTACAGGCCGCCGTGGAGGGACGTCGGGTCGCAGCACCGGCTGTCGTGGCGCTGGGTGCGGCCGGGGCCGCTGCCGGCGGCGCGGCGGCGACCCAGGCCATCCCGACCGCCGGTGACCCGGCGCGCACGTTCTCGGCCCGCACGGCCGACCCCACCCAGACCGTCACGATCGGCCGGGTCGAGGACGACGAGAAGCAGCCTCGACGCAGCCGCGCCGCCGTGTACGTGCTGCTGGTGCTGGCCGTGGTCGCAGTCCTGGCGGGGCTGGCCTACCTCGCGAGCCAGCAGCTGGGCGGCGAGCAGGAACCGGTCGCCGACATCCGCGCACCCGCGCTGATCGGGATGGACCAGGAGGCGGCGAAAGCCGCCGTCGACGAGCTCAGGCTGGAGTACGCCGAGGGGGAGGCGCTGAACGACGAGGCGCCGGTCGACCAGGTGATCGACCAGAGCCCGGAGGCGAGCACCCTGCTGGAGCCTGGGGACACGGTCACCGTGATCCTCTCGCGCGGCGTCGCCGAGATCGAGGTGCCCGACGTCGCGGGCCAGAGCGAGTCACAGGCGCGGCAGACGCTGGCCGGCCTGGGCCTGGTGGGGGGCGAGGTCACGACGACGGACGACGCCCGCGTCGACGAGGGCGACGTCATCTCCAGCGACCCGTCGGCCGGCGAGACGGTGCCGGCCGACTCGGCCGTGGACCTCGTGGTCTCCTCGGGCCAGGTCGAGCTGCCCGACTTCACCGGGCAGTCCTACCAGGAGGCACGCGAGGCGCTGCTTCGCCTCGGTCTGGAACCGCGGGTCGAGTTCGAGCCGAGCACCGAGGACGAGAACACCGTCATCGCGCAGGAGCCCGGCGCAGGCCGGGTCGCCAGCGGGTCCGAGGTCATCCTCGTCGCGGCGTCGCCACCGCCGCCGACCCCGACCCAGCCGACCCAGCCGACCCAGCCGACCGAGCCGCCCGAGCCGCCCGAGCCGACCGAGCCGCCCGAGCCGACCGAGCCGACGACGACCCCGCCCACCGAGCCGCCCGAGCCG
>JBBSNO010000028.1:0-17987 GCA_038232615.1 Actinomycetales bacterium
CGCACAGCTCGACCAGGCGCAGGTCCGTCTCGTCGAAGTGACCCTGCCGAGAGCTCACCGCCGAGAGCACCCCCACCGGCCCGGCCTCCTGCACCAGCGGCGCCACGACCGACGAGCCGATGCCGTGCTGGGCGTTGAGGACCGCGTCGGTGCGGGGGTCGGCGGAGGCGTCGGAGCAGAGCTGGGGCTCGCCGGTACGGATGGCCACGCCGGCGAGGGTGCCCTCAAGCGGGATGCCGTCGCCGACCGCCAGGCCCAGCTCGTGACCGCCGGCACGCGCCTGCGTCAGCACGTCCTGGCCCTCGCGGATGCCGACCAGCACGGCGTCGGCGCCCACCAGCTCGAGGGTCAGGCGGGCGGCGACGCCCAGGACCCGGTCCGGGGGGGCTGCGGCGATCTCGGCCTGCACCGCGCCGATCCGCGCGAGCAGCGCGCCGACCGGCAGGCTGGCTCGACGGGTCCGCGCCGCAGCGTCCCCGGCAACCGACCTCGCCCCGCCGACGGTCCTCACCTGCTGTTCATCGGCGCCTCATGCACGACCTTGACCTCCCCTGGAGCCCAAGCCGCTCAGGTGCCCGAGACGACGAGGCCGCCGTCGGGGCTGGTGTCCACCCGCACCAGGTCGCCGTCGCGGACCTCGCCGCCCAGCAGCTGCCGGGCGAGGGCGTCCCCGATCTCGCGCTGTACCAGGCGGCGCAGCGGCCGCGCCCCGTAGGCGGGGTCGTAACCCTCGCTCGCGAGCCACTCCAGGGCCGCCGGGGTGACCTCGAGCCGCAACCGCCGTTCGGCCAGCCGCTCGGCCAGCTGGGCCACGTGCAGCCCGACGATGCGGGCCAGCTCCCCCCGGTCGAGCGCGTCGAACAGGACGACGTCGTCGAGCCGGTTGAGGAACTCGGGCTTGAACGCCGCGCGGACGGCACCCATCACCTGCTCGCGCTTGACGTCGCCGGTCAGGGCCGGGTCGACGAGGTACTGCGACCCCAGGTTGGAGGTGAGCACGAGGATCGCGTTGCGGAAGTCGACGGTGCGACCCTGCCCATCGGTGAGGCGTCCGTCGTCCAGCACCTGCAGCAGCACGTCGAAGACGTCCGGGTGCGCCTTCTCCACCTCGTCGAGCAGCACGACCGAGTACGGACGGCGGCGTACCGCCTCGGTCAGCTGGCCACCCTCGTCGTAGCCGACGTATCCCGGCGGCGCCCCGACCAGCCGTGACACCGAGTGCTGCTGGCCGTACTCGCTCATGTCGATCCGCACCATCGCCCGCTCGTCGTCGAACAGGAAGTCGGCGAGCGCCTTCGCCAGTTCGGTCTTGCCGACACCGGTGGGTCCGAGGAACAGGAAGGACCCGGTGGGACGGTCCGGGTCCGAGATGCCGGCACGGGCCCGGCGGACGGCGTCGCTCACGGCTCCTACCGCGGCGCGCTGGCCGACGAGCCGCTCGCCCAACACCTCCTCCATCCGCAGCAGCTTCGCGGTCTCCCCCTCGAGCAGCCGGCCCGCCGGGATACCCGTCCACGCCGCGACCACGTCGGCGATGTCGTCCGGGCCCACCTCCTCGGAGACCATCGGGGCCTGGCCCGTCGCGGCGCGCTCCCGCTCCGCGTCCTGCGCCTGCCTCAGCTCCCGCTCGATCGCGGGGATCCGTCCGTACAGCAGCTCGCTCGCAGCGGTCAGGTCGCCCTCGCGCTGCAGCCGCTCGGCCTGTCCGCGCGTGTCGTCCAGCTGCTGCCGCAGCTCACCGACGCGGTTCAGCCCGGCCTTCTCGTGCTCCCACCGGGCGGTCAGCGCCGTCAGCTCTTCGCTGGTGTCGGCCAGGTCGGCCCGCAGCGTGCCGAGCCGGTCGCGGCTGGCGTCGTCGCCCTCCTTCTCCCGGGCCAGCTCCTCCATCCGCAGCCGGTCGGCGGTCCGGCGCAGCTCGTCGATCTCGACCGGGGACGAGTCGATCTCCATCCGCAGCCGTGACGCCGCCTCGTCCACGAGGTCGATGGCCTTGTCCGGCAGCTGGCGCGCGCTGATGTACCGGTCGGACAGCGACGCCGCCGCCACCAGCGCCGCGTCGGCGATGGAGACCTTGTGGTGGGCCTCGTACCGCTCCTTGAGGCCACGCAGGATCGCCACCGTGTCTGGGACGCTGGGCTCGCCCACGAAGACCTGCTGGAAGCGGCGCTCGAGAGCCGGGTCCTTCTCGATCCGCTCGCGGTACTCGTCCAAGGTGGTGGCGCCGACGAGGCGCAGCTCTCCGCGGGCGAGCATGGGCTTGAGCATGTTGCCGGCGTCCATCGACCCTTCCGCGGCCCCGGCGCCGACGACCGTGTGCAGCTCGTCGATGAACGTGACGACCTCGCCGCCGGCGCCCTTGATCTCGGCGAGCACCGCCTTGAGCCGCTCCTCGAACTCCCCGCGGTACTTGGCACCGGCCACCATCGCGGCCAGGTCGAGGGAGACCAGACGCTTGCCGCGCAACGACTCGGGAACGTCGCCGGCGACCATTCGCTGCGCCAGCCCCTCGACGACCGCGGTCTTGCCGACGCCGGGATCGCCGATCAGCACGGGGTTGTTCTTGGTGCGACGGCTCAGCACCTGCACGACGCGCCGGATCTCGGAGTCCCGGCCGATGACGGGGTCCAGCCGGCCGTCGCGCGCCGACTGCGTGAGGTCGACGCCGTACTTCTCCAGGGCCGCGAACGTGCCCTCGGGGTCGGGGCCGTCCACGTGGGCTGCGCCGCGGACCCCCGGCAGCGCAGCCAGCAGCGCATCCCGGGTGGCGCCCGCCGATCGCAGGACGTCCCCGGCGCCGCCCGGCTCTGCGGCCAGCCCCAGGAGCAGGTGCTCGGTCGAGACGTAGGAGTCACCCAGGGCCCGGCTCTCGGTCTGAGCCGTCTGCAGCACCGCCAGTGCCTGTCGCGAGAGCTGCGGCGCCGCGACCGACGTGCCGCTCGCCGTCGGCAGGGCTGCGAGCAGTCCGCGGGCCCGGGAGGACACCGACGTCGGGGGGACGCCGACCGCCTCCAGCAGCCCGGATGCCACGCCCCCCGGCTGACCGACGAGCTCGGCCAGCAGGTGCGCGGGTTCCACGTGAGGGTGCCCGGAGGCCGCCGACTGCTGGACCGCCGCCGACAGCGCCTCCTGGCTCTTGGTCGTGAGCTTCAGGTCCATGCGTCCTCCGTCTGTCGGTCAGCGGTCCGGCCGAGCATGACTGCGCGCGTGGCGCCGAGGTTCCCGCGGAGTAGCAGGCCCCGCCCGCCGCGGCTATCGTCCTGGAGCACTCACGACATCAGCAACACCGGAGAAAGAGGCAGTTCATGCGGATCCTGGTCCTGGGCGGTGACGGCTACCTCGGGTGGCCGACAGCACTGTTCCTCTCCGGGCAGGGGCACGAGGTCGGCGTTCTCGACAACGGTGCCCGACGGCAGTACGACCACGAGCTCGGGTCGGGGAGCCTGGTCCCGATCCAGACGCTCAGGAAGCGCATCCGCGCCTGGCAGGAGGTCAGCGGCAAGAGCATCACCGAGTTCCACGGTGACCTCCTCGACGCCGACGTCGTCTACGAGGCCGTCAGCGGGTTCGCCCCCGACACCGTCGTCCACTTCGCCGAGCAGCGTGCAGCGCCCTACTCGATGATCGACCGCAAGCACGCGGTGTACACCCAGACCAACAACGTGGTCGGCACGCTCAACGTGATGTACGCGATCGGTGAGATCAACAGGGACATCCACCTGGTCAAGCTCGGAACGATGGGCGAGTACGGCACCCCGAACATCGACATCGAGGAGGGGTGGCTCGACGTCACCCACAAGGGCCGCACCGACCGGATGCTCTTTCCCAAGCGGCCGGGGTCGTTCTACCACCTGTCCAAGGTGCACGACAGCCACAACCTCGAGTTCGGCTGCCGGATCTGGAACCTGCGCGTGACCGACCTCAACCAGGGCATCGTCTACGGCCAGGAGACGGCCGAGACAGCCCAGGACCCCCGGCTGGCGACGCGTTTGGACTACGACGCCGTGTTCGGCACCGTGCTCAACCGCTTCGCGATCCAGGCCGTGCTCGGACGCCCCCTGTCCGTCTACGGAGGCGGCACCCAGTCCCGCGCGATCATCGACATCCGCGACACCGTCGAGTGCGTCCGGCTGGCCTGTGAGAACCCGGCCGACGCCGGAGAGTTCCGTGTCTTCAACCAGACCACCGAGACCTTCTCCCTGGCCGAGATGGCCAAGATCGTCGCCGACACCTACCCGGGTCACGCCGAGATCGAGTACGTCGACAACCCACGGGTGGAGGCAGAGAACCACCACTTCGAGGTCGTGCACACCGCTCTGGAGGCCCTCGGCCTTCGACCCCACCTGCTCTCCGACACGCTCCTCACCTCGATGTTCGACATCATCGAGGCGAACAAGGACCGGGTGGACCTCGACGCGTTGCGGCCGACCATCGACTGGCGCCGGACGAGCAGCCCGCTCGGCGCGCGGCCGTGAGCGAGTGACACAGCGCCCCGGACCGGCGGACGACGCCCCGACCCGCCTGCGGGTACTGGTCACCGGCGCCTCGGGGTTCATCGGCCGGCACGTCGTCGCCCAGCTGCAGGCGGCGGGTCACGTCGTCACGGCGGCCGACCTGGTCAGGTTCCCCGACCCGTCGGTGCCGACGGTCACCGGTGACCTCCGCGACCTCGAGGTGCGCGGGCGTGCGGTGACGTCGGGCCTCGACGGGATCGTCCACCTCGCCGCCGCGACCTCGGTCCTGGGCTCGATCGAGCAGCCGGTGGACGTCTACCGGACCAACGTCGAGATGACAGCGGCCCTGCTGGAGCTGGCCCGTGGCCACGGGGTCGGGACCTTCGTGCTCGCCTCGACGAACGCCGTGGTCGGGAACGTCGGGTCGAGCACGATCACCGAGGACCTGCCGTTGGCACCACTGACGCCGTACGGCGCGACGAAGGCAGCCGGCGAGATGCTGATGTACGGGTACGCCGGCGCGTTCGGTCTCCGGGCGCCGGCGGTGCGGTTGACGAACGTCTACGGCCCCGGCATGGCACACAAGGACAGCTTCGTACCGCGGCTGATGCGGGCGGCGTCCAGCGGTGGAGGGGTCCAGGTCTACGGCGACGGAGAGCAGCGACGCGACCTCGTCCACGTGGCCGACGCGGCCCGCGCCCTGGCCCTCGCCGTGCTCGACTGGCCGACCGGTCCGGTGATCGTCGGCGGCAGCCGCTCGTACACGGTCAACGAGATAATCCGGGTCGCCAGGGACGTCACCGGGCAGCCCATCCCGGCCGAACCGGTAGCGCCCAAGCCCGGCGAGATGCCCGCCGTCGTCGTCGACGTGTCCCGAGCCCGTTCCCGTGGCTACTCCCCGACCACGACGCTGCCCGACGGCATGCGCACCGCGTGGGCCGACTTCGCTCCCTCACCCCGCGGGCGGGAACCGGTCGATGCCGGCAAGTGAGGCTCCTGCCGGGACGCACGTGGTGACTGCGGCCCGCGCGGAGCCCAGGTGGTACCGGCGGCACGCGGTCTTCCTGCTGGTCCTGCTCGGGGGAGCGGCCCTGCGCGTCCTCACCCAGCTGTCGTTCACCCCGGCGATGGTCGTCCAGGAGTCGGGGTTCCTCCTGACGTTCCTGACCGGCGGTGCCCCCGGCGCGACCTACCCGGTCGGCTACGGACTGCTCGCGCTCACGCCGGTGTCGTGGTTCTCCGACACGCTGGCGCCGGTGGTGGCGGTGCAGCACCTCCTCGGGCTCGCCACCGGCGTGGTCGTCTACGTCCTGCTGCTCCGCTGGGGTGTCGCCCGCTGGCTCGCCGCATTCGCGACGATGCCTGTGCTCTGGGACGCCTACCAGCTGGCGAGCGAGCACCTGGTGCTCCCCGACACGCTGTTCGTGCTCGTCGTGGCCGTGGCACTGCTCGTGCTGTGCTGGCGCGCGCGGTTCGATCCCGTGACCGCGCTCGTCGGCGGGGCGCTGCTCGGCGTGGCGACCACCGTCCGCCTGGCAGGTGCGCCGCTGGTGCTGGCCACGGTGGTCGTGGTCCTGCTCTCAGCCGCGACCTGGCGAGGTCGGCTCGTCGGCGCGCTCCTCGTCACGGCGGGCTTCGGCCTCGTGGTGGTGCCATACGTCGCGTGGCACCACCAGGTGCACGGGCAGTACCTGCTCGCGCAGGAGCAGGTCGGCGTGGACCGACCCGGTGTGACCTCGCCGGGGACGTCGGCGGCGGACGACGGCCCGAACGCCCTCGCCCGGTACGCGCAGTGGTCGCGGGACGACCAGGACGGCGGGGACGACGTCGGGCTGTGGCGGTTCAGCAGCTACGTGCCGTCCGAGGACCCGGCCGCGGACGACGTGCGGCCTGCCGACGGGGAGGCCGCGCAGCCCCGGGCGCGCCAACCCGGAGCCGACGCCCTGGTGGCGTACCAGAACTTCGCCTACGCGCCGGCCCCGCTCATGCTCGGTGGCCTGGTCCTAGGCCTGCTCGCCGCCGCCGGTGCCGGACGGTCGCGGCGGTCAGGGCTGCGCGCGGCGTGCCTGCTGAGCGCCGCGCTGCCGGCGGTGATGCTGCTGGGGGCGGTCAGCGCGGGCGAGGACTCGTGGCGCCACCAGCTTCCCGGTCTGGTCCTGCTGCCGGCCGCAGGGGCGCTCGGGCTGACCGCGCTGCTCCGCGGTGGACGAGGTCCGGCGGCCGGTCGGCCCCAGGTCGACGACGTGGACCGCGCGGCGATGGCCGAGTTCCGCGAGCGCTACGGGGACCCGGCGTTCGGGCCGGTGGTCGTCGTCATCGCGGCGTACGACGAGGCGGTCGGACTGCCTCAGGTGCTCTCCACGATGCCGTCGACGGTCTGCGGACTGGCTACCGACGTCGTCGTCGTCGACGACGGCAGCACGGACGGTACCCCTGACGCCGTGCGCGGGCACGGCGCCGCCTACGCGGTGACGTCGCCGGTCAACCGCGGGCAGGGGGCGGCGCTGCGGCTCGGGTACCGGGTGGCGCGCACCCACGGCGCTCGGTACGTCATCACCACCGACGCCGACGGGCAGTACGACACCGGCGACTTCCCGGCCGTGCTGTCCCCCGTGCTCGACGGGTCCGCCGACTTCGTCACCGGCTCCCGTCGGCTCGGGCGCCAGCACACCGAGGACCAGTTCCGGCGTACGGGCGTCTACGTGTTCGCCTGGGTCATCAGCACGCTCACCGGGCAGCGCCTCACGGACACCTCGTTCGGTCTGCGCGCGATGCGGGCGGAGGTGACCGCGGCGGTTACCCTGAACCAGCCGCAGTACCAGTCCGCCGAGCTGCTGATCGGGGCACGCTCGCACGGGTACCGGATCGCCGAGGTACCGGGCACCATGCACCGACGAGCGGCGGGCAGCACCAAGAAGGGGGGCAACCTCATCTACGGAACACGTTACGCGCGGGTCGTGCTCGGCACCTGGTGGCGGGAGGGATGTCCCGCCCCCGCGACCGGACGCGCCCTGGCGCAGCGGGCAGACCCGCACTCCGCCCCGACGCCAGATCCGCACCCGGTACGGGCAGCACACTCGCCAGGCCCGTGACGATCGCGGCAGCACGCCGGCGCGCCGTCGAGGTCGACCCGTCCTCGACGGACCCGTCGCGCACCCGGCGGCTCGCGGAGCACCGACCCTTCCTGGTCGCACTGGCCCTGGCCGCGGCGCTGCGCGTCGTGGTCTCGCTAGCCTTCCCGCCCGCGCTGATGGTCAGCGACGGGCCGACGTACCTGTCCTTCCTCGACACGTTCGAGCCTGACCGCGACCGCCCGGTCGGCTACGGCGTCCTGCTGCTCTACCCCGTGTCCTTGCTCACCGAGGCGGTCGCCGCGGTCGCCGCCGTCCAGCACGTGCTGGGACTGGCCACCGGGGTCCTGATCTACGTGCTGCTGCGCCGCTGGGACGTCGGCCGCTGGCCGGCCACGCTGGCGACGCTCCCGGTGCTCTTCGACTCCCTGCAGCTCCTCCTGGAGCACGCTCCCCTCAGCGACACGCTGTTCGTGCTCCTGGTGACGCTCGGAGTCGTCGTGCTCGGCTGGCGTCGCCGTCCCACCCTGCTCCTCGCCCTGGCCGCGGGGCTGCTCCTGGGGACGTCGGTGACGGTCCGGCAGGTGGGCCTGCCCCTCGTCCTGGCGGGAGCGGCGTACTGCCTGCTCGTCGGGCACGGGTGGCGGCGCCGGGTCGCGACGGCCCTGGTGCTCGCCGTCGGCTTCGCGGCCCCCGTCGGTGCCTACGCCGCGTGGTACGAGCGGGAGCACGGCGTCTACGCGCTCTCGGGGATCGGCGGGAGGTCGGTGTACATGAGGACGACGCCGTTCGTGGACTGCTCACGCCTGTCGGTCCCGGACTACCAGCAGGTCCTGTGCCCACCCGAACCCGTCGGGCAGCGGCTGGACCCGACCAACTACGGGTGGTACGACGACGGGACGGTCCACCGCCTCGAGCCACCGTCCGGCACGAGCTCGGACGCGGCGATGCGCTCCTTCGCCCGGGAGGCGATCCGCGAGCAGCCGGTCGACTACGCCCTGGTGGTCGCGCGCGACTTCGCCCTCAACTTCGACCTGTGGCGCGGTAACCGGTTCGAGTTCGACACCGCGTTCAAGTGGCGCTTCGACACCTACGTCGACCGCGAGCCCAGCAGCTGGACGGGTCCCGCCTTCGAGGCCCACGGTGGTGAGCAGCAAGGCACCCGGCAGCCGTACGCGGACGCCCTGGTCGCCTACCAGCACGTCGGTTACCTGCCGGGTCCGCTGCTGCTCGGCTGCCTGGTGCTGGGTCTGTCGGGCGGGCTCGGGATCGGTCGGGCGCGCGGTTCGGGTGCGCGGTCGATGTGCCTGCTGCTGACCGTCTCCGGGGCCGGCCTGCTGCTGGTGCCGGACGTGACCACCCAGTTCGTCTGGCGCTACCATCTGCCGGGGCTGGTGCTCCTGCCCGTCGGCGCAGCGCTCGCCTTCACCGCGCTGACCCGCCGTCGTCACACCGAACGCGGGACCTCGGCGACCCCGAGGACGGACTGACCGAACGGCGGCGTCACCCGGCTCTCCAGGGCCCTGGTGACCGGCACGACGACCCGGTCGTACACCCGCAGCAGCTGCGGTTTCGAGCTGCTCACGCCGCCGCGCCGCACCGCCAGCCACCAGGCGATGCCGCCCAGCAGGTTGACCGGTCGTACCTCACGGGGCACCAGGCCCGCGCCGACGATGGCCGCACGCAGGGTCGCCGGCGTGTAGCGGCGGACGTGGCCCACGCGACGGTCGAAGTCGCCGTACAGCTGCATGTAGCCGGGGACCCAGAGCACGATCGTGCCGCCCGGCTCGACCAGCCCGGCCAACGAGGCGAGCGCCGCGCTGTCCTGCTCGATGTGCTCGAGCACGTTGATCGCGACGACGGTGGAGACCGGCTCGCCGCCGCCGATCGCCGTGCTCGCCACGTCCAGCTGACGCGCCTCCACCTCGGGCCGGTCCGCGAACCGTCGGCCCATGGAGGCGACGCACTCGGAGTCCACGTCGGTCACCACGTGCCGTCGCAAGCCGGTGAACTGGGAGGCGAACTCGCCCAGACCCGCGCCGACCTCCAGCACGGAGGGGCCACAGTGACGTGAGATCAGCTCGAACTGGTACGCGCGGTAGCGCCGCTGGTGCTGGCCGGACCCGTCCTCCAGGCTTCGACTCGTGGCGCGGCTGAACGCACCCTCGCCGCTCACTTCACTCACGCTGTCTCCTTCGTCGTCGGCGTGAGTGCACCCTGCGCCTCCTGGTTCGCTCGCTGGCGCTCGCTCACGCTGCCTCCTTCGTGGATGTGGGCTCGGTGCTACCCGTCGGGGAGCTGGGGCCGCGGCGGAAGAGCCTGTCGAGCAGGAAGTACCGCAGGACGAACATCAGGCCGTACACCGCGAGGAACGTACCGTTGACCAGGAGCAGCCGGACGCCCGCCGCGACCTGCGCCCGTTCGAGCGCGGCGTGGACGGCGCTGGTCGCGACCGTGGCCACGAGCAGCGTGCCGAGCACGATCGCGACGTACGGCAGCACCTCGCGGGTCAGGCTCGGTCTGCCCCGCCGTCCCCACGTCCAGCTGCGGTTCAGCCAGTAGTTGGGCACGGCCCCCGCCAGCCAGCCGACCACCGAGGCGACCGCCGGCGTCGTCTGCAGTGCGCCGTACAGGACCAGGAAGGTCACCTGAGTGCAGATCGTCGCGACCCCTGAGCCCGCGGCGTAGCGCAGGTGCCGGCGACCACGCATGACGTGACCCTACGGCGGTGGCGCTGGGCACCCGATCCACGTCCCCTTCCCCCACCGGGCTGCCGACCCCAGGACGTCGATAGGATTCCCCGGATGGGCCGTCGAGACACGCTGACGCGTCCGCAGTCCACGGTGGCTCGCCTCCAGGCCCAGCCGGACCGCCCGCGCCTGGCTCGCGGCTGCGAGCGGCTGCTGGACCTGGCCGTCGTCGTCCTCTCGACGTGGACGGTCGTGTACCACGTCTGCCTCCTGCTCCGGCTCGACGTGCCGTGGGCGGTCGGTCTCGAGGTCCTCGCCCTGGTCGGCTGGGGCCTGTTGTGGAGGCGGTCACGGCAGCGGCCGGACGCCTCCGCGCAGACCCGCGGACCAGCCCGGCGACCCCAGCCCGGCCACGACGACCCCGACGGCGACGGCGGAGCCGCGAGGGCCGGCCGCTCCTCGCGCACCGAGTCCGTCCTCGTCGTCCTCACCGTGGTGTCCGGGGCCGGGGCCGCGGTGCTCGTCGCGACCCGGACGGACTGGCCGCTCATCGCCGCGCTGTGGCTTGTTGCGGCGGTCGCCGCCACGACGGTCGCCGTCCGGCGTCACCACCGTGCCGTCGCCCACCACAGCGCCGTCGTCCCCGACCCGGCTGGGGCGGGCCGCGAACCGGCACGGACGGGTGTGGTGGTGGCGCTGGTGTGGGCCATCGCGCTCGCGGTGCTGTCGATGTTCGCCCGGTGGTCCAACCCGGACGACCTCTACTACGTCAACCTGTCGCAGTGGGTGGCCGAGCGCGGCACCTTCCCGCTGCGGGACACGATCTTCTCCGACCTCGTGTTCCCGATGTCGAGCTACCCGCCGGTCGCCTCCTACGACGCCCTGGCCGGGACGCTGGCACGCCTGGGCGGCGTGCCGGCGGTCTCGGTCGTGTACCTCGTCGTCCCTCCGGTGGCGACGTTCCTGTCCGTGCTCGCCCTGTGGTGGCTGCTGCGGCAGTGGCGGGTCCGGGCGGTCGCGGTGGCCCTGTCGGTGGCCCTGGCGTTCCTGCTCTTCGACGGCGGGCCGGGCTACGCGGCACCGGGGAACCTGTTCCTGATCCGGATCTGGCAGGGCAAGGTGATCCTGCTGTGCCTGATGGTCCCCGTGCTGCTGGTCTACGCGCTGCGCTACGTCGAGCGGCCCACCAGGGCACGTGCCGGGTGGCTGTTCGCCGGCGGGGTGGCGGCCGTCGGGTTGAGCACCACGGCCATGTTCCTGGTTCCGCTGATCGCCCTGGCCGGTGCCGCGCCGCTGGCCCTTCGGCGTCCGGGCCGCGCCCTGCTCGGCTTCGGTGCCATGGCGGCGTACCCGCTGGCAGCGGGAGCCGCCACGCTGCTCGGGGGTGGTCGATCGGCCGACGCGTTCGCCTCCCGCCGGCTCTTCCGGTTCGAGCCAGCCTGGTTCGGGCAGGAGATCTTCCGGGACGGCCCGATCGCCGTGATCGCGGTGGCCGCCGTGCTCGCCGGGGGCCTGCTGGTCCCGCACCGGGCCGCGCGGGTGACCACGGGTCTGCTGGCGGTCGTCGTCGGGGTGACGTTCGTCCCGGGGGTCACCCACCTCTCCTTCGACCTGGTGGGCCTCGGCCCCACCCTGTGGCGGGTGTCGTGGGTCGCCACCATCGCCGCCCTGGTCGGCGTGCTCGGTGCCCGGCTCGCCGGGTACTGGAACAGGCGCAGCCTGAACGTCGCGGCCCCCCTGGTCCTGACGCTCGTGATCGTCGTGTTCGGGCTGCCGATCTGGTCGAACGCCAACGGGGTCGCGCTCGACTCGAGCCCCCAGTGGAAGCGTGGTCCGAACTCCGTGGTGGCCGCGCAGCGCGTCATCGAGGCGGCACGACCCGGAGACGTCGTCCTGGCGCCCGAGCAGCTCGCGATCACCATCACGGTGCTTACCACCCGGGTCAAGACCGTGGCGCCGCGTGCCTACTTCATGGACTACCTGCAGGACGAGCCGAGCTTCCGGTACGACGAGCGGCTGACCCTCGTCGACTTCGCCAACGACGAGTCGGGCCCGTCGGAGCGACCCGAGGTCGCCCGCGCGCTGACGCTGCTGGACGTGGACCAGGTCTGCCTGCCGGTCGACGACCCGGGACGGATCCGCTTCGTGCGCTCCCAGGGATACGAACGTGTCACCGGGACGGGCACCGTCAGCTGCCTCTCGCGGTAGCCGCGGCGCGCTCGGGCGGCACCTGCCCGCCGGACGCCGTGGATCAGGTGAGGGAACGCGCCAGCAGCTCGGCGAGGTGCTCGCCGGGACGGCCGGCGAGGTCGTCGAGCTGGGTGCGGCAGCTGAACCCGTCCGCCAGCAGCACGTCACCCGTCGCAGCGGCGCGAACGGCTGCGCGACGACACCGGTCTTGCCGCTCAGGTCCGGGGGCGACCAGCCCGGGGTGGTGGTGAGCAGCTCGGCCAGCGTCCGCGTGGCGGCCGCGACCTCACGGGCCCCGGCGAGCTCGTCGTCGGCGGACAGCTCGACGGCGTCCGTGCGCAGCACGCCCGTGCACGACGGCTCGAGCCCGACGACGAGGGCGCCGGCCCTCACGTGCGGCAGGAGGGCCCGCACGGTGGCACTGAGCCGGCGCCGCGCACCGTCGAGCCGGCCGGTCGAGATCCACGTCAGCCCGCAGCACACCCACTCGTCCGTCACGCGCACGCGGTAGCCGGCGTGGGCCAGGACGTCGACCGCGGCCCGCCCGACCTGCGACGAGAACGCATCGGTGAACGTGTCGACGAACAGGACGACGTCACGTTGACGACCGGGGCCGGGATCGGCGCGGGTCGCGAACCACCGTCGAAAGGTCTGCGACGCGAAGACCGGCAGGGACCTGCGGCGGTCGACACCGGCCGACCACGTGACGGGCCGGCGCAGCAGCCGCAAGCCCACCACGGCGTTCACCGCACGCGTCGACGCCGACGACAGCCCGACCAGGCGCGCCCAGCGCGGCAGCATCCCCAGCGCGTAGTGCGAGCGTGGACGCAGCCGTCGGCGGTACCGCTGGTGCAGCGCCTCCGCCTTGTACGAGGCCATGTCGACGCCGGTCGGGCAGTCCGACGCGCAGCCCTTGCACGACAGGCACAGGTCGAGCGCGTCGTGCAGCGCCTGCGACCTCCAGCCGTCGGGGCCGAGGTGGCCGGCGACGACGTCCCTGCAGCACGCGAGCCCGTGCGCGTGTGGAGTCCTTCTCGCTCCTCGTGGCCAGGAACGACGGGCGCATCACACCGCTCGCCCCGGCGTCCGCACGGCACGCACCCACCCCCGTGCACCCGTGCACCGCCATCGACAGGTCGCCACGGTCGTGGCGGTAGCCGAGCGCGAGGGTCGGCAGCTCGCGACGGGTCAGGGCAGGCGCGTGCGCGACGCGCACGTCGGCGTCCAGCGGCGCGGGGCGGACGACGACCCCCGGGCTGAGCAGGTCGTCGGGGTCGAAGGCGGCCTTGACCCGCTCGAACAGCGTGATCGCGTCGCTCGAGTACATCAGCGGCAGCAGCTCGCCCCGGGCCCGGCCGTCCCCGTGCTCGCCCGACATCGACCCTCCGTGGGACGCCGCGAGCCGGCCGGCGTCCAGGAGGAAGGCGCGGAACGCCACTGTGCCACCCGGCCGCTGCAGCGGGAAGTCGATGCGGATGTGCACGCACCCGTCGCCGAAGTGCCCTTACGGCAGGCCGCTCACGTGATGCTCGCCCATCAGCGCCTCGAACTCGCGCAGGTACGCACCGAGCCGCTGCGGTGGCACGGCGGCGTCCTCCCACCCCGAGTGCGCCGGGTCGCCGGCCAGCGTCCGCCCCGCGAGCCCGGCGCCGTCCCCCCGGATCCTCCACAGTGCCGCGGCGTGTGCGGCGTCGGTGACCACCGTCGCGTCGAGTGCGCTCGCGTCGTCCACCATCCGCGCGCCGCCGCGACCACCTCGTCGGTGTCCTCGCCCGCCAGCTCGACCAGCAACCAGCCGGAGCCACGAGGCAGGCCCGGGACCGCGGAGGCGCCACGCCGGGTGCGGACGACGTCGACGATGTGGGCGTCCAGCCCCTCGCAGGCGACCGGTCGGTGCGGCAGGACGGCGGGGACGGCGTCCGCGGCGTCGGCCATCGACGGGTAGCCCAAGGCGACGAGCACCCGAACCGGTGAGTCGCGGACCAGCCCTACCTGCCGGCCGAAGCGGCCGAGCTCCGTGCGGATCGTCGCGAGGCCGGCGTCCGTCACCGTCTTCAGGCCGTCGAGCACCGCCGACAACGCCCCCGGCGTCCCCGCCATGTCGCCCAGCCGCAGGCGTTCCCCCGTCCCGGCCACGACGTCGAGGCCGAGCACGTTGTCGCTCGTCCGCCCGTAACCCAGAGCCCTGGAGCCGCAGGCGTTGTTGCCGATCATGCCGCCGAGGGTCGCCCGCTTGTGGGTCGAGGGGTCCGGGCCGAATCGCAGCCCGTGCCGGGCGGCCCCCGCCTGGAGGCCGGCCTGCACGACCCCGGGTTCGACCAGCGCGGTGCGGGCCTCGGCGTCGACCTCGAGGACCCGGTTCAGGTGACGGCTGACGTCGACGACGACCCCGCGGCCCACCGCGTTACCCGCGATCGACGTGCCGGCGCCGCGGACGGTCAGCGGGACCTGCATCTCGCGACACACCGCCAGCACCGCACCTCGTCGGTGTGCCGCGGGACGGCGACCACCTGCGGCGGCACGCGGTAGAGCGAGGCGTCCGTCGCGTACAGCGAGCGCGCCAGGTCGCTGTCGTCGACGCCCTGGATGCCGGCCCGCCGCAGGGCCTGCGCGACGTCACCGACGCCGCCCGCTCACGCCCAGATCCTCCTGGTCCGCTCACTCACGGCCGCGACTGTACGCAGCAGCGGACGGGCCGACGTGGCCCGCCCTCTGCGTGGGACACCGTGGTCCCTGTGTCACACCTCAGGAAGCCAGGAACTCGAGCAGCACGCGGTTCCACTCCTGCGCGTGGCTGGCGTTGACCCCGTGCGGGCCGCCCTCCACGACGTGCAGGGTGGCGCCGGGGATCGACGCGGCACTGCGCTTGCCGCTGACCTCGAAGGGGACGATGCCGTCGGAGTCGCCGTGGATGACGAGCGTCGGCACGGTCACCTTCTCGACGTCGGCCCGGAAGTCGGTGCGGGCGAAGGCGGCGATGCAGTCGAGGGTGCCCTTGGGCGAGGCGTACGCGGCGATCGAGAGCGCGTAGAGGCGCTGCGCCTCGCTGACCAGGCCCTTGCCGTCGGCAGCGAAGAAGTCCCTGGTGAACCCGTCGAGGAACGCGAGGCGGTCGCTCTTCACGCCGTCCTCGAACTGCCCGATGGTGGCGTCGTCCAGACCGCCGTCCGGGTTGTCGTCGCTCTGGTAGAGGTAGGGCGGCACGGCAGACGCGAACACGGCCTGGGAGACCCGGTCGGTGCCGTACTTGCCGATGTAGCGCACGACCTCGCCACCACCCATCGAGAAGCCCACCAGGGTGACCTCGCGCAGGCTGAGGTGCGTCAGCAGGGCGTCGAGGTCGGCCGCGAGCGTGTCGTAGTCATAGCCCGTCCACGGCTGCGAGGAGTCACCGAAGCCACGGCGGTCGTAGGTGATGACCCGGTACCCGGCGTCGACGAGCGCGGGGACCTGGTTCTCCCACGTCCGCCCGCTCAGCGGCCAGCCGTGGATCAGCACGACCGGGCGTCCCTGTCCTTGGTCGGTGTACGAGATCTCGATCGGGGTGGTGTTCTCCGTGCCCGTGGTCAGCTTCGCCATGGTCGCGTCCTCCATCGTCGTGGGTGCTGCGTCGTGCACCGCGTCGTGACTGCGGCGCCATGACCCAGCGTACGCGATTCAGTCGTGCGCGACCATTCGGGAAGAGCTGTCGAGCTCGGCGGCGAGCGCCCGCAGCCGGGTGACGAGGACCGCCTGCTCGTCGTCGTCGAGGCCGGTGGCATCGCAGATGGCGTCGGGGACGCCGGCAGCCCGGGCTTCCAGGTCGCGGCCCTGTCGCGTCAGCGAGACGAGCACCGCCCGCTCGTCGTCCGCCGTCCGACGCCGCCGCACCAGCCCCATCCCGTCGAGCCGTTTCAGCAACGGCGAGAGGGTGCTCGACTCGAGCCGCAGGCGGGTGCCGATGGCTCCCACCGTCGACTCACCCTCCTGCCACAGCAGCACCAGCACGAGGTACTGCGGGTACGTCAGGCCGAGCCGGCCGAGCAGCGGGCGGTAGCGCGCGGTCATCGACCGGGACGCCTGGTAGAGCGCCAGGCAGAGACGGTCGTCCAACGACAGCTCGGGTGCGTCGGCGGAGATGCTGGGCATGACTGTCACGGTACTCCCGGATCATCGCGACGCGGCCTGGCGCAACAGGACCGCGGCTCCGGCGAGATCGGCCACCACCTCCGCGGCGGTGCGCTCGCGGCTCAGCAGCCCGGCGCCCTGGCCCGCGTACACGTAGGCGGTCGCCAGGTCACCGGCAGCCCGGGCCGCGGCCAGCTCGGCGACCGCGTCGTCGTCCGCTGCGAGCTCCTCCTCACGACCAGTCCAGCGGTCGAAGAAGTCGTTGCGCAGCGCGCGGCCGCCGTACTCGGGCGGCCACGCGAGTCGCTGCCCGACGTCGAAGACCCGCCCGTACGCGGTGTCCGTCTCCCGTGCCTGGATCAGGCGCGCACGAGCTGCCGGTGTCGTCGTCGCCTCGGTGCACGCGAGGAACGCCGTCCCGACCCAACCGCCCACGGCACCCATGGCGAGCACCGCGGCCAGACCGCGCGCGGTGGCGACACCGCCGGCCGCGAGCACCGGAGTACGGACCTCGTCGAGCACGGCCTGCAGGAGGACCAGCGTCGAGACGTCGTCGCGCCCGTGCCCGCCTCCCTCACCGCCGCGCGCGACGACCACGTCGACGCCGGCCCCCGCGGCCTCGCGCGCCTCGGCCAACGTGCCCACCTGAGTGGCCACCGCGATCCCCACCGCCTGGAGCTCGCGGACGTGCTCGGCGTACGGGCCGTACGAGACCGAGACGAGCGCGGGCCTCGCCTGCAGGACGGCGTCCAACGGCGCCCGGTCCTGTGCGAGCGCCCACGCCATCAGGCCGACGCCGTACGGGCGGCCGCCGGCTGCGGCGACCCCGCACTGAGCGAGCACCTGCTCGCCCGTGACCCGGTGGCCGATCCCGAACATCCCGAGGGCGCCGGCGCCACTCACGGCGGCGGCCAGTGCCGCGCCGCCCGCCCCCGCCATCGGTGCCCCCACCACCGGCACGTCGAGGTCCCACCGCTCGGTCAGCCACGTCTGCATCGGGCCATCGTGCTCCGTGGCACACGCGCGGGCCATGAATAGCCTCACACCCGTGCCCACAGACCTCCCGCCGCCGGCCCGGGCGCTGGTCGCGGCCGTCCGGGATGCCGTCCGTGCTGCACAGGCCCGCGACGACGGGGCGTTCGCGGCCGCCTCGACGCGGCTGGCCGCCCTCGACCCCGAGCAGGTGCGGCTGGTCCTGGGGTCCGTCGTCCGGTCGCTGCTGGAGGAGCGCCACCCCGACGGGCTGGACGCGGACGACGTCCAGGCGGCACTGGAGGGCTGCGTGCGGTCGGCGTCGGGCTGGCTGCCGTCGGTGGACGCCGACGCGTTGGTCGTCGTGGTCACCGGCGCGCTCGGGGTGCACGACCCGGAACGGACCGAGCGGCTCGTGACGGCGACCGAGATCGCCGTCAGCGCACCGCTGCTGGTCGCGACGCTGCTGGACGGGGCGCTTCGACCGGTCGCGGCGCACCTGGCCG
>JBBSNO010000029.1:0-17958 GCA_038232615.1 Actinomycetales bacterium
CCTTGGCCCGCGCGCGGTCCGCCTGGTGCGCCGCGCCGGTCAGATGCTGGGCCACAGCCCGCAGGTCCGCCGGGTCCACCTCGAGCCTCATGGTCATCAGTGTGCTCGGAGTATGTCGGTTGCCGCAGATGGCCTGTGGACAAACGGTACCTGCCCAGCCGTCGACGGGGTCGGCAACCAGGCGGTTCCTGCCGGAGGGCGCCTCGACAGGGACAGGGGCCGATGTCACCTGTGCCTGGCCGGGCACGGGCAGGAAGGGGCCGCCGGCGACGGAGTACTCACCGGAGTAGGTCGTGGTCAGCGAGATCGCGTAGCTGCCGGCGGTGGCGTAGGTGTGGGTGGTGCGCAGGTCCGGGTAGGACGCTACGGGGGAGGCGCTGGGCGGGACGGCGTCCAGCGCGCCAACGCGACAGCCGCGACCAGCCCGAGCCCGGCGACCGTCAGGGACGCCAATGCCAAGGGTGCCAGCGCGACGAGAGCTGGCCCTGCGACGACGGCGGACACGGCGAAGGGCCCCGCCGCGGCGCCGGAGTCCGACACGAGCCGCCAGGCGCCGAGGAACACCGGTCTGCCCGAGGGCGGCGACACGTCCGCGCCCAGGGTCATCACGAGTCCGGACCCCATCCCGTTGCCCACGCCCATCACCAGGGCCACGGCGGTGAAGGTCCAGAACGACGACGTCAGCGGCAGCAGCGCGTGGGCGAGCCCCATCACCAGCATCGAGGGCACACCGATCCAGGCGCGCCCGTAGCGGTCCATCACGGAGCCGGCCGGGTAGAAGAGCAGCATGTCCACGGCGCCGGCGAGCCCGAACACCAGCGACGTCTGGGCCGCCGACAGCCCGATCGACTCCGCCCACAGGGGCAGCACCGAAAGTCGGGCCTGACGTACTGCCTGCACGAAGAGGCACGCCACGCCGAGCGTGCGCAGCGTCGATGCGTGAGCGCGCAGCACCGAGATCAGGGTCGGCCGCCCGGAGAAGCCTCCGGAGGACGACCCGGCGCGAGCCGACGGCTCCGGCAGCGACACCAGCAACCCCACTGCGAGCAGCGCCGTCACGAGGTACAGCCCGTACGACCCGTCGACACCGTAGAAGCCGGCGGCGACCGCCCCCAGGAACGGACCGATGAACATCCCGATCCGGTTGACGCCGCCCAGCGTCGACAGGGCACGAGCCCGCAGTGGCAGTGGCACCACCTCGGTCAGGTACGACTGCCGCGCCAATCCCCAGACGGCGCCCGCGACCCCGGCGAAGAAGATCGCCGACGACAGCACCCACACCGACGGCGCCAGCACGCAGGCGAGCAGCGCCGGCACGGTCAGCGCGGTCGAGGCGACCATGGCCCGGCGCTCACCGAGCCGCTGTGCGAGCCACCCGGCGGGCAGGTTCCCGAGCACCTGGCCGAGCCCGAGCAGGGCGACCACGAGGGACGCGGTCCCGACCGACGCCCCGAGCTCGCGCGCCGACAGGGCGACGACCGGGTAGACCGCGCCCTGCCCCACGGAGAACAGCAACGTCGGGCCGTACACCGACGGCCCGAGCTGCCGCAGCGAGACCTCCTGCACCCCCGTCACGGGGCAAGCGAACCACGGAGGTCGCCTTCGGCCGCGCCGAGTGAAGGGCGGACGGCGTGGGGGTTGGTGGGACGACGTCAGCGCCGGACGACGTCAGGGCCGCGCGCTGAGGACGAGGACGGCGCCGTCCCCGGACGGGACGACCGAGGCCCGCACCCACGGGCCCCGCTGAAGCCGCGGGAGACCGGCGTCGACGACGGTACGAGCGTGCGGGGGCAGCCAGTAGGAGTCGCCCTCCGGGGCGGCGTACTGGTCCGCCTCCCAGCCGTCCGCCACGAGCAGCTGCTGCCAGCGCCGCGCGGCGTCGAGCCCAGCTGAGGAGGACGGCGGCGTCGTGACGGGGGACGTCTGCGGCGCGAGCTCCGGCCAGGGCAGGGTGCCGTCGGCCAGGGGCCGCAGCGGGGCCGGCACGGCGGTCGCCGTGGAGGTGTCCTCGGGCTCGATGGCGAGGACCGTGACCGGCAGCCGCCGGTCAGGTACCGACGTACCGGCGGACGCCGCCAGGTTGCGGCTGGTGACCGTGTCGAGCTGGGACGTCACGACGTGCCCGTCAGGGACGGGGAGGTCGGAGGCCAGTTGCGCCAACCGTTCCGGGCTCGGGTGGGCGCCCGCGACGGCCGAGGGCACTGCGAGCGCAGCGAGGCCTGCCATCGCAGCGACGAGGAGGGCGAGTACCAACGGCGGCAGCGCCCGGCGCAGCAGCAGCAGCGGGACGACGACCAGCGCGGGAAGGCACACCGCCCACACGAGCAGCTCGGCCCGCAGGGCTCCGCCCAGAGCGGAGCCGGCCTCGTTCAGGACCCATGCGGTCAGCCCGGCGCAGAGGACCAGGGTGATCACCAGGCGTTGTGGGAGCCCGGAACGACGTGGCGCAGGGCCCCAGAGGCTCAAGTCGTCCGCGCGAGGCGGTCCGTCGGTGCGGCTGGGGGCCGATCCCGACCCCGTCGGGCGGGCCAGCCCCTTCACCAGCCACCAGGCGACGGCGGGAGCGGCGAGCGCCCCGAGCCCCGCCGTCAGTGATCCGAGGAGCAGGGCCACGGGCACGAACACCGCGGCGATGACGCCGGCCCGCTCGTGACCGGCGCGTCGCAGGCCTGTGTAGACGCACATCGTCCCGCTGACCAGGGCGGCGATGACGGCCGCGAGCGCCGCCATCAGGAACCAGCCGAGCTCGGCCCACGCGTCCTGGTCGCCCTGTGGGTAGAACGGCGCTGCCAGCAGCACGCCGACCGCCGCACCGCCGAGGACCCCCGACCCTCCCCAGAGGCTCGCGGTCAGCGCCGGGTGCCGGCGAGAGCCGGACACGGGAGCGGCGACGACGTCGTGCTGGGCGGTGTCCATGACGCCAGTGTGCGGCGGCTCGAGGCGCAGCGGATGAGCGTTCGTACTCAGGTGGGGGATCTCCCGCGGCTTTCGTCACCCAGGTGGCGCAGGCCACGCGACGAAGCGCGGAGCGGCGGCGGTGTCGCCGTCCGCTCCGCGCTTCGGCTTGGACTCAGCGCGAGAGCTGCCCGCGGACGGCGCCCGCCGGGAACGGCGCGTTGTGCACGTTCACGTAGTAGTCCGAGGGGTTCTTGATGACGTCCTTGGCGAGCTCCTTGCTCACCGGTGCGCAGCCGGCGAAGTCGAACGACCCCGCTGCGTTCGAGAAGGTCACGACGACGGGTCCGGCATCACCGGCCGGTGCCTCGTGCAGGTGCCCGGCGGTGGGCGTCTCGACGTCCTCGACTGAGACGTCCCAGCAGACCTGGGCGTTGTTTCCGGGGCGGACGGTGATCGTGGCGTCCCCGGAGCCGTCGGGGTCTCCCGGGTTGGGGGCCTCCTCGGCGCCGGACAGGTCGGTCTGGAGCTGGCGCCCGCCCTCGCGGGCCTGGGCCGGCGCGGTGGTGGCCAGGACGCCGGTGACGCCGAGGGCGAGTGTGGCAGCGGCGACGCCGAGACGTCGTGGGGTGGAGTGCGACATGGGGGTCTGTCTCCTCTGAGCTCGGTGCGCGAGCGCGCACGCGTGCCAGTATTCGGAGCGGACGCGCGTTCCGATAGGTGCAGTCAGCCCCCGAATACCGCCGACCCGCCGACGACGGGCAACGTCACCGAGCTCTTGGCCGGTTCCACCGACAGCTGCGTGCCCGGCAGCGGCCGCAGGGTGAAGTCCTGATCGGTCGAAAACACCACGAGCCCGACACGGTGGCCCGCGGCGAAGACGTAGTCGTCGGGGTGCAGGTCCCACTGGAACTTGTAGGACTTGCCGGGCCGGACCGTCGACGTCCGCGCCCTGTCCTTGTGGTTCTGCACGTCCATCCACCCGCGGGTCACCATCGTCGCGGCGCCCGAGGGCGCGTAGTCGACGAGGTACGCCGTCAGGTTGGCCGCGTCGGTGCTGTCGACCGAGCCGCGCAGGTCGACCGACGGGGTCCCGGAGAGCTGGACGCTGTCGGCCAGGGCCGGTGTCGTGTAGACGAGACGGTTCGGGTCCGAGACGTCGGGGTCGGCGATCAGCGGGGACGCCGGGCGGTTGCGACCGTCGTCGGTGAACGACTGGGCGGGGGAGACTGGTGCCTTGGCACCCAGACCACCCGGGGCGGACGGCGACACGGCGGTCAGCGACAGCTCGGCGTCCCGGGAGCCGGGCACGGACCAGTCGGCGTAGGGAACGTTCGGTCCGCCGGCCTCCCGCTGCACGATCGCCCGGGGCTCGGTCGTCACGCCGTTGTCGACGCCCCACAGCTCGTGGTCGAACCAGCGTTGGACGGTCTGCTGGTAGGTCCAGCGCTGGCCGTCCGGCAGGGTGTAGGCAGCCGCGTTGCCCGGCGTCGAGTGGCCGCCGTCGTGCAGCCAGATCTTGCGCTCCACGCCGGCGGCCGCGAGCGCGTCCCACCAGCGGCCCTACTGCAGCGGCTTGACGTTCCAGTCGTTGCGGCCGTCGACGACGAGGACGCTCGCGGTGACGTCGTCCGCGCCGCCCGTGAAGTTGCGGTCGGCCCAGAACTCGTTGTCGTCACCGGAGATCCGGTCCTGGTCGCGCTCGATCGCGGCGATCTCGTCGAGGCACGTCGTCGTCGCCCGCTTCTCCCCGGCCACGTACCGGGCCAGGATGTCGGCGTCCTCGCCCTGGTACCCGCCGGGCGCGACGACGAGGCCGTTCTCGCGGTAGTAGCCGTACCAGTCGCTGATGGCGACGACGGGCACGGGCAGCCGTCGGACTGGGCCGTTCCTACGCTCTGCGCGAGCACGACGCCGTAGCCGCGTGGCACGTAGTAGTTGTCGAGCGAGCCGGGCAGGTCAGCGCCCTTGACGCGCGCGGACATGATCGAGAACTGCTGAGACTGCGAACGGCCACCTTTGGTCGCCATGCCCGACTGCGGCATCTGGTCGGGGTCGAGGTCGGAGTGGTAGGGCACGTCGTTCCACGTGCCCGAGCGGTAGGGGCGCGCCTCCAGGATCACCGGGACCTTCAGGTCGCCGACCTCGGTCTCCGCCGGCCGGGAGACGTCGATGACGACCCGGTCCAGGGCGCCGTCGGAGTCCGTGTCCAGGTCGGTCTCGACCCAGAGCCGCTGGCTGACCGCACTCGCGAAGTCGTGGATCGGTTGCGTGACCGTCGCGCACCTCGATGCCAGGCGGGTCCTGCGGCGCGGCGGTCGCAGCGCTCATCGGCAGGGTCAGGACCAGGGCGGACGACGTCGCGACGGCGACCGTGAGCGCTCGGCGGCGTGTGCGGGCCATCGGGCGTCCCCTCGCAGGCGGCCTGGGTTGGGCCGGGTGCGGCGCAACCAGGCAGCGGCGTCCGAACCATGTCAAGAGCCGCGTGGCCGGCGCAACTGACTCTGGGCCCGGCTGTCGGTGGTGCCGGGTAGACCAGAGGTGTGGACGACGACGGTGCGCCGCGGGACGTCAGTCCGACACGCCGTGTCCGGCGTCCGACCTGCGACTTTGCCGCGACACGAAGAAATCGGGCCTACCTCCTTGCGAAACACCTGGGGGTGGTTCTAGGTTCTACCCCTAGATGTAGTAGTTACACCGTTGAGATTCGTCCACAGGTTGTGGATGGACCCGCATGGACCGTCCACAGACTGTGGACGAGCAGACCATCGACGAAGCAACCGCCCATGACCGGAGGAGGTGGCACACCGTGCACTGCCCGTTCTGCCGCCACACCGACTCGCGGGTCGTGGACTCCCGCACCGCGGACGACGGCGCCGCGATCCGCCGCCGCCGGCAGTGCCCCGAGTGCGGACGCCGCTTCACCACGGTCGAGACGACCAGTCTCACCGTCGTCAAGCGTTCCGGGGCGACCGAGCCGTTCAGCCGCGACAAGGTCGTGTCCGGGGTCCGCAAGGCCTGCCAGGGCAGACCGGTCACCGACGACCAGCTCGCGCTGCTGGCGCAGACGGTGGAGGAGTCCATCCGCGCCGCCGGCACCGCCGAGATCGAGGCGCACGAGGTGGGGGTCGCCGTGCTGGGACCCCTGCGCGAGCTCGACGAGGTCGCCTACCTGCGCTTCGCCAGCGTCTACCAGGCGTTCGAGTCCCTCGAGGACTTCGAGAGCGCTATCACCCTGCTCCGGGTCGAGCACGAGCCGACCGGCATCGAACCGGATGCCCCCGCCGACGCACGGCCGACAGCCCGCGAGCGGGGAACCCCCTAGACACCCGCCGGCGGCGGCGGAGGGGAAGCCGACGCCGCCGGTGGGTACCAGCTTCATACAACGGCACGACAGACGACGAAGGGGACGCACGATGAGCCAGACCGCACCGGAGAGCTCGCGCAGCCGCAGCACCAAGAAGGGCAAGGGGCTGAGCATCGAGCGCGTCTACACGACGCCCGGCACGCACCCCTACGACGAGGTCAACTGGGAGCGTCGTGACGTCGTCCAGACGAACTGGAGGTCGGGCGAGACGATCTTCGAGCAGCGCGGCGTCGAGTTCCCCGACTTCTGGAGCGTCAACGCCTCAACGATCGTGACGACCAAGTACTTCCGCGGTGCCGTCGGCTCCCCTGAGCGCGAGCAGGGCCTGAAGCAGCTGCTCGACCGCGTGGTGCTCACCTACACACAGGCGGGGCGTGACAACGGGTACTTCGCGACCGACGAGGACGCCGAGGTCTTCGAGCACGAGCTGACGTGGATGCTGCTGCACCAGGTGTTCAGCTTCAACAGCCCGGTGTGGTTCAACGTCGGGACGACGAGCCCCCAGCAGGTCAGCGCCTGCCAGCCGTACGACGCGCTCGTCAGCACGCCGTCGGGGCTGGTGCCCATCGGTGAGCTCGTCGAGCAGAACGCGGTGGGCGCGAAGGTCTACGACGCCCACGGGCTAACGATAATCTTGGCGGTGAAGAACAACGGCGTGAAGGACGTGCTGCGGATCCACACGAAAGCCGGGTACGCCCTCGACGTGACGGCCGACCACTTGGTGTGGAAGGCGGACGATGCGGGGCTCTTGGACGGCGCTTTCGTCGAGGCGGGTTCCCTGCATGCAGGCGACCGTCTGCTGACGGTCGATCCCGACATGGGCGGGCGCAACACGACGACGGACGCCATCGTGTCGGTGGAGCAGCGCGGTTCGATGGAGGTCTACGACATCCAGACCGAGTCGGGGGAGTACCTCTCGGGCAACATCCGCGTGCACAACTGCTTCATCCTCGCAGTCGACGACTCGATGGACTCGATCCTGAACTGGTACCGCGAGGAGGGGATGATCTTCAAGGGCGGCTCCGGCGCCGGCCTGAACCTGTCGCGTATCCGCTCGTCCAAGGAGCTGCTGCGCTCCTCCGGCGGGACGGCGTCCGGTCCGGTCTCGTTCATGCGCGGCGCCGACGCGTCCGCGGGCACCATCAAGTCCGGTGGTGCGACGCGTCGCGCGGCGAAGATGGTCGTGCTGGACGTCGACCACCCCGACATCGAGGAGTTCGTCGAGACCAAGGCGCGCGAGGAGGACAAGATCCGCGTCCTGCGCGACGCCGGGTACGACATGGACCTGGGCGGCAAGGACATCACCAGCGTCCAGTACCAGAACGCCAACAACTCGGTGCGCGTCAACGACCTGTTCATGCGCTCGGTCGAGGAGGGGTCCTCGTTCGACCTACTTGCCCGCATGGACGGCTCGGTTGTCGAGAGCGTCGACGCCAAGGGGCTGTTCGGCAAGATCGCCCAGGCTGCGTGGGAGTGCGCCGACCCGGGCATCCAGTACGACGACACGATCAACGACTGGCACACGACGCCGGAGTCGGGCCGTATCAACGCCTCGAACCCGTGCTTCACGGCGGACACGTTGGTCGCCCTTGCTGACGGCACGACCGCCTCTTTCGCTGCGCTGACCGGTCACGACGTCGATGTTTTCGCCGCGGACGCCGGGGGCAACACGGTCGTCCGACGGATGCGCAACATCCGGCTCACCCGTCGCGATGCCGAGCTCGTCAAGGTAGTGATCGACGACGGTGGCGAGATCCGCTGCACGCCGGACCACCCGTTCATGCTCCGTGACGGTGCCTACGTGGAGGCTCGTGATCTCGCGGCAGGGACGAGCTTGGCCCGCTGGGACTCGAGCGACCGTCAGCTCGCAGGGGTGAACCACCAGGTGGTGTCCGTGGATCCCGCTGGCTGCGCAGACGTCTACGACGGCGAAGTCGACGAGCTGCACAACTTCGCTGTCGTGACGTCTGAAGGAAGCGGCGTATTCGTCCATAACTGCTCGGAGTACATGCATCTGGACAACTCCAGCTGCAACCTGGCGTCCCTGAACCTGTTGAAGTTCTTGCAGGACGACGGCTCGTTCGACGCCAAGACGTTCGCCAAGGCCGTCGAGCTCGTCATCACGGCGATGGACGTCTCCATCTGCTTCGCCGAATTCCCGACCGAGGCGATCGGCGACACCACCCGGAAGTTCCGCCAGCTGGGTATCGGCTACGCCAACCTCGGCGCGCTGCTGATGGCGTCCGGCCTGGCGTACGACTCGGACGGCGGTCGCGCGCTGGCCGGCTCCATCACCTCGCTGATGACCGGGACGTCGTACAAGCGCTCGGCAGAGCTGGCCGGAGTCGTCGGCCCGTACGAGGGCTTCGCGCAGAACGCCGAGGCGCACACCCGCGTGATGCGCAAGCACGCCGCGGCCAACGACGCGGTCCGCACTATCCACACGATGGACAAGGACGTGCACCGCGAGGCGACCAAGGCGTGGGAGCAGGTGCTGGCGATCGGGGCGAAGAGCGGCTGGCGCAACGCACAGGCCAGCGTGATCGCGCCGACTGGCACTATCAGTTTCATGCTCGACTGCGACACAACGGGTCTGGAACCCGACTTCTCATTGCTGAAGTTCAAGAAGCTCGTCGGTGGCGGCTCGATGCAGATCGTCAACCAGACGGTTCCGCGGGCCCTTCGTAAGTTCGGCTACGCAGAGGAGACGGTCGAGGCGATCGTCGAGTTCATCGCAGAGCACGGTCATGTGATCGACGCGCCGGGTCTCAAGCGCGAGCACTACGAAGTGTTCGACTGTGCTGTTGGTGAGCGGTCCATCTCGCCCATGGGACACGTCCGCATGATGGCTGCGATGCAGCCCTTCGTTTCGGGGGCCCTGAGCAAGACCGTGAATCTGCCGTCGAGCGCCACCGTCGAAGAGGTTGCGGACGTCTACTTCCAGGGCTGGAAGCTCGGCCTGAAAGCCCTCGCGATCTACCGCGACAACAGCAAGGTCGGCCAGCCACTGTCAGGTGACAAGGACCGCAAGGACGGATCCGCAGACGCTCCGGCCCCGGTGATCGAGTACCGGCCGACGCGCAAGCGCCTGCCGAAGTCGCGCCCGTCGATCACGACGTCGTTCTCCGTGGGCGGCGCCGAGGGCTACATGACGGCCGGCTCGTACCCGGACGACGGCCTGGGCGAGGTCTTCCTCAAGCTCGGCAAGCAGGGCTCGACGCTGGCCGGCGTGATGGACGCCTTCTCGATCGCGGTGTCGATCGGTCTGCAGTACGGGGTGCCGCTGGAGACCTTCGTCGAGAAGTTCACCAACCTGCGCTTCGAGCCGGCCGGCATGACCGACGACCCGGACGTGCGGATGGCGCAGTCGATGATGGACTACATCTTCCGCCGGCTCGCGCTGGACTACCTGCCCTTGGAGACCCGCTCGTCCATGGGGATCCACACCGCGTCGGAGCGTGCACGCCAGCTCGAGACCGGCTCCTACACCGCGCCGGACGAGGGTGAGTCGGACGACGACTTCGAGGCGCTTTCGCAGTCCGCTCCGAAGACCGTCGGGAAGCCGCATGCACCCGCTGCGGTGGCCGACTCGGGTGCCGGTGCCGCGACGGCGAAGCCCGCCCCGGTGGAGGTGCACTCCTCGACTGAGCTGATGGAGGCCCTGCAGGGCAAGGCGTCCGACGCCCCGATGTGCTTCACCTGCGGGACCAAGATGCGCCCCGCAGGCAGCTGTTACGTGTGCGAGGGCTGCGGCAGCACCAGCGGCTGCAGCTGACACCGAGGAGCGATGGTGCCGCCGGGGCAGCGAACCCGGCGGCGTCGGAGGAGGCGAGCATGACCGTCATCGAGACCCGTCGACCGGTACGCCCGGTGTGGACGGACGACATGCGAGAGCTCCTCGGTCGGACGCCGATGCGCGTGTCCGACCTGGAGGAGATGCTCGTCAAGTTCGAGGTCACGACCGACGACCTCGAGCGAGAGCTGCAGGCCAGCGGTGATGTGCACGAGACGGCCGACGGGTGGGTCAGCCTGATCGCGGCTGCCGACGGTGTCGTCCTGACGCACGTGGTCGAGGACGACGAGCTCGCCCACGGAGTGCTCGTCGCGGACGGGGACCTCGACCTGTGGGCCCGACTGGCGGACGAGGGGCTGGGCCTGGTGACAGGCGGTGAGGTCCGCACCTGCACTTCGGGAGGGCCAGCGCCGCTGCCGCTCGGGGTCGAGTCCGGGCTCGTGGGGCCTGATGGCTGGCTGGATGCGTTCCGGCCGGGGCAGCTGCTCGCCCTGCGGCTGCGGGGCGAGTACCTGTCGGTCGAGGCGCTGGAAGCCCAGGACCCTGACGACGAGGCGCTGGAACGGTGCGCTCACGTCGCGCAGCACTGCGTCGCCGGCGCCGCTGCGGCGCTGACGGACTATTTGAACGGCGGCACCGACCTGCCTTGGGAGCTGCTCGACGACATGCTGGCGTCGTTCGTCGTCGACGAGGCACAGGCCTTCGGCGAGTCGATCCCGCCGTTGAGTCGGCTGCTGTCCGGTGCGGGCCTGCAGCTCGACGGGGGGTTCGCCGCCCTGCCCGGGGTCCCGGGTATCGCAGAGACCAACGACTTCGATGCCGCCGAGATCGGCGGGCTGGTGGTGGCGCACCTGGCACTGGTGAAGATGACGGAGGGGGAGGCCCACGACGCCGAGGGGCTCCGACGGCTCTTGACCGTGCTCGGCATCCCGGTCGTCGCCGAGCGGGCGGCAGATTTCGTCGAGGAACGTCCGCTGCCGCAGGACGCCTGTGAGGCCCTCCTCGCGGCAGCGGTGTCGGACGACCAGCGAGGACTCGCCCTGCTGCTCGCCGCCCGGTCCGCCGACAGCCAGGCCGACCCCCGCGGTGCCGAGCGGCACCTCCAGGAGGCGTCCCGGATCGTCCCGACGTGCTGGCCCGTCGCGCTGGACGCCGCACAGTTCGCAGCGGCCCGCGGTGACGTCGTTCGCGCCGACGCCCTTCTGCGCGCTGCCGGTTGCTGCGACGACGACCCGTTGCGGCAGGCGATGCGACCGCTGCGCAAGCCGCCTGAGGGTGCGATCTCCCGTAACCGCACCTGCCCCTGCGGGTCAGGTCGCAAGTACAAGGTGTGTTGCCTGCGTGACGTCGCGCACCCGCTACCAGCACGTGCCCGGCTCGTCTTCGCCCGGTTGATCATGCACGCACAGCGCGCCAGCTTGTTCCCGGAGGTCGAGCGGTTCTCCCGGGCGGTGGAAGTCAAGGCGCTCGGGTTGGCGCTCGACCTCGCGCTCTTCGACGGGAACGTCGCCGACGACTACCTCGACCGTCGCGGGCACCTCCTGCCGGACGACGAGCGCCAGCTGGTCGAGGCCTGGAGCGAGACGCTCCTCGCGCCGTACGAGGTGACCGACGTCCAAGCCGGCCGGAGCCTCACGGTGCGGCCGTTGCTCGGTGGCGACCCGGTCGTCCTGCGCGACCGCGCCTTCTCCGGTTGTGTGGGCCGCCTGGACGTCATGCTCGCGCGGCTGCTGTGGGACGGGTCGGAGCACGTGGTGATGTCGGTGCCGACTCCCGTTCACCGGATGCGTCGTGCGGCCATGCTCGCCCTCTTCGACGGTGACCAGTACGACCCGGACGAGGTTGCCTCCTTCTTCAGGCCCCAACGGCCGCCGAAGCTGCGCAACCGCGACGGTGAGGATGTCGTGATGTGCGAAGCCGTTTACGACGTGGACGACGGCGGGGCCTGGCGTGCCCTTGCCGAGAACCTCGGCCCGATCGAGGACGACGGGGACGAGCTCGTGCTGGTCGGCCGCGAGGGGGCCGAGGGAGAACGGCTGCACCGGGGCACCGTGACCCGGGATGGCGGTCGCTGGACGGTGAGCACGAACTCGCTGGAACGCTTCGCCGAGCTGACGGACCTGGTGCTCGACGCGGCATCGGAGGCGGTACTGGTCACCGAGTCGAAGACCCCAGCCGACCAGGCCATGGCAGAGCACCGCGAGCGCGGCGCCGACCCGACGGAGGAATCCGACCTGCCGCCGGGGCACCAGGCCGCGATGGACGAGTACCTCCGCAAGTACGAGCTTGCGTGGGTCGACGACGAGATCCCGGCACTGGGTGGGCGGACGCCGCGGGCCGCAGTCGCCGAGGGAGGTGCCGCACTCGCCGAGCTGGAGGCGATGCTCGACGACATGGCGTGGATGCACCAGCAGAGCGAGCACGGTATGGATCCGAGCCGGATCCGTCAGGCGCTCGGGATCGACAGCGGGCGAACGTAGTGTGGCAGCCCACCCGGTGGCTTCAGACGTCCATGCAGGAGGCAGTATCCAGATGAGCGTTACCGACCTGCTCGCCGAGCCTCGTCGCAAGATCGCCGAGCTGCGGGCGCGCCGCGAGGACATCCTTGTCTCGGCCGCGCAGCACGGGGTCAGTAGCGTGCGGGTCTTCGGGTCGGTAGCCCGTGATGAAACCACTGACGACAGCGACCTCGACCTGCTCGTGGATGTCGAGGACGGTCGCAGCCGCATGGACCTAGCGAGCTTCGCGATCGAGGTCCAGGACTTGATGGAGGTGTTCACCCAGGTCGTCACCGTGCCGGGCCTTCGCGAACGCCTCCGTGACAGAGTCTTGGCAGAGGCCATCACCTTGTGAGAAGCGACGCAGACCGTCTCACCGACATTCTCGACGCCCGCACCCGCGTCGCACGGATCGTCGAACGAGGTGAGGCGCACGTGCGTCGCCAGGACGAGGCGCAGATGGCGTTGGTGCACCTGACCCAGATCATGGGCGAGGCGGCTGCGCGCGTGAGCGCTGATCTTCGACAGGCGCACGCTGACGTCCCCTGGCGAAAGCTGGCTGCGATGCGAAACCAGGTTGTCCACCGGTACTTCGACAACGATCTCGACCTGGTCTGGAACATCTCGCAGAACGACGTGCCCAGGCTTGTTCACCAGGTGCGGAGGATCCTGGACGGCATCGAGTAGATGGCCCTGTAGGCGCGTGCTGTCCCTCTCCAGCGCGGGCTCCCCGTAGGCCATCGCTTGACCCCCTACCGTGATGCCCATGACCGACCCCAGCGCTCCCGCGATCGAGTGCGCCGGGCTGAGCAAGCGGTTCGGGGCGGTGCGCGCCCTGGACGACGTCACCCTCGCCGTGACGGCGGCCGCGACGGGGCTGCTGGGTGCCAACGGGGCCGGCAAGTCCACGCTGATGAAGGTCGCGCTCGGCCTTCTCGCCCCGGACAGCGGGACGGTCCGCGTGCTGGGCCTGGCCCTGGAGACAGCAGGCGAGCGGGCGCAGGTGAGGCGACGCGTCGGCTACATGCCCGAGCACGACTGCCTCCCCACCGACATGTCGGGCCAGGACCTGTGCGTGCACATCGCCCAGCTGCGCGGGCTGTCGCGGCACGACGCCCGGCGACGGGCGTCGGAGGTGCTGTTCGCGGTGGGCATGGAGGAGGAGCGGCGTCGCTCGATCGACACCTACTCCCTCGGTATGAAGCAGCGGACCAAGCTGGCGCAGGCGCTGGTGCACGGGCCCGACCTCGTCGTCCTGGACGAGCCGACGTCCGGGTTGGATCCCGCAGGCCGCAGCGAGATGCTCGCGATCGTGCGCCGGCTCTCGCGCGACCTGGGCATCCGCGTGTTGGTGTCGTCGCACGTGCTGGACGACATCGAGCGCACCTGCGACGAGGTGGTGGTGCTGCGGTCCGGGCGGCTGGCAGCGCAGCAGCCGGTCGAGTCGACGGTGCGGTCCGGTCCGGTGGCCCTGCGCGTGACGGGGGACCTCGGTGCGTTCGCGCAGGCGCTGACCGTCCGCGGCGTGCCGACGTACCCCACGGCACAGGGGGACATCGGCATCGCCAGCGCCGGCCCGGCCGAGCTCGCGGCGGTGCGCGATCTCGCCGCCGACCTCGGCGTCGGGATACTCAGCCTGCTCGACCACGGCGACCGCCTCGAGAACTCGGTCGTCGCCGCGATGTCGCACGAGCAGGGATGAGCAGGCCGCGGAACCGCTCGCCGCGCTCGCGCTTCCGCGGGGGCCCGGCGTGAGCGCCCGCCCGGCCGAGGCCGCCGTCATCCACAACATCCGCTACTCGCGGTTCGCAGGCGACCTGCGTCCCCGGTGGACAGCGGTGCTCGTGCTCGCGAGGTCGTCGGCGCGGCGGGCGCTGGGGATCCGCCGCAGCGCGGGAGCCAAGGTGTGGCCGTTCCTGCTCGTCGCCGCCGCGTTCCTGCCCGCGGTGATCGCCGTCGGCGTCCCGCTCGTGCTCGGCGGCATCCCGGGGATCTCGGGACCACTGGACATCCTGGGCTACCACGAGGTGCTGGGTCTCACCGGCGTGATCGTGCTCGCCTACGCCGCGACGACCCTCCCGTCGCTGCTGACCAGGGAGCGGCGCGACCGCGTGCTGTCCCTCTACTTCTCGACGGCCCTGTCGCCGCCGGAGTACGTCGCGGGCAAGCTGCTGGCCGCCGTCGCCCTGGTGCTGCTGGTCGTCCTGGGCCCGCTGCTGGTGCTGCTCGTCGGCGGCATCGTCATCGCCGACGCGCCGGTGGATTACGCCCGCGACCACGCGGGCGACTGGCCGCGGGTCGTCGCGGCCGGGCTGATCGTGGCGCTGTTCCAGACCGCCGTCGCGCTGGCGCTGGGTTCGCTGACGGCGCGAAGGGTCTTCGCGGTCGGCGGGTACATCGCGCTGATGCTCGTGCCGGCGGTCATCGGCGGCGTCCTGTATGGGCTGACGGAGCGGACGGCGTTCCTGGCGATGAACCTGCTGTACGTGCCGATCGATCTGGCCGGCCACGTACTGGGCGCGGAGCTGGACGAGGGCGGCACGGCGCCGGTCGGCGCCGGAGTGGCCGTGTGGTCCGGCGTCGTCCTGCTCGGGCTGGCGACGCTCCTCGTGCGGTACACGCGGGGGAGGGGCCAGTGACCGCGGCGGTCGTGATGGAGGGCGTGTCGAAGTGGTTCGGTGACACGGTCGCGCTGTCGGAGGTCTCGTTCGCCCTGGAACCCGGCGTCACCGGGCTGCTGGGACACAACGGCGCCGGCAAGTCGACGGCGCTGGCCCTGCTCGCCGGGTACACGAGCCCGAGCCAGGGGAGCGTCCGCGTCCTGGGCAAGGACCCGCGCGCCGACCCGAGCGTGCACGAGGGGCTGGGCGTCGTCCCGGACGCCGAGGGCCTGTGGTCGTTCCTGTCCGCGCGTCAGGTCGTCCAGATGCTGGCCAGCCAGCGCGCCGTCGCCGAGCCGGGGGCTGCTGCGGAGTCGGCCCTGGCCCGGGTCGGCCTGACCGAGGCGGCCGACCGCAAGGTCGCGGGCTTCTCCAAGGGGATGCGCCAGCGCGTGAAGCTGGCGCAGGCCCTGGCCCACGACCCCTCCGTGCTGCTGCTCGACGAGCCCCTCAACGGCCTGGACCCAGCCCAGCGGCGCCTGGACGTCGACCTCGTGCGCGAGCTCGGCGCGGAGGGGCGGACGGTGCTCGTGTCGTCCCACCTGCTCGGGGAGGTCGAGCGGATGGCCGACCGGCTGCTCGTCGTCGTCAACGGCCGGCTGGTCGCCGAGGGGACGGCGGCGGGCATCCGTGAGCTGATGACCGACCGGCCCCGGTCGCTGCGCATCCTGGTCGAGCAGCCGCGCCGACTGGGGGGCCTGCTGCTCGCCGAGGGTCTGGTGACGTCGGTCGCGGTGGACGACGACACGCTCACGGTGCTGACGGAGCAGCCGGCGTCGCTGGCCACGCGCCTGCCGGTGCTAGCGCGGGAGTCCGGCGTACTGCTGCAACGGGTCGAGCCGCTCGGAGAGGACCTGGAGAGCGTGTTCTCGGCACTCACGGGCGCGGCCCGCGGGATCGCGCGGTGAGCCCGCTCGCGTTGGCCCTGCGCGCCCTGCTGCTGCGCGGGCGCACGTTGGCCCTGGCGCTGCTGCCGCTCGGAGTAGGAGTCGTGGCCGTCGCGGTGGCGCTGCTCGCCGACACCGGCGACCTGGAGGGCGTGTACGCGGTGCTGGGCGCCGACCTGCTCGTCTCGCTCGTGGTGGCACTCGTCGCGCTCGTCCTCGGCGTCAACGCGTTCGACGACGAGCGCGAAGGAGGCACGATGCCGCGGCTGATGGCCACCGCGACCCCGCGCTGGCGGATCGTCGGCGCCAAGCTCGCGGCGGCCTGGATCGCCACCGTCACGGTCTGCCTGCCCGCCGTGCTGGGCTGCGGCGTGCTGGGTACACGGGCCGGGTTGGGCACCGGCGAGGTTTGGGGGAGCCTGGTGCTGACGACGGCGCTGAGCAGCGCGGGCTACGTCGCGCTGTTCGTCCTGCTCTCCCTGCTCTCGCGGCGGAGCCTGCTGATCGGCCTGGCGTACGTGCTGGTCTGGGAGGGCCTGCTCGCGACCTACGCGACAGCCCTGAAGAACATGTCCGTCGGTGCGTACGGACGGCGCATCCTCGGCTCTGCGTGGGACAGCGGCTCCGTCCCCTTCGAGACGGCGGACGTCGGCACGCTGGGCGCGGTCGCCGTGCTGGTCGGGATCTCGGTCGCCGCGGCCGTTGGGTCGGCCCGGCGCCTGCCGCGCGTGGACGCGAACGCCTGAGCGCCGGGCAGGCGTCGTCCTGGACGTGGCGGCAGCACCGGCTCCGGCCCCTGCCGCTGCCTACGGACGCGCTGTGACCGGGCGCGCGGGTGGTGTGATGTGGGTGCCAGCGTCGGTGCTGGCTAGCACTCGTTCGAAGCCGGTGAAAGCCTCGAAGATGCCGACCGCTTCGAACGCTCGGTTGCGGCGCCCTATGGTCACCTGCCTCACCACACCTGCAGTTCGCAGCCGTTCGATCGCCTCTGCTGTCGTGGGGAACGACCGCCCGATGTGTGCGGCTGCTGTCGTCACCGAGAACACGGGTAGCGCCGGCAAGGCACGGACGAGCAGGTCTAGCCGAGTTCCCCCGCACCCGGCCGAGCCGGTCGCGACTGTCGGCCTCACGTTCGGCGAGGTCGGTCGAGAACCTGTCCGCGTCGCGGCAGGCTCGTCCCGTCGCTGACAGGAACAGCTCGACCCAGGCAAGCAGACCCGCGAGATCGTCACCGTCCGAGCGCGTCCCGTCCAGGGCAGCGACGTAGTCGTTCGCCCGGGTGGCTAGGACCAGGTGACGGGAGGGAGGACTCGGGTCGCGACGCCCCGCCTGCGCAGCACGAGCTGAAAGACGGCGCGACCGGTCCTTCCGTTGCCGTCGGCGAACGGATGGATGGTCTCGAACTGGGAGTGCGCGACCGCAGCCTGGAGCAACGCCGGATGCTCGTCTCCCGAGATGTAGGTGACCAGGTCGGCCAAGAGCTCTTCGACGTGATCGGCGGGTGGCGGGACGAACGCGGCCGAGCAGGGATTCACCCCGCCTATCCAGTTCTGTTCCGTGCGCACCTCGCCCGCTCACGGTTGGTCACGGGTGCCGGTGAGCAGCGCAGCGTGGATGGCCCACACGTCATCGACCGATACCGGGCGGGCCGCGTCGGAGGCCGCGTCGAGCGCCTCCTCGAGCGGGCGGATGTTGCCCAGCACCGCGCGCTCGATCGCGTCAGACACCTCGAGCAGGCAACATATGATGCCCACTATCCAGCGCGACGATCAGCTGGCAGAGCCGAACTGCTCGAAGCGCCACGCGAGGCCGTCTCGACTGGGGCGGTCCGCGACCCGGTCGGGCACGGTGATCCGGC
>JBBSNO010000030.1:0-17939 GCA_038232615.1 Actinomycetales bacterium
CCCCCCCCCCCCCGCCCACCGGTCAGTCCCTGTCAGGTGGCTCTGTCCACAGGTTTGTCCACAGGTGGGGACATCGTCACGTGACGTGACGATGTGCGGTCCTCGTGCAGGCACGGGACGGGGCACCGGCGCTGGTAAGCCCGGCCGGACAGTGACGTAGCGTGCTCGACGCTCGGACCTCGGACGGTCGAAGGCTGGTTCCGTCACAGCCGGTCCGGTTACCGGTTCAGGACCGGTGCTGCTGCTTGATGCGGTTGGTGAGCTCGGTGACCTGGTTGTAGATCGAGCGACGCTCGGTCATCAGCTCGCGTACCTTGCGGTTGGCGTGCATCACCGTGGTGTGGTCGCGGCCCCCGAACGCCTGGCCGATCTTGGGCAACGACAGGGCGGTCAGCTCGCGGCACAGGTACATCGCGATCTGGCGAGCCGTGACGAGCACCCGGGACCGGGACGAGCCGGACAGGTCCTCCATGGTGAGGCCGAAGTAGTCGGCCGTCTGCGCCATGATCGTGGAGACCGTGATCTCGCGCGCGTCGTCGTCCGTGATGAGGTCCTTCAGCACGACCTCGGCCAGCGGCATGTCGACGACCTGGCCGTTCAGGTTGGCGAACGCGGTGACCCGGATCAAGGCGCCCTCCAGCTCGCGGATGTTGGTCGAGATCTTGCTGCCGATGAACTCCAGCACTTCGTCCGGGGCCTGCAGACCCTCACCGACCGCCTTCTTGCGCAGGATCGCGATGCGGGTCTCGAGGTCGGGAGGCTGGACGTCGGTGATCAGACCCCACTCGAAGCGCGACCGCATCCGCTCCTCGAAGCCGGCGAGCTGCTTCGGTGGCAGGTCGGAGGTGATGACGACCTGCTTGTTGGCGTTGTGCAGCGTGTTGAACGTGTGGAAGAACTCCTCCTGCGTCTGCACCTTGCCCTGCAGGAACTGGATGTCGTCGATCAGCAGCACGTCGACGTCGCGGTAGCGACGCTGGAACGCGCCGGCCTTGTCGTCGCGGATCGAGTTGATGAAGTCGTTGGTGAACTCCTCGGAGTTCACGTAGCGGACCTTGACGCCGGGGTACAGGTGCTGGGCGTAGTCACCGATCGCGTGCAGCAGGTGCGTCTTGCCCAGCCCTGAGTCGCCGTAGACGAACAGCGGGTTGTAGGCCTTGGCCGGGGCCTCGGCCACCGCGACCGCGGCCGCGTGGGCGAAACGGTTGCTCGCACCGATGACGAACGTGTCGAACGTGTACTTGGGGTTCAGGCGGGCGGGCTCGGCCTGGCGCTGCGCGTCGCGCTGGCGGCGGGTGGGCGCCACGGCGCGGTCGGCGACGAGGTCCTCCTCGTCGATCCCGTCCTCGTCGTCGACGAGGACGCTCTCGAGGCTCGGGTCCACGGTGACGGCCCGCCGGACCTGCTGGCCGAGGTGCGCGGTGAGCACGTCGGTGATCGGCTCGCGCATCCGCTGCTCGAGGACCTCCTTGGTCAGGTCGTTCGGCACCGCCAGCAACGCGGTGCCGTCGATCAGCACCAGCGGCCGGGCCAGGCGCACGAAGGCCATCTGCTGGTGCGTCACGCGCGCGTCGTCGGCCAGCGCCGCAGCCGCCCTCCGCCACACCTGGGGCAGGTCGTCCCGGCCGGCGGTCTCCGCCACGACTGACTCCTCCAACGTGATCGTCCGCCCCCTCGTGCGTGCCTCGGAGTGCTCGTCTTGCCCGTGCGCCACGTGTACGCCGGGTCGGTCGAGCGCCTGTCGGCACCGATCACACCGTACGGTCCACAGGGTTGTCCACAGCCTGTGGGTTCACGGTCGGGTCTTGCCAGGGGACGGGACACCACGCCGGGTGCCAGCGACCAACGGCGGACGCTAACAAGGCTGGGACCCCCGCCACAAGCGGATCGGCGCAATCGACTGGTCTTTGGGCGTGGCCTCTCGGCGTGTCGCCGCCGCCATAGCGACGTTGGCGGGAGAGACTGGTCAGCTCGTCGTCGTCGTCGTCGTGCGGGCGGACACCCGGCTCCAGGCGGCCCGGCTCGCTTGACCCCGGCTCGTTTGACCACGGGGCGGCGCGACCGTACCTTTGGGCTGGCCTGCGATCCGGCAGTCGCTGTCGCATGCCCGTGCGGATCTCTGCGTGGGCGCCCGACAGCGTACCGGCGGACGTCGGGGCCTTCCCTCGCACCGAGCGTGCGCCCCGGACCGGGGAACCCGCAGCCAGGTGACCCGGTCGTGACACCGAAGACGTGGAGCTGTTGTCGTGAGCAAGCGGACCTTCCAGCCGAACAACCGCCGTCGCGCGAAGACGCACGGTTTCCGCCTGCGCATGCGCACCCGCGCAGGCCGCGCCATCCTCGCCGCTCGTCGCCGCAAGGGCCGCGCCGAGCTCTCGGCCTGAGACCCGGCCGGTGCTGCCCGCCCCGCACCGGATGCGGCGGTCCTCGGACTTCGGCACCGCCGTCCGGGCTGGCGCGCGCGCCGGTCGACCCACGCTGGTCGTCCACATGAGCGTTCCCGAGGGTCCGGGCGTCGACGGCACGTCGACGGTCGGCTTCGTCGTCTCCCGCGCCGTGGGTGGCGCTGTCGTGCGCAACCGGGTCAAGCGCCGCCTGCGCCACCTGGCGGCCTCCCGGGTCGACCGGTTGCCCGCGGGCGCGCGCCTCGTCGTCCGGGCACTTCCGCCTGCGGCCGCTGCCAGCAGCCACCAGCTCGCCCGCGACCTCGACAGTGCCCTGACCCGCGTGACCTCGCGCCCGCTTCGTCGCCCGGGTGCACCGCGGTGACCGTGCTGCGCCGTGCCCCCCGAGAGCTGCTCGTGCTGCTGGTGCGTGCCTACCAGCTCCTGGTCTCCCCGTTGCTGGGCCCGACCTGCCGGTTCTACCCCTCATGCTCCTCCTACGCGGTGATCGCGCTGCGGACGCACGGGGCTCTGCGCGGCACCTGGCTCACGACCCGGCGCCTGCTGCGCTGCCACCCCTGGAACCCCGGGGGCGTCGACCACGTCCCCACTGTGGAAGGCCTGCGCGCGGGCCGGACGGCGACCGCTCCCGGCTCCGGGCATGGGAACCTTGACCACGGGACGCCGACGACCTCGGCCTCCGCCCTCTGACCAGGAAGACCAGCCGACGCCATGTTCGAGCTCCTCAGGCCCATCGAGATCGCCGTCGCGTGGATCATGGTGCAGTTCCACTCGCTGCTGACGGCAGCCGGCATGCCCGAGGCGTCCGGCTGGACGTGGGCGCTGTCGATCGTGGGCCTGGTGGTCGTCATCCGGATCCTGCTCATCCCGCTCTTCGTCAAGCAGATCAAGGCATCCCGCGGGTTGCAGCTGATCCAGCCCGAGATGAAGAAGATCCAGGCCAAGTACAAGGGCAAGACCGATCCTGAGTCCCGTCAGAAGATGACCCAGGAGACGATGGCGCTGTACAAGCGGGAGGGCACCAACCCGTTCGCTTCCTGCCTGCCGATCCTGCTGCAGTCGCCGATCTTCTTCGCGCTCTTCCGGGTGCTCAACGGCCTGCCGCGGGTCTCTGACGGCACTAACGAGCCGGTCGGGCCGATGACCGCAGAGCTCGCTGCGCAGGCCGAGAGCTCGCGGCTGTTCGGTGCACAGCTGTCGTCGACCTTCCTCAACAGCGGAGACGACCTCGCGGTGAAGATCCTCACCGTCGTGCTGATCATCGCGATGTCGGCGACGACGTTCACCACGCAGAAGCAGCTCATGACCAAGAACATGCCTGCCGCTGCGCTGGACAACCCCTTCGCCCAGCAGCAGAAGATCCTGCTGTACGCGCTGCCGGTGATCTTCGCCGTGTCGGGCGTCAACTTCCCGATCGGCGTGCTGCTGTACTGGTTGACCACGAACTTGTGGTCGATGTGTCAGCAGTTCTACGTGATCCGACGCATGCCGGCCCCCGGTTCCACCGCCGAGAAGGCCCGCGAGGAGCGGTTGGCTCGCAAGGCGAAGACGAAGGGGATCGTGCTGGAGCCCGACGACGATCCGGCCGAGGAGCCGGTGGTCAAGGGGCAGCGCGTGCAGCCCAAGCGGAAGGACCGCAAGCGCAAGGCCGGCGCGCCCGGCTCCACCGAGGGCGGCCTCGTCGACCTGTCCAAGTCGAGCCCCGCCGCACCGACCGGTCCCTCAGACGTCGCCGCGAGTCCGAAGGCTGACGCGAGCCCGAATGGCGGTGCGGTTCCGCAGGGCGGCCCCGGGAAGGGCGCCCCGGCGAAGGGTGGCGCCACCGCCCGCGGCGCCAAGAACGGCGCCAAGAACGGCAAGGGCAAGCGCAAGGGGAGCTCGCGCGCCCAGCAGTCCCCCACCACCTGACCCAGTGCAGCGCGAAGGCGTGCGGCGACTGCGCCGCGCCGGTCCCTGCCCCAGACCCCTACAGCCAGGAGAGCCCCCGTGATGGACGAGACCCGCGCCGGCACCCCCCAGGACGATACGACCAGCGACACGCCTTCGGACACGAGCTCGGACACCTCCTCGGACACGGCAGGGACGGCAGCGGCCGGGTCGCCGCCCGAGTCGTCGGAGTCGTCCGAGGTCGACGCGGACTCGCCCTCGCCGGACGGTGGCGACGCGAAGCCCGCGGCGAAGCGCCTGGAGGAGGAGGGTGACGTCGCGGCCGACTACCTCGAGGAGCTGCTCGACATCGTCGACCTGGATGGTGACATCGACATCGACGTCGAGAACGGGCGCGCATCCGTCTCTGTGGTGGGCGACAAGGCTTCCATGGTCTCCCTGCGGCGCCTGGCCGGCCGGGATGGAGCGGTCCTGGAGGCGCTCCAGGAGCTCACCCGGCTAGCCGTCCAGGCCAAGACGGGTGAGCGGACCAGGCTGATGCTCGACGTCGCCGGCTTCCGAGCGGCGCGCAAGGCTGAGCTGGAGACGCTGGCCCGCCGTGCCGTCGAGGACGTCGCCCAGAGCGGCGAGGCGGTCCGGTTGGCTCCGATGACGCCGTTCGAACGCAAGGTCGTGCACGACGTCATCGCGGCGGCCGGCCTGAGCAGCGAGTCCGAGGGCGTCGAGCCCTCGCGCCGCGTCGTCGTCCAGCCCGCCTGAGGACCCCGGTGACCCGGTTTCACGTGGAACACGCTTCGGCGTTGGTTTCACGTGGAACAGCGGGGTGGCCGTGACCACCGAGCCTCGTCCCCCCGCGGCCACGGCCGTCTTCGGTGGACAGCTTTACGTCGCCGAACGGCTGGTCGCCCACCTCGTCACGTCAGGTGTCGACAGAGGACTGATCGGTCCGGGGGAGGTGGAGCGCATCTGGACACGGCACGTCCTCAACTGTGCCGTGCTCACGGAGATCGTCCCGGCACAGGCGCGGGTCATAGACATCGGCAGCGGCGCTGGGTTGCCCGGCCTGGTGATGGCCATCGCCCGGCCCGATCTCGACGTCGTGCTCATCGAGCCCCTCCAGCGGCGCGTCGTGTGGCTGGAGGAGGTGGCCGCCGACCTCGGCCTGGACGTCACCGTGACTCGTGCCCGCGCCGAGGAGGTCGTGGGCACGCTGTCGGGGCAGGTCGTCACCGCCCGCGCGGTCGCGGCGCTCGACCGCCTGCTGGAGTGGGGCCTGCCCCTGGTCGAGCCCGGGGGGCAGCTCCTCGCGATCAAGGGGCGCAGCGCGGCCGACGAGCTGGCCGAGGCGGCCCCTGTGCTGGCGCGGTGGGGTCTGTCCGGAGCAGAGGTAGTGTCGTGCGGACGGGCCGTGCTCGAGGTTCCTACCACCGTGGTGCGCGTTCCCGTCGGCGCCGAGGCGCGGGCGCCGACAGCACCCGTCCGGCGCCGTGGTGCGCCTGGCCGACAGGCGGGCCGGCACAAGGGGCGGTGACCTTCGGACTCCGGGGTAGTTCGGCGTGCCCCGCTGGGCGGGCTGTGTCCGCTGTACCCGGGGCCTGCACCGCGCGCCCTCGCCGTGGCTGCGCCCGCGTCTGGTGTGGAACGACCGAGGGCCCGACCGGCGCGGGATCGTCGTCGGTGACGCCGTGGTGAGACAGACTCAGCAGTGAGAGAGACGAGGAACGCGCGACGTGATGACAGAGCACAGCACTCCTAAGGGCATCGCCACGCCAGACGGTCTCGGGTGGCCCGCAGCCGTCGCGTCGACCGAGTCCCCGACGCACGCCCTGGGCTGGCCTGCCTCGAGCGTCGTTTCACGTGGAACCTCCTCGTCGGCCACGGCGGACGAGTGTCCCGCTGACGCCTCCCTGGCCAGCGCGACGTCGAGCGCCACCCCTTCGGTGGACGCCGACGCACCGCAGGACGACGACGAGGCGCGAAGGAGTGCCGTCGCCGCGTCCATCCCGGTGGCGGACGACACGACGCCGTTGGCCCAGGAGCTCGCCGAGAACGCGCGCCGCCGCATCTCCCTGACCGGGCGACGGTTCCCGGCTCCGGCCGAGACGCGCATCCTCACCGTCGCGAACCAGAAGGGCGGCGTTGGGAAGACCACGACCACCGTCAACATCGCCGCTGCGCTGGCTCAGTCCGGGCTGACCGTCCTCGTCCTGGACAACGACCCGCAGGGCAACGCGTCGACCGCGCTCGGGATCGAGCACCACGCGGAGGTGGCTGGGCTCTACGACGTGCTCGTGGACGGTCGACCGCTTGCCGCGGTCGTGCAGCAGTGTCCGGAGCTGCCCACCCTCTGGTGCGCGCCGGCGACCATCGACCTGGCCGGCGCCGAGATCGAGCTGGTCCCGATGGTTGCTCGCGAGACCCGGTTGCGGACGGCGATCGTCACCTACCTCCGTGAGCGGGATCGTGCGGGCGAGGACCGCCTCGACTACGTCCTGATCGACTGCCCGCCGAGCCTCGGCCTGCTGACGGTCAACGCCTTCGTCGCGGCACGCGAGGTGCTCATCCCGATCCAGTGCGAGTACTACGCCCTCGAGGGTCTGAGCCAGCTGCTGAAGAACATCGAGCTGATCCGCTCGCACCTCAACCCGACCCTGCACGTGTCGACGATCCTGTTGACGATGTACGACGGCCGTACCCGGCTGGCCGCGCAGGTGGCGGACGAGGTCCGTGAGCACTTCCCCGAGGTCGTGCTCCGCTCATCAGTGCCGCGCTCGGTGCGGATCTCGGAGGCGCCGAGCCACGGTCAGACGGTGATGACCTACGATCCGGCATCGAGTGGCGCGCTGTCCTACCTCGCCGCCGCGGGCGAGATCGCCGAACGGGGCACACGACGACCGATGACGGAGGAGACAGCGTGAGCGACAAGCGGCGAGGGCTGGGGCGAGGGCTGGGCGCACTCATCCCCAGCGGGTCTCCGGCGACGAAGGGTGGCCGGCCGGTGGACGTCTTCTTCCCGTCGACGCCGGCGGACGAACGAGGCGACGCGGGCTCGACCCATGACGACGCCGACACTGCTGCGGGGGACGACCCGGGCTCGCCGCCGGCAGACCTCACGGCCAATCTGTCAGGGGACGGGTCCGCCGGGGGCGTCGGGGATGGTTTCACGGGAAACATCGACGAGAGCCGGCTCGTCCCGGTGCCCGGTGCCCACTTCGCGGAGGTTCCGCTCGACCGGATCACACCGAACCCGCGCCAGCCCCGGACGGACTTCGACGCCGACGCCCTGGCCGAGCTGGTCCACTCGATCCGGGAGATCGGGGTGCTTCAGCCCGTCGTGGTGCGACCGGTCGGCCAGGACGAGGAGGGGCCTCGTTACGAGCTCGTCATGGGCGAGCGCCGCTGGCGCGCCAGCCGAGAGGCGGGCCTGCCCACCGTCCCGGCCATCGTCCGGGAGACGCGTGACGACGACCTGCTGCGGGACGCCCTGCTGGAGAACCTGCACCGCAGCGAGTTGAGCGCCCTGGAGGAGGCCGCCGCGTACGTGCAGCTGTTGGAGGACTTCGGTTGCACGCATGACGAGCTGGCGCAGCGGATCGGGCGCAGCAGGCCGCAGATCTCGAACACGCTCCGGTTGCTCAAGCTGCCCCCGCTGGTGCAGCGCCGGGTGGCAGCCGGCGTGCTTAGCGCCGGGCACGCGCGCGCGCTGCTCGGTCTGACGGACGGCGCAGCCATGGAGCGCCTGGCCCAGCGCATCGTCGCGGAAGGGCTCTCGGTGCGGGCGACCGAGGAGGTCGTCGCGGTCGGAGGGGACAGCGAGCCCGCCCCCAAGCGGCGCCCGCTCCGCGCGGGGGACCGGCACGCGGCCCTGGACGACCTGGCCGGACGGCTCTCCGACCGGTTCGACACCCGCGTCAAGATCGCGCTGGGTCAGCGCAGGGGCAAGCTCACCGTCGAGTTCGCCACCGTCGAGGACCTCGACCGGATCGTCGAGATTCTCGCGCCGGGTGAGGACGGCGTCTTCCGCGCCAGCTGACCGACGTCCCGATATGCGTATCGTTCGCCGTTTCCGTTGTCTCCCAAGGCATCGGGAGGCCAGCGACCTCTCGGACGGGTGCGGTGCGTCGTCTCGACCCGCTCCGTCATCGAGGACCTTCCGCCCTGGTCGCTGCGCGGCTGCCGCCTCTACGATGGGTGCACCCCTGGGTCCGCGGTCGGGGTCCGACCGCCCTGACCTGCCACCGGTTCGGCCATCGGAGTGTGCCATGAAGGTCGCGCGACTCGTCGTCACGGGACTCGTGGCCGGTGCCGCAGCCGCGTTCGTCGCTGCCCTGCTCCGGCCGCGTCCCCATCGTCCCGGCTCCTACGACCCGTGGGCGGACGCGGCCGGCCCCGGGATGGGCCTCGCCGACCCGGGAACGGGCTCCGGCGACACGATGCAGGGGGTGTGACCCGCAGCATGTCCCGCCGTCTCGGCCCGCTCACGCTCGACCGGATGGGCGACCTGCCGTCCCGCTGCCGTGGCTGCGTGTTCTGGGAGCTCGACCCTGTCGCGGGCCAGCGGGCCACCGAGGCGGGGGACACGGCGTTCGAGAAGGAGGCGTGGCTGTCCGCGGCGCTGCTGGAGTGGGGCAGCTGCGGCCGCATCGCGTACGTGGACGACGTCCCGGCGGGCTACGTGCTGTACGCGCCTCCCGTGTTCGTCCCCCGCTCGGTGGCGTTCCCGACGTCCCCTGTCAGTGCCGATGCCGTGCTGCTGATGACGGGCACCGTGCTGGCGGAGTTCCGGGGGGGCGGCCTGGGCCGGATGCTCGTGCAGGCCGCCGCGAAGGACCTCACTCGACGCGGGGTCCGGGCGATCGAGGCGTTCGGCGTGCTCGGCGACCGCGTCGACGACGCGGTGGCCGGCCGTGGCGGCGCCGGGCAGGGCGATCGTTACGCGATCCCGCCGGGGTGTCTCGTCCCGGCCGACTTCCTGCTGTCCGTCGGCTTCAAGACCGTGCGGCCGCATCATCGCCATCCGCGGCTGCGGCTGGAGCTGAAGACCGCGCTCTCGTGGCGCGAGGACGTCGAGCAGGCCCTCGAGCGGATCCTGGGAACCGTCCGTTCGCCGGCGCTGACGAGCGGCTGAGGGCTCAGGCCTGCTCGGCGGCCCGCACGCGGGCCATCACGTCGTCGACGCGCAACGTCCCCGTGGTGGCGTCCTCCTCGGCACGCAGGAAGAGCCGCTGGACGGCGACCAGCAGCGCCTCGGCGCAGCCATCGCGAAACGCGGGGTCGGCCAGGCGCCTGGCGTCGCCGGGGTGCGTGAGGTAGCCGAGCTCGACCCGCACGGCCGGCATCCTGGTCAGGCGCAGCAGGTCCCACGTGCGCGGATGGACCCGGCAGTCGACGAGGTCGGTGCGGGCCAGGACCTCCCGCTGGACCAGGCCGGCGAGTCGCTCGCCGACCGCGGAGCGACCGCCGTGGCGGTGCCCTCCCCAGTGGAAGCAGGCGACGCCCTGGCCGGAGCCGGACGAGGTGTCGCAGTGCAGGGAGACGAATACGTCGGCCCGGACGTCGTCGGCGAGCCCCGCACGTTCGGCGTCCGTGGGGTCCTGGGCGGCACCGCGGGTCAGGACGGCGGTCACCCCGCTGGCGGTCAGGCGGCCCTGCAGGCGCAGGGCCAGGTCCAGGACCACGTCCGCCTCGGTCAGGTCGTGGCCGCGGGCGCCGGGGTCGGGCCCGCCGTGGCCGGGGTCGAGGACGACGACGCGCCCGACCAGGCTCGGTCCGCTGGTGGAGACCGCGCTGTGCTCGCGCAGGGCTGCCGCGTCCCCGCCGCGGTGGGTGCGCTCGAGCTGGGTCAGCAGCCGCAGCGTGGCCGGTCCGCACGTGCCGTCGCTCGACAGCCCCATGCTGGTCTGCAGCTCGCGCAGCGCGCGCTCGGTCTCCGGGCCGAGCGCGCCGTCCGGCCGACCCGAGAACACGCCCAGCTGGGTCAACCGCTGCTGCAGCTCCACGACGTCGTCGCCGTGGACCAGGTGACCCGGGAGGAACCGGAGGATGCGGTCACCGAGGCGCCAGCGGGCGGCGTCCAGCCCGCGGGAGGTCTCCGGTCCGACGAGGCCGTCGGCGGTCAGGCCCCGCTGCCGCTGGAACGCCCTGACGTCGCGGTCGAGCGCTTCGTCGAAGACCGCCGGGTCGGCGTCCGGGCTGCCCGAGGTGTAGCCCGCCACGCGCAGCTGCTCCCGGACGGCGCGCACGCGGGTCCCGTGGTCTCCGCGTCGCAGCAACGTGCTCGCCCTCGCCATGGTGCCTCCCGTCGTCCACCGGGCCCGACCCGAGGTGCTCAGCCGAGGTAGTCGGCGAGCTCCTTGACCAGCACGGGCTTGGGACGGGCACCCACGATGGACTTCACCAGCTCACCACCGGAGTAGACGTTCAGCGTCGGGATGGACGTGATGCCGTAGCTCGCGGCGATCTTGGGGTTCTCGTCGGTGTTGACCTTGACGACCGCAATCTTGTCGGCGTGCTCGCTCGCGAGCTCCTCCAGGATCGGAGCCACCTGACGGCACGGCCCGCACCAGGGTGCCCAGAAGTCCACCAGGACGGGCTTGTCGGCCTTGAGGACCTCGGAGTCGAAGGTGTCATCGGTCACGGCCTTGGTGGCGCCCATCGGGCGTCTCCTTCCAGTTGGGTGCGGCGGGGTACGGGCGGGAGAGTGCTGGGTAGCGGGCGGCTACAGCGAGCGGGTGTCCTCGCGGACGGTGTCGACGACCGGCGTCTCGCGGCCGCCCACGGCCTCGCCGACCTCGGTCGCCTCGACGGCCGCCTCGACCGGCTCGCCGCCGGTGTCGTCCAGCGCGGCCAGGTACCGCTCGGCGTCCAGGGCGGCGACGCACCCGGATCCGGCGGCGGTCACGGCCTGCATGTACTCGTGGTCCACGACGTCGCCGCACGCGAAGACGCCGGGCAGGTTGGTGCGCGAGCTGCGGCCCTCGACGTCGATGAACCCCTTGTCGGTGAGGTCGATCTGCCCCTTGACGAGCTCGACGCGGGGGTCGTGCCCGATGGCGACGAAGAGACCGGTGACGGCGAGGTCCCTCTCGTCACCGGTCACGGTGTCGCGCAACCGGACACCCGTCACCTTGTCCTCGCCCAGGACGTCCAGGACCGCGCTGTTCCACGCGAAGGAGATCTTCGGGTCGACGAAGGCACGGTCCTGCATGATCTTGGAGGCGCGGAGGCTGTCGCGGCGGTGGATGATGGTGACGGACCGGGCGAAACGCGACAGGAACGTCGCCTCCTCGACCGCGGAGTCGCCGCCGCCGACGACGGCGATGTCCTGGTCGCGGAAGAAGAACCCGTCGCAGGTCGCGCACCAGCTGACCCCGTGCCCGGACAGTCGCTTCTCGTTCGTCAGGCCGATCTCCCGGTACGCGGAGCCGGTGGACAGGATGACGCTGCGTGCGGAGTGGGTGGCTCCGCCGCCGGTGTGCACGACCTTGACGTCCCCGTCCAGCTCGACGGAGGTGACGTCGTCAAACTCCAGCTCGGCCCCGAAGCGTTCCGCCTGCTTCTGGAAGTTCTCCATCAGGTCCGGCCCCATCAGGCCGTCGGGGAACCCGGGGTAGTTCTCGACCTCGGTGGTGTTCATCAGCGCGCCGCCGGCGGTCACGGACCCGGTCAGCACGAGGGGGTGCAGGTCCGCGCGGGCGGCGTAGATGGCTGCGGTGTAGCCCGCCGGACCGGATCCGATGATGATCACGTCACGGACGTCGTCGCTCACGCTGCTCCGCCTTCGTCGTTGGGTACCGGCGTTGAACCACAACCGATCCTCGCACGCTGCTGTTCCCCGGTGAGCCAGCGCCTGCACCGTCACGGGCCGCTCAGGGGGTGTCGACGCGTTGGAACTCCAGCAGCCCCTCGGCACCCGGGCGGCAGTCGCGCGCGACCACCCACACCTCGACCTGCTGCGCGGTCGCCCCGGGGAGCACGATCACCGCTGCGTCCTGGCCCTCGAAGGAGGCCAGGTCCACCGCGAGGGGCACGGTGCCGGCAGCACCGATGGCCTCCAGGCAGCCCTGGAGGCCGGAAGGGTCGACGAGTGGCTCGTCGGCGTCCGGGAGGGCGGAACCCGGCAGCACGGGCTGGGCGCCGAAGTCCTCCGCGGCCGCCTCCGGGGCTCCGGCGCCCTCGTCCCCCCGGGCCGGCGACGCCTGCTGCAGCGGCACGGTGCCGACGCCCTCCACCAGGTCGCCGACCTGCGTCGCCAGCTCGGCGCGCTGGTAGTCGGTACCGGTCGACACCGGCGAGGCCGCTGCAGCTGCGCCTCCTCCGGCACCGGCCTCGGCCGAGCTGTCGGCGCCGCCGGAAGCCACCATCGGGGTCGAGCCCTGCCCCATCAGCTGGGTTGCGGCCACCGCGGACCCGCCGAGCACCGTCAGGACGGCGGCGACGGACACCCACCGCGGGACGTTGCGGGTACCCCGCTCGCCGGAGGCGTGCTCGACCCGGAGCGGCACGACGGTGCCGTCGCGCTCGGCGCTGGCGCGGGCCAGGGCGGTGGCCAGGCGACGACCGAGGTCCGCGGGGGGCGGGGGGGTGCGCCGTCCCTCGTCGCGCAGCAGGCGACGGACCTCGCGCAGCGACTCCGCGACCTCCTGACACGTACCGCACCCGGCGAGGTGGGTGGCGACCGCGTGCTGACCGACGTCGTCCGGGGTGCCACCGGGGATGTCGAGCAGCGCGTCGACCTCCTCCGGGGAGGGGTGCGCGCCGGGCGCGAGGTGGGTCACGTGCGGTCTCCGTGGTCGGGGGACGGGTGGTCGGGGGACGGGCGGTCGGGGTCGGGGGACGGGTCGGGCGCAGGACGCCGGGCCGCGGTGCCGGCCTGGGCGGGCGACGCGCCTGGGTGTGCGACGCGCCCGGCCGGCGCGGGGTTCCCTTCCGGGCGCAGCAGCTCGGCGAGCGCCGCCCGTCCCCGTGCGCACCGCGACTTGACGGTCCCGGCGGGCACGCCGAGGACCACGGCCACCTCCGCGACCGGCATGTCCTGCATGTCGACCAGGATCAGCGCGGCCCGCTGGTGCTCGGGGAGCCGCGCCAGGGCGGCCGTGACGTCGAGACGGGTCTCGGTCGCGGCATGCTCGTCGTGCCGGTCCTCGAGGACGCCGAGACGACCGGGGTCGTCGTCGGGCAGGGGGACGGTCGGGCGCACGCGGGCACGCCGCAGCCGGTCGAGGCAGGCGTTGACGACGACGCGGTGCAGCCACGTGGTCACCGCCGCCTCGCCGCGGTACCCGGCGGCCGAGCGGAACGCGGAGACCAGCGCGTCCTGCAGCGCGTCGGCGGCGTCGTCCGGGTCGCGCATGGTGCGGACCGCGACGGCCCACAGCCGGTCGGTGTGCAGTCGGACCAGCTCGGCGAACGCGTCGGGGTCGCCCGCCACGTGGGCGGCCATCAGCTCCCGGTCACGGGCCCGGCCAGCGGCCCGGCCGACGGTCCCACCGGCGCCCTCGGTCTGCTCGGGCGGGTCGCTCCCGGCCGGCGGGCTCACCGCACCTGGACCTGCGCCAGCTCGATCCTGAAGCCGGCGTCGGTCTCCGGCAGCTCGGTCCACCACAGCAGCAGGTACTGCGTCTCGACCGGCTCCTCGAGGGCGAAGTCGATCGTGCCGCTGCCCGAGGGCGCGCCGGCCACGACCTGTGAGCCCTCGTTCCCCCCGTCGGGGCTCGCCCGCAGCTCGACGGCACCGCCGTCGCCGTTGACGGTGATGCTGGCGCCGCTGACCTGGCTCGGCCCGTCGAGCGCCACCACCATGCCGAGGCCGTCCTTCAGGTTGCCGAACGCGGCCGTCTCGTACGTGCTGGAGTTCCAGAAGGAGGAGGGGTCGTCGTCGATCGCCCTGGGGGCGGTGTCGTCGTTCTCACCGTCGCCGGTGGGGTCGAGGGGTCGGACGCCGACGACGGCCGGCGCAGGGACCTCGGGCGGCGCCTCCTCGCTCGGTGGCGGCTCCTCGGCGGGTGGCGGCTCCTCGGCCGGTGGCTCAGCCGGTTCTGGCGGGGGGGCGGGAGGCGTCGTCTGGGTCGGCGCCGCAGTCGGTGCGCCACCGCCGATGTCCGACAGCGAGTCGATGGCGAGCACGAGCCCGACGACGACGAGGACGGCGACGACGGCGAGCACGATCCGCGACTGGTTCCGGCCGCCGGATTCGTGCTCGTCGGTCTCGTGCTCGTCGGTCTCGTGCTCGTCGGTCTCGTGGTGGGCGTCCCCGAGCGGCGGGCCCGCGCCGAACGCGTCGTCCCACCTCGCGTCCGTGCCCTCGGCAGCCCCGGCCCCGGGTTGACCGGCACCGGCGCTGCCCGCAGCCTGCGCGGCGGGAGCCCCGGCAGCGGCGGCTGGGGCTGCGGCAGCGCTCGCCGCGGTGCCAGGTGCCCGGTCCTCGCTCCGGTCGGGCGGGTCGGCCCGACCGGTCGAGGTGGCGCCCGACGTCGCCGGTGGCGCGGCCGGCGGGACGACCGGCATGGCGCGCGTCGAGGTCGGCTCGTCGCGGGCCGCGGTCCTGCTGGCAGCGGCTTCCCGGTCAGCACCGGCACCAGCGCCTCCGCCAGCAGCGGCGGCCCCGCCAGCAGCGGCAGCGCCGGCGGCACCCGCACCGGCGGCAGCGCCCGAGAGCCGACCCGGGAAGCGCCCCGCCGGACGCATCGACTGCGTGTCGTCGTCCGCGCTCGCCTTCGCCTTCCCGGACGAACCGGCTCCGGTGCCGGCCGCACCGAGGCTGGCGCCGGCAGCCCGGCGGGGGTCCCACGGCGCGAGCTGCTCGGCGAGCTCACCGGGATCGTGCGGTCCGTCGTCGTGGGGTCCGAAGGTGACCGAGCAGAGGGTGTCGAGGTCGTTGGGCACGCCACCGACGACGTCCGCGGGAGGCGCGGGCAGGCCGGAGATGACGGGAGCCGCCATCAGACCGCCGGAGTTCCCGAACGGCCAGCGTCCGGTGAGGCCGGCGTAGAGCACGGCGACCAGGGCGACGGCGTCCTCACGGGCCGCCTGGGCCGAGGAGACGTCCGCCAACCCCTCGGCCGCGGCGTCGACCGCGAGGCCGGCGACCTTGACGGCCCCGTCCGGGGTGCGCAGCAGGCTGGTCGGACCGATCCGCCGGTGGTGCAGGCCGTTCGCGCGGGCGTGCTCCAGGCCACGGGCGGCCTCACCGACGAGGGCACGGACCTCGTCCGCGGGCAGGGGCCCGTCGACCAGCAGGTCGGCCAGCGACGAGCTGCCGACGTACTCGGAGACGACGTACGTCAGGGGCCCGTCCGGGCCGCGGTCCTGCGTGCCGACGTCCAGCACGCGCAGCAGCCGGGGGTCCTCGACCATCGCCACCCGGCGGGCGGCGTCGAGCGTGTCCTCGGCGGTGTCGCCGACCAGCACGCGGACGCCGACGGCCCGGTCCAGGGTCTGGTCGACGGCGCGCCAGTAGGCGGAGGTCCGCGAGCTCTGCAGCCGCTCCTCCAGCCGGTACCTGCCGGCCAGTGCCGTGCCGTGACCCACGCCGTCCAGGGTGTCCACCTCCGCGCTCCGAGTTAAGGGCAGTGAAGGGCCATGCTAGGCGGACGACACGCCGATTCCGACGAGGCCGGGCCGGGTCAGCCCATGCCCTTGGCAGTGGCGTGGGTGCTGATCAGCGCCCAGTCGGCGATCCAGCCGACGCGGTGGACCACGAGGGTGGCGGCCTCGCGGTGGATGTCGAGGTCGACGGTTCCGTCGGGGGCCGCGACGAAGGAGCCGGGCGGCACCTCGTTGAGGGCGTTCGCGTCTACGGCGGTCGACAAGGCGGAGTTGTAGGCTAGCTGGACGTCGCCGCTGCGCTGCCACTCCGAGCTGGCCTCCCGGGCCGCCAGGAAGCCGTGGTCCTCGATGGAGAGCCGGCTGGCGGTGATCGACAGGCCGTCGAAGAGGATCACGCCGACCACGGCCATCACGACCACCAGCTTGGTCAGCCACCCAAGGACGATGCCGCCGTCGTCCCGACGAGGGGTCAGTGCGCGTCCGGGCTGCTGTGGGTCCACTCCTTCGGGTTCGGCTCGCGCGTCGGCCACCTTGAGCCGCGACGCCGTCCCGTCAGCCGCGGCGCAGCCGGGCCGGTAGCCGGGAGACGAGCCGGTCGAGCTCGCTCACGTGCAGGACCTTCAGTCCGGCGAGGTAGACCAGGCAGATGACGCTGCCACCCACGAGCGCGACGAGTGCGGCGCCTGCTCGCCCCGACCCCGTGAGACCGGTCGTCAGGCCGGTCACCCCCCAGCCGACCAGCCCGGCGACGGACCCGGCCAGCAGCAGGCGTACGTGGGTGCGGACGACGCGGTGCCCGTCCAGACGACCGATGCGCCGCCGCAGCAAGGTGGCCGCGACGGCGCAGCCGACGAAGTGGCCCAGGCTCATCGACAGCCCGACGCCGACCACCATCCACCGGGCGTCGAGCAGCGTCGCCGAGAGCAGGTTGCCGACGACCATCACCGAGACGACGGGCACCTGCACCAGGAACGGCGTGCGAGCGTCCTCGTAGGCGTAGAACACGCGCTGCAGGAGGTACGTGGCGCTGAAGGGGACGAGCCCCAGGACCATGGCCGCGGCCACGCCCCCGACCGCCCGCCCCGGCTCGGCTTCCCCGGCGATCACGGTGCCGGCGGCGTCGGCGAGCACGACCAGCCCGACGGTGGCCAGGACCGAGACCACGCCCACGATCCTCAGCCCCGTGGAGAGGTCGGCGCGCACCCGCGACACGTCGTTCTCCGTGGCCGCGTGGCTGAGTCGCGTGAACAGGGCGGTGACGACCGAGACCGCCACGAGGGAGTGCGGCAGCATGAACAGCAGGTAGGCGTTCGTGTACGCACTGTTGCCGGCGATGCTCAGGTCACCAGCCTGGTCGGCGAGGCTGGATGCCCGGGCGGCCACGTTCGAGGTCGTGATGAAACCGAGCTGGCCGACGAGCACCGCGGCGAACGTCCACATGGCCACCGTGCGGGCGGAGCCGAGGCCCGCGCCGCGCAGTCCCCACCGAGGGCTGAACCGGAACCCCGCCCGGCGCAGCGGCACCACGAGGACGAGCGCCTGCACGACGACGCCCAGCGTGGCCGTGCCGGCGATGAGCGCGATCTTCTCCGGTGTCCAGCTCTGCGGGTCATGCTGGCCGTCCGTCCCGGACCCGTACACGGCGATGAAGGCGAGCAGCCCCGCGATCCCGATCACGTTGTTGACGACGGGAGCCCACATGTACGGGCCGAAGCTCCCGCGTGCGTTGAGTACCTGCCCGAGCACCGTGTAGAGGCCGTAGAAGAGGACCTGCGGCAGGCACCAATAGGCGAAGCCGACCGCGAGTGCCGCCGTCGGGCCCTGGAACGGCCGCGCGTAGAGGTTCACCAGCAGCGGGACGGCGAGGGTGAGGACGACGGTGAGCCCGACCAGGACCGACAGCGCGAGCGTGAGGAGCCGGTTGACGAACTCCTGCCCCCCGTCCGGGTCCCGGCTCGCCCGCACGATCTGTGGCACCAGGACGGCGTTCAGGATCCCGCCGGCGATCAGCAGGTACAGGATGTTGGGGATCTTGTTGGCGACGTCGAACGCGTTGGCCGACGGGACCGTCACGCCGATCGCCGTCGCGAGCACCAGGGC
>JBBSNO010000031.1:0-17783 GCA_038232615.1 Actinomycetales bacterium
CCGCCGGGGCCAGGGCGCCGGCGACCGCGAGGAGCGCGCGGGCGCCGGCCTCGTGACCCCGGCTGTCGTTGACGACCTTGAGGCCGTTGACGTCGCACAGCACGACGGTCGCGCCGGGACCGTCCGCGGTCAGCCAGACCGCGAGGGTGTCGTCCAGGACCCGGCGGTTGGCGACCCCGGTCAGCGGGTCCTGGTACGCGAGCCGGGAGAGCTGCTGAAGCTGCTCGGCGTCGCCGATCACCTGGCCGACGATGTGGGCGACCTCTCGCGCCCGGGCCAGGTCCGCCTGCCCGAAGCGGCGGCCACCCCGGCGGGTCGTCGCGAACATCTCGCCCCACTGCCGGCCCGACGCCTGGACCTGCAGGGACAGGACCGACTCGCGCCCCAGCCGCTCGAGCAGCGCGAGCGCCTCCGGCGGGCAGCCGGGGCCGCGGTGGTAGACGACGCCACCACGGCCGTCGAAGTCGATGATGTCCGCGTACTCGGCGACCGCGTACCTTTCCTGCGCGGGGAACCGGCCGTGGCCGGCGGCGGCGACACCGACGTTCACCAGGGTCCGCAGGGAGCCGCGGTCCCGTTCCCACCGGGCCAGGGCGAGCCCGTCCGCCCCCAGGGCCAGGCGAGCCTGCTCGGCGGCCAGCGCCAGGACGTCCTCGAACCGTGCGGTCGAGGCCACGGCGTGACCGAGGTCGACCAGCGCCTGCAGGGGGGAGGTATCCGCGGCGCGCCCGGGCAGGGTGTCGGGTCCGTCCACCGCACCTCCCATGGCGTTCCGGCGTCGTGCTCGACAGTGGCGGGGCACGGGGCCGGGTACCGGGCATGCTACGGGCCGGGCCCCCGAACGGGGTGGCTCATGGGACCGACTCGCCGGCAGGTTCGCCCGCTCGCAGCAGCAGGGGCGGTCCCGGCAGACGTCCGTCGGCCAGGGCCTCGAGCACGGCCAGCAGCCGCCGGCCCAGCCGGGGGCCGCCGCGCTCCCGGACGGCGGCAGCATCGCACCAGTGCGCGGCGACGATCTCGCCGTCCGCGAACCGCAGGCGCTCGACGAGCCCGGGCGGGTGCACCCCGCCGTCCAGCAGAGCCAGGGTGATGGCGGGTGTGCGGACGTCGGCGGACCACGTGTCGAGGGCGAGCAACGGACCCGGCTCGAGCACGAGCTCGAGCTCCTCGAACGTCTCGCGGACGGCGGCCGTCGTGATGTCCTCGCCGGCCTCGACCAGACCTCCCGGGACCTCCCACTCCGGCTTGTACGAAGTCTGCAGCAAGAGCACACGACCTGCCGGGTCCCGGACGACGAGACCGGCCGCCGTGCAGGCGCGGGGGAACGACGCGGCGAGGGTGGGCAGCGGGTCGGTTCCCGGGTCGACGTCGTCCCGCAACCGCGCGAGCAGCACCATGTCGCGGGCACGGCCCGCGATCACCTGACGCTGTCGCAGCAGCCCCTCGCGCCGCAGCCCCAGCCGCGCCGCCACCCGCAGCGATGCCGTGTTGTCCGGCTCCACCAGCACCTCCACCCGCCCGGTGCCGTGGGCGAAGGCCCAGGAGACCAAGGCCTGGATGGTCGCCCCGGCGTGCCCACGACCGCGGTAGGGAGCGAACACCACCCACGTCAGCTCGGCGCGGTGACCGTGCCCGGACCAGCGCAGGCACGCCCTGCCGACGACGCGGCCCGCGGCCTCCACGAGGTAGCTGGCGCGGTCCTCGCCCTCCCAGGCGTCGCGCCAGCGCTCCACCTGCTCGCGCGGCCACGGCACCGGCGGCATGCCGAACCGGCGGGCGACCTCGTCGTCGACGACGGCCAGCACCGCGTCGACGTCCCCCTCACCCCACCGGCGCAGGAGCACGCCGTCCCCGGCGATGCTGCGCGGGTGCTCCACGTCGTCTGTGCTCTGCGTCTCGGCGCGGGACTGGTCTCAGCGCTGCGGCGTCAGCCAGACCGCGCCCAGCGGCGGCACGCGCAGCCTGGCCGAGGCGGCCATGCCGTGCCACGGCTCCGGCTCGGCCTGCACGACCCCGAGGTTGCCGACGCCCGAGCCCCCGTAGACCTCGGCGTCGGTGTTGAGCAGCTCGCGCCACTCACCGGCCGACGGCAGGCCGACGCGGTAGCCCTCGTGCGGCGAGCCGGAGAAGTTGACGACGCAGACCAGCGGGTTGTCCGCGGCGTCGCGGCGCACGAACGAGAACACGTTGTGCAGCGAGTCGTTGGCGTCGACCCACTCGAAGCCCTCAGGGTCGTGGTCGAGCTCCCACAGCGCGGGGGAGTCCCGGTAGACGTGGTTGAGGTCGGTGACGAGCCGGTGGACGCCGGCGTGCACGGGCTGGTCGAGCAGCCACCAGTCGAGGCTGCGGCCCTCGGCCCACTCGGCCTCCTGGCCGAACTCCGAGCCCATGAACAGCAGCTGCTTTCCGGGATGCGCCCACATGTAGGCCAGGAACGCGCGCAGGTTCGCGAGCTGGTTCCAGCGGTCGCCGGGCATCTTGCGCAGCAGCGAGCCCTTGCCGTGTACGACCTCGTCGTGGCTGATCGGCAGCACGAAGTTCTCGCTGAACGCGTACATCAGCGAGAACGTCATGCGGTGGTGGTGGTACTGGCGGTGCACCGGGTCCTCGGCCATGTAGCCGAGCGAGTCGTGCATCCAGCCCATGTTCCACTTCATCCCGAAGCCCAGGCCGCCCAGGTGGGTGGGGCGGGTGACGCCGGGCCACGCGGTCGACTCCTCGGCGATCATCACGGCGCCGGGCACCCGCCGGTAGACGGTGGCGTTGGTCTCCTGGAGGAACTCGATCGCCTCGAGGTGCTCCCGGCCTCCGTACTGGTTCGGGGCCCACTCGCCCGGCTCGCGCGAGTAGTCGAGGTAGAGCATCGACGCGACGGCGTCGACACGCAGCCCGTCGATGTGGAACTCCTCCAGCCAGTAGACGGCGTTGGCCACCAGGAAGTTGCGGACCTCGGGGCGGCCGTAGTCGAAGACGTAGGTGCCCCAGTCTTTCTGCTCTCCCTTACGAGGGTCGGGGTGCTCGTACAGCGGCTCGCCGTCGAAGTTCGCCAGTGCCCAGGCGTCCTTGGGGAAGTGGGCCGGCACCCAGTCGAGGATCACGCCGATGCCGGCCTGGTGCAGCCTGTCGACGAGGAACCTGAAGTCGTCGGGGTGCCCGAACCGCGACGTCGGCGCGTAGTACGAGGTCACCTGGTATCCCCACGAGCCACCGAAGGGGTGCTCCGCGACGGGCAGCAGTTCCACGTGGGTGAACCCGGCGTCCTTGACGTAGTCGACGAGCTGCTCGGCCAGCTCGCGGTAGCTCAGACCCTGGCGCCACGAGCCGAGGTGGACCTCGTAGGCGCTCATCGGGCCGGTGTGCGGGTCCTTCGCCGCGCGCCCGGTCATCCACGCGTCGTCCGCCCAGTCGTGCGCGGACTCCACGACCATCGACGCCGTGGAGGGCGGCACCTCGGTGCCGAACGCCATCGGGTCGGCCTTCTGGCGCCAGTGGCCGTCGGACCCCAGCACCTCCAGCTTGTACCGGGTGCCGGCGCCCGCTCCGGGGACGAACAGCTCCCAGACGCCGGACGACCCCAGCGACCGCATGGCGTGACCCCGGCCGTCCCAGTGGTTGAAGTCGGCGATCACGCGTACGGCCTTGGCCCGGGGCGCCCACACCGCGAAGGAGGTGCCCTCGACGTCGCCCATCTGCCCGGGGTAGCGCCGGACCTTCGCGCCGAGCACCTCCCACAGCTGCTCGTGGCGACCCTCGGCGATCAGGTGCCGGTCCACCTCGCCCAGCGTCGGCAGGAACCGGTAGGGCTCGTCCAGGACCACCTCGTCGTGACCGCCGTAGGTGACCGCGAGCCGGTAGTCGGGGACGTCGGCCACGCCCAGGACGCCGACCCACACGCCGTGCGCCTCGTGGGTCAGGGGCGTCCTGCTGCCATCGGCGACCACGACCTGCACCTGCTCGGCGAGCGGGCGCAGGGTGCGGACGGTGACCGTTCCGGAGTGCGCGTGCGCGCCCAGCACGTCGTGCGGCAGCGGGTGGGCCCCGTGCGCGACGGCTTCCAGGACGGCGTGGTCGACGGGTGCGGGGGTCTGCACCCGTGCCGTCGAGGGTGCCGGGGTGGAGGTGCCAGGGCGGGGGGCGTCGGCCATCCCGCCAGTCTGTCGAGACTCGGCGTGGTCGGCAAAGGCACGGCCGGTCTGCCTCAGCCCACCCCGATAGTGCGGACCGTCACGCCGAACTGCCGGTGGGCGGTGCGCGCCAGCCGTGTGTCACCGGTGACCAGCGTTCCGCCCACCGACCGGGCGAGGGCGACGTACACGGCGTCGTACCCGCTCAGCGCCGACGTCAGCTGCAGTGCGGCGTCCAGGAGGTGCCGCGTCGGGATCCTGACGAGCGGTGCGTCGCGGAGCAGCCGCACCCTGTCGGCGACCTGGTCCGGTGGTGCGGCGCCGTGCTTGCCGAGGGTGGCGAGGCGGTGCAGCACCTCCGCGTCGATGAGGTCGGGGGCGCACGCCGGCTCCGAGGCGATCGCCGCGGCCACACCTTCTGCGGCGGCTGTCCGAAGGAGCACCTCGAGCAGCGCGCTGGCGTCGACGACGAGCACGACGGCTCAGGCGCGGGACGTTCGGGTGGCGAGCGCGGCGTCGCGCTCTACCCGGTCCTGCTCGACGAGGTCCGCAGCCGGCCGTCCCAGGTCGATCCTCGGGCGTGCCAGCACCTCGGCCAGCCACTGCTGCCGCGGCGGGTAGGCCTGGTCCAGCTCGAGCAGGCGCACGACGTAGTCCCGGATCGTCGTCCCCTGGGCGCCGGCTCGGCGGCGCAGCTCCTCGTGGACGTCGTCCGGGAGGTTCTTGATCTGCAGGTTCGCCACTGGGATGACGGTAGCATCCTCAGGGTGCTGACGGCATCCTCTCGCCGGCCGGGGTTCGCTTCCGTGGCGTCGGACGAGGTCTGGACGTCGCGCGGCGCGCCGGGCCCGCCGGGCCCGCCGGACACCAGCCCCCTACCCCCGGGTGGGGACGAGGGCGCGGGCGACGGCGCGCAGCGGGACCGCGAGCCACGCGGGCCGGTTATGGGTCTCGTAGACCACCTCGTACAGCGCCTTGTCGAGCCAGAGCGCCTGCCACAGCTGCTCGTGCGCCCGCGGGTCGTGGCCGGCGGTCTCGCGGTAGCCGGCCAGGAACGCCTCCGCGGCGGCCCCTGCCCACGTGGACGCGCCGCCCGCGGTGCCAGCGGCGTAGTCGAACGAGCGGAGCATGCCGACGACGTCGCGGACGGCGACGTCGGGGTTGGTGCGCTCGATGAGCGGTCGCAGCGGCTCGCCCTCGAAGTCGAGCAGCACCCAGCCACGGGTGGGGGAGTGGAGCACCTGACCGAGGTGGTAGTCGCCGTGCACGCGCTGCAGGTCCGGCAGGTCGACGTCGCGCAGGGACTCGAGCCCGGACGCGTGCTGCTCCAGGGCTCCGAGGTGGGGCTCGAGCGCGGGGGCAGAGTCGAGCGCCCACCGCACGCGGGCCCGCAGGCCGGTGACGAGCGCCTCACGGTCCGCCTCGTTCGGCGGTGCGTGGCCGAACGCCTCCTCCAGCGTCCGGTGCACCTCGGCCGTCGCGGCGCCGAGCTCGCGAGCCTGCCGGGTGAAGTCGGTGCCGGACGCCGCCGCGGCCACCGCCTCCGCCCAGGCGTCGGTGCTGCCCGCGAGGAACTCCGCCGCCACCGCGAGGTGGCCGGTGGCCACCGAGCCCTGCGCCGTCGTCCAGTTGCCGACGGCCCAGCCCGCGACCCTCGGCACCCGCAGGCAGCCGTGTGCGGCGAGCCCTGCAGCGACCGTCACGTCGGGGTTCTCGCCAGGGTGCAGGGTGCGGAACACCTTGACCACCAACGGGTCCGCGCTCTCGGCCTCCACCACGACGCTGGTGTTGCTCTGCTCGCCGGTGAGCACCCGCGACGACGCCGGCGCTGCCGGGCGCTGCCCGCCGCGCGGCACGTCGAGCGACGCCAGCAGGGCGACGACGTACGCCGGGTCGTGCGGACCGTCGTATACGTGCCGGCCCTCCAGCTCGCCGACCAGGGCGGCGCCCGCGCCGGCAAGCGGCTCGGACCGGTAGGTGAGCGGCACCTGCACGACGTCGAGCCGGTTGCCCGAGTCGAGACCGATGACGAGTACCTCGACGGCCGCGCCGGCGTCGCTCGAGTCGAGCGCCATCGCGCCGAGCAGGTGCTGGGAGACCCCGCGGCCCTTGGCCGGGTACCAGCGCTGGCGCGGCATCCACACCGCGAGCAGGTGGTCCAGTGCAGGGTCGAGCGCATGCCCGGGGGCAGCGGTCACGGCGTCTCCAGGCGCAGCCACAGGAAGTCACGGGAGCCGAGGGTCACCTGAAGCACTCCGTCGTCGTCCACGGCGGGGAACCCGCTGCCCCCGAACAGGTCCGCGAGCTTGGCGGTCTTGTACTCGGGAAGCTGCAGCCGCGCCGCCTGCGGCGAGGGCGACAGGTTGTTGACGCACAGCACGGTCTCGGCGCCGGCAGAGGGCTCGCCCACGCGCAGGTATGCGAGCACGGCCTCGTTGTCCGCCTCCAGCGGCACGTACGCGCCCACACCGAAGACCGGGTGCCGCTTGCGGATCGCAAGCATCCCGCGGACCCACTGCAGCAGCGACGACGACGTGGAGAGCTGCGCCTCCACGTTCACCCCCGAGTAGCTGTAGACGAGCGACTGCACGGGAGGCAGGTACAGCTTTCCCGGGTCCGCCGTCGAGAAGCCGGCGTTGCGGTCCGGAGTCCACTGCATCGGGGTCCGGACGGCGTCGCGGTCGTTCAGCCAGATGTTGTCGCCCATGCCGAGCTCGTCGCCGTAGTACAGGCACGGGCTGCCGGGGAGGGAGAGCAGCAGCGCGTTCAGCAGCTCGACCTCGGGTCGGGAGTTGTCCAGCAGCGGGGCCAGGCGGCGCCGGATGCCCACGTTGGCGCGCATCCTGGGGTCGGGTGCGTACCAGCCGTACATGGCCGCGCGCTCCTCGGTGCTGACCATCTCGAGCGTGAGCTCGTCGTGGTTGCGCAGGAACGTGCCCCACTGGCCGCTGGCGGGGATGGGCGGGGTGTCCGCGAGGATGTCGAGGATCGCATTGGCCCTGCCCTCGCGCACCGCGTAGTAGATGCGCGGCATCACCGGGAAGTGGAAGCACATGTGGCACTCGGGCTCGTCGTCCGTGCCGAAGTACGCTACGACGTCAGACGGCCACTGGTTCGCCTCCGCCAGCAGCACCCGCCCCGGGTACTCGGTGTCCACCATGCGACGCAGGTCACGCAGGAACTGGTGCGTGCGCGGCAGGTTCTCGCAGTTGGTGCCCTCCTCCTCGAAGAGGTAGGGCACGGCGTCGAGACGGAACCCGTCGATGCCGAGGTCGAGCCAGAACCGGACGACGTCGAACATGGCCTCGACGACCTCGGGGTTCTCGAAGTTGAGGTCGGGCTGGTGGGAGAAGAAGCGGTGCCAGTAGTACTGGCGCCGGACCGGGTCGAACGTCCAGTTCGACGTCTCGGTGTCCACGAAGATGATGCGCGCGTCTGAGTACTTCTCCTCGTCGTCGGTCCACACGTAGAAGTCGCCGTACGGCCCCTCCGGGTCGGCCCTGCTCGCCTGGAACCAGGGGTGGGCGTCGGAGGTGTGGTTCATCACCAGGTCGGTCACCACGCGGATGCCGCGCGCGTGCGCCTGGCTGACGAGCTCGGTGAAGTCGGGCAGCGTGCCGAACTCGGGCAGCACCGCGCAGTAGTCGCTGATGTCGTAACCGCCGTCGCGCAGCGGCGAGGCGTAGAACGGCGGCAGCCACAGGCAGTCGACGCCGAGCCACTGCAGGTAGTCGAGCTTGCCGATCAGGCCGGTGAAGTCGCCCGACCCGGACCCGTTGGAGTCGGCGAAGCCCCGCACGAGGACCTCGTAGAAAACCGCCTTGCGGTACCAGTCCGGGTCGTGGGCGAGCCCGGGCGCGTGCAGGTTCAGCCCCTGCATGGGCTCTCGCATGGGGTCAGACCCTCCTGACGTGAATGACGTGTGCGGGTGCGTCCGGCCCGAGGCGCACGAACGCGTGCTCGCCCCAGTGCCAGGTCGTCTCGGTCAGCAGGTCGTGGGCTCCGAACGTGTCCTGCCAGTCCATCCCGAGCTCCGGCATGTCCCAGTGGACCATCGTCTCGCGGGTCGCGTGCGGGTCGAGGTTGACGACGACCAGCACGAGGTCGTCGCGGCCCGTGGGTGACTGCTCGGCGGTGAGCATCCGCGAGTAGGCGATCACCTGCTCGTCGTCGGTGGGGTGGAACGCGATGTTGCGGAGCCGCTGCAGCGCAGGGTGGTTGCGTCTGACGTGGTTCAGCCGCGTCAGCAGCGGCTGCAGGCTCGTGCCCCGTTGCAGGGCGCCGGCGAAGTCGCGGGGCTTGAACTGGTACTTCTCGTTGTCGATCTGCTCCTCGGCGCCGGGCCTCGCCACGTTCTCGACCAGCTCGTAGCCGGTGTAGATGCCCCACGTCGGCGACAGGGTGGCGGCGAGCACCGCCCTGAACCTGAACGCGGCCGGGCCACCGAACTGCATGTCGGGGGTCAGGATGTCGTGGGTGGTGGGCCAGAAGCTCGGCCGCAGGTAGTCGGCCGTGCCGTCGGGGCCACCCGACGACAGCTCCGTCAGGTACTCGGTGAGCTCGGCGCTCGTGCGGCGCCAGGTGAAGTACGTGTACGACTGGTGGAACCCGACCTTGGCGAGTGCGTGCATCATCGCCGGCTTCGTGAACGCCTCGGCCAGGAAGATCACCTCGGGGTGCTCCGCGCTGACCTCGGCGATCAGCCACTCCCAGAACTCGACCGGCTTGGTGTGCGGGTTGTCGACGCGGAACAGGGTGACCCCGTGCTCGACCCACCTCAGCACCACGCGCAGCACCTCGGCGTAGATGCCGGCCGGGTCGTTGTCGAAGTTGACCGGGTAGATGTCCTGGTACTTCTTCGGCGGGTTCTCCGCGTAGGCGATCGTTCCGTCGGCGCGAGTGGTGAACCACTCGGGGTGCTCGCGCACCCAGGGGTGGTCGGGGGAGCACTGCAGCGCGAGGTCGAGCGCCACCTCCAGTCCCAGCTCGCGGGCCCGGGCGACGAACGCGTCGAAGTCGTCGAAGTCGCCGAGGCTGGGTTCGATCGCGTCGTGGCCGCCGTCCGGGCTGCCGATCGCGTACGGGGATCCAGGATCACCTGGCCTCGGGTCCAACGTGTTGTTGCGGCCCTTGCGGTTCGTCGTCCCGATGGGGTGGATCGGCGTCAGGTACGCGACGTCGAAGCCCATCTCGGCGATCGCGTCCAGGCGGGCCGCCGCGGTGCGCAGCGTGCCCGTCGTCCAGGAGTCGGTCGCCTCGTCGTAGGTGGCGCCCTCGGAGCGCGGGAAGAACTCGTACCACGAGCCGAAGAGGGCCAGTGGTCGCTGCACCCGCAGGGTGCAGGTCGGTCCCGCGGTCACCAGCTCGCGGACCGGGTCGCGGTCCAGCGCCGCGCGGACGACGGTCGAGGTACCGGCCGCGAGCCGCGCCCGCGGCGGCCGTGTGGCGTCGCGAAGTGCCCGGACGGCGTCACGCAGGTGTGCCGCGTCGCCCGGGTCGCGCCCCGGCGTGCCCGCGGCACGCTCGAGCAGCAGGGCCCCCTCGACGAGCATCAGCTCGGTGTCGACGTCGGCGGCGACCTTGATCACCGCGTCGTGGTGCCACGTGCCGTACGGGTCGCTCCACCCCTCCACGCGGAAGGTCCAGTCCCCCTCGACGTCCGGCACCACGTCGACGCCGTGCGCGTCGGTGCCCGCGTCGAGCAGGGCCAACCGGCGGCGCGAGTGCTCGCTGCCGTCCGGCCGGTGCGCCACCACGGTGGCCGCCACGGCGTCGTGGCCCTCGCGGAACACGGTGGCGGTGACCGGGACGGCCTCCGCGACCACGGCGCGGGCGGGCCAGCGGCCACCGTCGACGACGGGTCCGACGTCGAGCACGGGGATGCGGCCGATGCTGCCGCCGACGGGCTCGGGGTTGCTCGGGGAGGTCACCCGTCGAACCTACCGACGGACACCGCGGAGCGGTAACGGGGAGTCTGTATCGTCGCCGCCCGTGAGAGCCATCCGCCGTTTCACGGTGCGCACCGTCCTGCCCGCCCCGATCGCCGCACTCGGTGAGCTCGCGCTCAACCTGCGCTGGTCGTGGCACCCGCCGACCCGCGACCGGTTCGAGTCCATCGACCGGGCCGCCTGGGCGGCCAGCCGCTACGACCCGGTGGCGATGCTCGGCGCCATCGCCCCCGAGCGGCTGGAGGAGCTCGCCGGCGACGCGGCCTTCGTGCAGCGCGTGGAGGCGGGCTCGGCCGACCTGCACCGGTACCTGACCGAGGACCGCTGGTACCAGAGGCTCGGCGACGCGGTGCCCGGCGGCGCGCCGGCGTCCATCGCCTACTTCTCGCCCGAGTACGGGATCACCTCCGTGCTGCCCCAGTACTCCGGTGGGCTGGGCATCCTCGCCGGCGACCACCTCAAGAGCGCCTCCGACCTCGGCGTCCCGGTCGTCGGTGTCGGGCTGCTCTACAAGAGCGGGTACTTCAAGCAGGCCCTCACCCGTGACGGCTGGCAGACCGAGACGTATCCCGTCTCCGACCCGGTCGGGCTCCCGCTCACCCTGCTGCGGGACTCCGGCGACAGGCCCTGGCGGGTCTCGATCCCGTTGCCCGGGGGCCGCGCGCTAGACGCCCACGTCTGGAAGGCGGACGTCGGGCGCGTGCCGCTGCTGCTGCTCGACTCCGACGTGCCCGAGAACGACGAGGCCGCCCGAGCCATCACCGACCGCCTGTACGGGGGCGGGGGAGAGCACCGGTTCCAGCAGGAGATGCTGCTGGGCATCGGTGGGGTGCGCGCGCTGCGGCTGTGGTCGAAGCACACGGGGGCGACCGCGCCCGAGGTGTTCCATACCAACGAGGGCCATGCCGGGTTCCTGGGCCTGGAGCGGATCCGTGAGCTCGTCGGGAACGGGCTGAGGTTCGACGAGGCCCGCGAGGCCGTCCGCTCCGCCACCGTGTTCACGACCCACACCCCCGTGCCGGCCGGCATCGACCGGTTCGGCGACGACCAGGTCGAGGCCTACCTGCCGGGCGCCCTGCCGGGTGTCGACATCGACGAGGTCCTGGCACTCGGCGCCGAGGACTACCCGGGCGGCGAGCCCGGGGTGTTCAACATGGCCGTGATGGGCCTGCGCCTGGCCAAGCGGGCCAACGGGGTCTCGCAGCTGCACGGCAGCGTCAGCCGCGGGATGTTCACGGGGCTGTGGCCAGGTTTCGACGCCGCCGAGGTGCCGATCGTCTCCATCACCAACGGCGTGCACGCACCGACCTGGGTCGACCGCCGCGTGACCGGGCTGGCCGCGGCCCATCTCGGTCGCGAGATCATCGACGAGGGCCGCGCCTGGGAGCGCGCCGGCGAGGTGCCGGCGTCCGAGATCTGGCGGGTCCGGAGGGAGATGCGCACCCAGCTGGTGCACGAGGCCCGGCGGCGCGTGCGCTCCTCGTGGCTCAAGCGCGGCGCGACCCCAGCCGAGCTGCGGTGGGTCGACGGCGTGCTGGACCCGGACGTCCTGACGATCGGGTTCGCCCGACGGGTGCCGACCTACAAGCGCCTCACCCTGATGCTGCGCGACCCCGACCGGCTGCGGGCCCTGCTGCTGCACCCCGAGCGGCCCGTGCAGCTCGTGATCGCCGGCAAGAGCCACCCCGCTGACGACAGCGGCAAGAAGCTCATCCAGCAGCTCGTCAAGTTCGCGGACGACCCGGCCGTGCGGCACCGCATCGTCTTCCTGCCGAACTACGACATCGCGATGGCGCAGTCCCTGTACCCCGGGTGCGACGTGTGGCTGAACAACCCGCTGCGCCCGCTGGAGGCCTGCGGGACGTCGGGCATGAAGTCGGCACTGAACGGCGGGCTCAACCTCTCCATCCTCGACGGCTGGTGGGACGAGTGGTTCGACGGCGAGAACGGCTGGGCCATCCCGACCGCCGACGGCGTCGAGGACGCCGACCACCGCGACGACCTCGAGGCGGACGCGCTCTACGACCTCGTCGAGGGCTCGGTCGCCCCGCGCTTCTACGACCGCGACGACGCGGGCCTGCCGACGCGGTGGCTGGAGATGGTCAGCCACACGCTGGGGACGCTCGGGCCGAAGGTCCTCGCGAGCCGGATGGTCTCGGACTACGTCGAGCAGCTCTACCTGCCGGCGGCGGCGAGCGGACGGGCCATGAACGGCCCCGGCTTCGACGGCGCCCGCGACCTGGCGCAGTGGAAGGACCGGGTCCGTTCCGGGTGGGACGGCGTCCGTGTGGACCACGTCGAGTCCAGCGGGTTGGGCGACTCCCCGCAGGTGGGGGAGCAGCTGCACGTGCGCGCCTACGTCTCGCTCGGCACGCTCACGCCGTCCGACGTCGACGTGCAGGTCGTCCACGGGCACGTCAGCGAGTCCGACGAGCTCACCCGCACCTCGTCCGTCTCCTTGGAGCACGTGGAGACCTACGAGGACGGCCGGCACCAGTTCGCCGGCGACCTCGTGCTGCGGCGCACCGGCGCGTTCGGTTACACGGTGCGGGCGCTGCCCTCGCACCCCGGGCTGGTGGGGGCCGCGGAGACGGGACTCGTCGCCAACGCCTGACCTACGCCGGCTCAGATCGCCCTCCCGCCGTGCCGACACCACTGGCAAGGGACCAGCCGGCACGGACGGGGAGCGCACATGGAACGCACGGCGCTCGGTGCGCCCGGGCTCGGACCCGTCCTCGTGGTGCTCGCCCTCGCCCACGGCGCCCTCCTTGGCGCCGTGGTCCTTCTCGGGGCGGGCGACGACGAGACCCGGCGCCTGCTCAGCAACGCCTCGTTCCTGGTGTGGTCGGTGGTGTTCGCCGGGACGGCCGTCCGTGCCTGGCGGGCTCGCACGGTAGCGAGCGACGCCGCTGGTCGGTCTTCGCGGCGGCCGCGTTCACGGTGACCCTCGGCAACGTCGCGTGGTTCTGGTACCAGCACCTCGCGGCGTTGCAGCCCTCGCCGTCGCTGGCCGAGGTCGGTTACCTGCTCACGCTGTTGCTGCTCGCGCTCTGCCTTCTGCGCGGCCTCGTCGAGCGGTCGGGGCACCAGGGGCCGGCGCTGCGGCCGATGCTCGACGCCCTGATGGTCGGCGTCGGGCTGTTCGCCGTCTGGTGGGTGCTGGGAGTGCAGCAGGTGTGGGGCTCGGGCCCGGACGGGGCCGGTCACGCCCTGCTGGTCGCCTTCCCGGTCCTCGACGTCATCGTCCTCACCCTCGCCCTGCTGAACCTGCAGCGGGGCTCGCCGGGGCCACTGCGGCTGATGGCCGCTGCGATGGTCCCCTACACGCTCGCGGACTCCGGCTGGGCGCTGCTCGCGCTCGGCGACGGCTACGCTCCGGGCACCCACCCGTTGGACGGTGCCTGGGTGTGGGCGTACGGACTCCTCGCCGCCAGCGCCACCCGAGCGTGGCCGGGCTCGCCGGTGCCTGCCACGCGCGCCAGCTGGCAGACGATGGCGTGGCCGTTCCTGCCCGCGCTGCCAGGCGAACACGGACAGTCTCACCGGTCTGGGCAACCGCCGCCGCTTCATCACCCTCCTCGACGAGGTTCTCTCCCACCGGGGCCGACCGGGGCCGAACCGGCGGGCGTGGTCTGCCGTCTCGGGGGTGACGAGTTCGCCGTCCTGCTCGTCGGGGCAGCGGCGACCGGCGCGGGTCAGGCGGTGGCCGGCATGGTCGCTGCGGCGCGTTCCCCGGTCACCCTTGGCACCGGTCACGCCGTCGTGCCGCACGTCAGCGCCGGCGTCACCTCCGCGCAGCCCGGCGACGAGGGTGCCGACGTCCTCGTGCGTGCCGACGTCGCCGTGTACGCCGCGAAGGGCGGCGGCAAGAACCGGTTCGAGGTCTACGACCCGTCACGGCACGCGCGCGTGCTGGCGTCCCACCGCCTGCAGGCCGAGCTGGTCCACGCGGCGGACGACGGCCAGCTGGTGCTGCACTACCAACCCCACCTCGACCTGATGACAGGCCGCGTCCTCGGCTGCGAGGCTCTCGTGCGCTGGGACCACCCCGAGCTCGGCCTGCTGATGCCCGGCGACTTCGTACCCGACGCCGAGCGATCGTCGGCGATCGACGCGCTCGGCTCCTGGGTGCTGTCGCGGGCCTGCCGGCAGGCGGCCACGTGGGACGCCCGGCACCCGGGCTCCGACCTGGAGATGTCGGTCAACCTGAGCCGCGGCAGATGCGGCGCGGCGACCTGGCCTACGAGGTGTCCGGCGTGCTCGCCGCGTGCGGGCTGGACCCCTCCCGGCTCGTGCTGGAGGTGACCGAGAGCGCGCTCGTGGACGACGACGAGGCCGTCGACGTGCTGCACGAGCTGAAGGCCCTCGGCGTGCGGGTCGCGATGGACGACTTCGGCACCGGGTACTCGAGCCTGGCACAGCTGAGACACCTTCCGGTGGACGTGCTCAAGGTCGACCGGAGCTTCGTCGCGGACATGGTCGACGACGCGGGCTGCCGCGAGCTGGTGCGCGCCGTGCTGGGTCTGGCGGACACGTTCGCGCCCACCACGGTGGCCGAGGGCGCCGAGACCCACGAGCAGCGGCTGGCCCTGCTCTCGCTGGGGTGCGCGACGGGGCAGGGGTGGTTGTTCGGACGGGCCGTGCCCGCGGCGGAGTTCGCGGCCACGTGGTTCAGGACCGAGCTCGCGGACGCCGTCCAGGCACGCGTCAGCGACGGACGGCGTACACCCGCAACGACAGGCTGGTGACCTCGACGACCGTGGCCGGTCGCAGCACCGGGCCGGGCTGACCAGGACGCTCGTCGCCCGTGTCGAGCAGCGGCACGTAACCGGTCGACCACGGTTCGGCGGGCAGGGTCACCGTCGTGGACTGCACGGCCCCGTTGACGACGACCAGCACCGAGTGGTCACCGACCGGCTGTCCGTGCAGGTACATCTGCACCGTGCGTACACCGCTGTCGTGCCACCGTTCGTCATCCATCCGGCCACCGTCCGCGCCGAACCACGCCAGGTCGGTCGTGCCGTCGGCGTGCACGGGCCGGCCGTCGAAGAACCGCGCCTGCGTCAGGACCGGGTGGTCCCGGCGCAGCCGAAGCAGGCTGCGCGTGGTGGCCAACAGGTCCTGCTGCCACGGTGCGAGGTCCCAGTCGACCCACGTCGTGGCGTCGTCGCGGCAGTAGGCGTTGTTGTTGCCGGCCTGCGTGCGGCCCGTCTCGTCGCCGGCCGTCATCATCGGCACCCCCGTCGATAGCGCCAGCACCGCCAGCAGGTTGCGCATGGACCGCCGGCGGGCTGCGAGCACCGGCTCGTCGTCCGTCGGTCCCTCGATCCCGTGGTTCCAGGTGCGGTTGTCGTCGTGCCCGTCGGAGTTGCCCTCGCCGTTGCCCTCGTTGTGCTTGCGCTCGTACGTGACGGTGTCGGCGAGGGTGAAGCCGTCGTGGGCGGTGACGAAGTTCACGGATGCGAGCGGACCGCGCAACGACGAGTCCACGGCTGGGCCGGAGGAGAACAGGTCCGCCGATCCGGCGAGGCGGGTGGCCAGGTCCCTCAGCCCGTTGCCGGCGCTGCTGCTCCTGCGCGCGAGGCGGCCTGCGTCGGCGAGCCAGAAGCCGCGGACGCCGTCGCGGAAGCCGTCGTTCCACTCCGCGAACGGCGGCGGGAACTGGCCGGTGCGCCAGCCCCGGGGGCCGACGTCCCAGGGCTCGGCGACGAGCTTGACGTCCGCGAGCACGGGGTCGGTGCGGGCCGCGACGAGGAACGGGTGCTCGGGGTCGTACCCGTCACGTCCGCGGGCCAGCGTGGGCGCCAGGTCGAAGCGGAAGCCGTCGATGCCGTAGGCCGTCGCCCAGTACCGCAGGGAGTCGAGCGCCATCTGCACCACGCGCGGGTGGGCGAAGTCGAGCGTGTTGCCGCAGCCCGTGTGGTCGACGTCGCGCCCGCGGCCGTCCAGCCGGTAGTAGGAGGCGGCGTCGATGCCGCGCCAGCTCAGCGTGGGTCCGTCCGCGCCGCCCTCTGCGGTGTGGTTGTAGACGACGTCGAGCAGGACCTCGATGTCTTCTGCGTGCAGGCGCCGGACGGCCTCGCGTAGCTCTGCGACCACCCCGGCCGGGCCGGCCCGCAACGCTGCTGCGCTGGCGTACCGGGGCTCGGGGGCGAAGAAGCCGAGCGTGTTGTAGCCCCAGTAGTTCACCGCGCCTCGTCGCAGCAGCGCCGGCTCGTGCCCGATCGCCTGTACCGGCAGCAGCTCGAGCGTGGTGACGCCGAGGTCCCGCAGGTGCCCGGTGACGGCGGGGTGGCCGAGGGCCGCGTAGGTGCCGCGCATCTCGGTGGGGACGTCCGGGTGGAGCATGGTCAGGCCGCGGACGTGAGCCTCGTAGACCACGGTGTCGGCCCAGGGGACCCGGGGGCGCTCGGTGGGGTCGGCCGTCGGTGGTTCCACGACGACACCGTGCTGCACGAGCCAGGCTGAGTCCTCGTCGTCGCGCCGCGAGGCTCCCCCGGTGTCGACCGGCCCGTCGACCGGTGCACCGTGCGCGTCCGTGGCGTGGCCGTAGACCGCTGCGCGCAGGTCGAACCGACCGGTCACCGCGCGGGCGTAGGGATCCAGCAGCAGCTTGGCGGGGTTGTGACGGTGCCCGCGCTCGGGCTCCCAGGGCCCGTGCACGCGCAGCCCGTAGCGCTGCCCCGGCGCGACGCCGTCCAGCCGCCCCCGCCACACGCCGTGGACGGGCTCGGCCAGGTCGACGGTGCGAGTCGTGGCGCCTGACTCGTCCAGCAGGCACACCTCGACGGCCTCGGCGTGGGCGGCGTAGACGGCCGCGCTGGCACCTCCCGCGTCGTCGCCGGGGTCGAGGTGGACGCCGAGTGCGGAAGGGGAGCAGCGACGGACAGGCACGCGAGCATCCTGGCCCACGCGGCGGCCCGGCTGGGATCCGGCCCGCGGGCTACGGTGGGATGCATGAGCGACCCCTCCTCGCTGCCCTCCTTCCCGCCACCCCCGGACGAGCACCCGTTGCGCGGCCGCGTCCTCGACGCACTCATCGACGCCGGCCTCGCGCCCGACCTGGACGACGACGCGGACGTCGCCATCGAGGTCGAGGGCCAGAAGATGTTCGTGCGGTGCGCGGACGGCGAGACGCCGCTGATGCGTGTCTTCGGGCAGTGGCGCATCGGGCCGACCGTGCCGGACGACGAGCTGACGCGGCTACGGGCGGCGTCCGCGGTGACGGCCCGGCTCAACCTGGTCAAGGTGACGCTGCACGACTCCGTGCTGCTCGTGGCCATCGACGTGATCGTCACGCCCGACACCGACCTGCGCCAGGTGCTCGTCACGTCGTTCCCCGCGCTGCTCGGGGCCGTGCAGATGTGGCACCAGCAGGCGGTCGGCCCTGGCGGGGCCGAAGGGCAGGCCGGTGGCACGGCACCGGCCGGTTAGGCTCGCCGGCGTCCTGACGCCACCGCACGAAGGAGCGCATGCCATGGGTGAGCTCGTCCGTCTCGAGGTCTCCGACGGGATCGGCACCATCCGCCTGGACCGGCCGCCGATGAACGCCCTGAACGCCCAGGTGCAGGAGGAGCTGCGAGCGGCTGCAGGCGAGGCGACCGAGCGGCGTGACGTGGCCGCGGTGGTGGTGTACGGCGGCGAGATGGTGTTCGCCGCCGGCGCCGACATCAAGGAGATGCAGGCCATGTCGTACACCGACATGGTCGAC
>JBBSNO010000032.1:0-17634 GCA_038232615.1 Actinomycetales bacterium
CACGGACGACGCACCAGCTGCGTCGCGAGCCCGCTCGCTGTCCGTCGTCGTGTGGGCGACGACGGTGGGAGCGGTCGCCGGCCCCAACCTGTCCGGCCTCGGCGGTCGGGTCGCTCAGGGGGTCGGCGTGCCCGCCATCGCGGGTCCGTACCTGTTCTCGGTGCTGTCTTTCGTGCTGGCCGGCGCCGTCGTCCTGCTCCTGCTGCGCCACCGTCACGCCGTCGGTGAGGCGCCCACCCCGGCGCGCGCACCCGGCGTGGGGGTGGCCACGGCGCTGAGGGCGGTGGGAGCGACTCCGCGCGCCCGGCTGGGGCTGGCCGCGATTGCGACTGCCCACGCGGTGATGACGGGCGTGATGGCGATGACCCCGGTGCACATGGGCTCCGGTGGTGCGTCGCTGCAGGTCATCGGGATCGTCATCAGTGCGCACGTGGCCGGGATGTACGCGGCGAGCCCGGTGATGGGGTGGCTCGCGGACCGCGCCGGTCGTGTCCCGGCGATCGGCGTGGGCCTCGGTCTGCTGCTGACCGCGCTGCTGCTCGGCGCGGCCGGCGGGCCCGGGGACCACGGCCGGCTCGGGGCCGCCCTCGCACTGCTAGGGCTCGGCTGGTCGTGCTGCCTGGTCGCCGGGTCGACGCTGGTCTCGGAGTCGGTGCCCGAGGCGGTGCGGACGTCGGTGCAGGGCGCCTCCGACCTCACGATGGGGATCGCCGGTGCGTCGGCGGGGGCGCTCGCGGGGCCCGTCCTCGCCTCGGCGGGGTACACGGCGCTGACACTCGGGGCGTCGCTGCTGCTCGTGCCCGTCGTCGTCCTCGCGCTCCTGCTGGTCCGCCCGGCCGGGCCCTCGGTCGCCTGACGACGCGGCAGCCTGGGACGGCGCCGACCGTGCACCCGGCGGCGTTCTGAGAACCTGGTGCCGTGACACCGACGACCCAGGACGCGCACGCCTCATCCGTGCGGCGTTGGCGGCGCCGGCTCGCCGACGAGCGGGCCGAGGCCCAGCTGTACCGGTCGCTGGCGGCGCGGCGCAGCGGTGAGGACCGCGAGATCCTGCTGGGCATCGCGGAGGCGGAGGCGCGGCATGCGGCGCACTGGGAGCGGCTGCTGGGGGACGACGTCGGCCCGCCGCAGCGGGGGAGCCTGCGGACCCGGGTGCTGGTAGCGCTGGCCCGGCGGTTCGGGTCGGTGTTCGTCCTGGCCCTGGTGCAGCAGGCCGAGAGCCGCTCGCCGTACGACGCCGACGCCGACGCGACGGCCACGATGGCCGCGGACGAGCAGGTGCACTCGGAGGTCGTCCGCGGGCTCGCCGCCCGCGGGCGGGCGCGGGTCTCGGGGACGTTCCGCGCCGCGGTGTTCGGAGCCAACGACGGGCTGGTCAGCAACCTCGCCCTGGTCCTGGGTGTCAGCGGAGGCGGTGTCGCGGCGGGCACGGTCCTGCTGACCGGCCTCGCCGGGCTGCTGGCAGGCGCACTGTCGATGGGCGCCGGTGAGTGGATCTCGGTGCGCTCCCAGCGCGAGCTGCTGACGGCGTCGGCACCAGGGGCCGGTACCGCGGCGCTGGTGCCGCACCTCGACGTCGACGCCAACGAGCTGGCCCTGGTCTACCGCGCCCGCGGGATGGCAGCGGACGAGGCGGAGCGGCGCGCGAGCTCCGTCCTGCACAGCCAGGAACCGGCGCACGAGGGGTCCTCCTCGGACGCGCTGGACGCGGTCGGCTCGGACGTCGGCGCTGCCGCGTCGAGCTTCGTGTTCTTCGCCGCCGGCGCAGCGATCCCGGTGCTGCCGTTCGCGTTCGGGCTCTCCGGTGCCGCCGCACTCGGGGTGGCGTGCGGCCTGGTCGGGCTCGCGCTGCTGTTCACCGGTGCGGTCGTCGGCGTCCTGTCCGGTGGGCCGCCGCTGTCCAGGGCGCTGCGCCAGCTGGCCATCGGGCTCGGCGCCGCGGCGATCACCTACGCGGTGGGGACCCTCGCCGGGGCGACGCTCGGCTGACGGGGTTCGCCGGCACGACGTCCGCCGGCTCCGCTGCTGGTGGGCCTACCGTGAGGGCATGTCCGTCGAGGTGACGCGGTCACACGTCCTGGCTTTCCGCGTGCGTGCCCAGCAGCTGGACCGCGCCGCCGGGTCGGTTCCCGACGCGGCGGTCCTCGACCTTGGGGTGCAGGACACGGGGCCGGACGGCGGTTCGTGGGCCCTGGCCCTGCGCGGGGTGGACGTGCCGGCGCTGGCGGACGACGCGCTGGCGCTGGCCTGGAGCATCCGCGGCGCTCCGCACCTGTACCGGCGCCATGACCTGCCGTCGGTCGCCGCAGCTGTCCAGCCGTTCTCCGACGCGGATGCCGGCAAGCGGATCTTCGATGCCGCCAAGCCGCTGAAGGCGGCCGGCATCGCCAACCTCGAGGCCCTGGACGTCGTGGCGTCCACGATGCGCACCGTCGTGACGGAGCCGATGGTCAAGGGCGAGGTCTCGGCTCGCCTGACCGCCGTGATGGACCCGCCCTACCTACGGTTCTGCCGGCCGTGCGACACCACCCACCTGCACGAGATGCCCTTCCGCCTCGCCGCCCTGCGCGCGGGCCTGGAGCTGCAGCAGGGCACGTCACCGCCGGTGCTGCAGCGCGTGCCCGGACTCGCTGCGGCACAGCGGGTCTCGCCGCAGCACGACGTCGTCCGTGCCTATCTCCGGCTGCTGGGGCCGGCGACCCCCAAGCACGTCGCCGACTACCTCGACGCGCCGGTTCGCGACGTCCGGTCCCGGTGGCCGACCGACACCGTCGAGGTGTCGGTCGACGGCGAGCCGCGCTGGGTGCTGACCCGGGACGCCGACGCGCTCGCCTCTGGGGAGGTCGTGACGACGACGCGGCTGCTCGGACCGTTCGACCTGTTCCTGCAGGCCCGGGACCGGACTCTGCTGGTCGGCGACCCGGCCCGGGCCAAGGCACTGTGGCCGGCGCTCGGGCGACCCGGCGCCCTCCTGCACGACGGCGAGCTCGCTGGGACGTGGCGCCCGCGCAAGTCCGGCAGCACGCTGAGGGTCACCGTCGAGCTGTGGGCCCCGCCGTCCGCCTCGCTGAAGGCGGCGATCGACGAGCAGGCCGAGCGCCTGGCGGCGCACCGGGGGGCGAGGCTGAGCGCCGTGGACGTGACCTGAGGCCGGCGAGGGTCAGCCCTTGGTGTCGCGGTCGCGCCGCACCTGCACCTTGCGGCCCTTGATCCGCGTCGTCCGCAACGCCTCGACCACCTCGCCGAGGGAGTCCTCGGGCACCTCGACGAGGGAGAACCGGTCGGTGATCTCGATGGAGCCGATGTCGCGCCCCTTCAGGCTGGTCTCGCCCGCGATCGCCCCGACCAGGTCTGCCGGTCGGATGCCAGCGGCGCGACCGGCGGCGACGAAGAGCCGGGCCATGCCCTGCGCCCGCCCGCGAGAACCCGGTGCGGACGTCGGCCCCGCCGGACGTCGTCCCCCCTTCTCCTGCGCGGGGGCCGGGGCGGCCTCCGGGATCTCCTCGGTGTCCGATCCGACGCCGCTCGCCTCGTGGGCCAGCTTCACCGCGGCCAGTGCCACCTGCACCACGTCGAAGTCGTCGGTCAGCGTCTCGACGACGACGCGGAACGGCTCGAGGTCGTCGACGAGCAGCAGCTCGTGCAGGGCGGCGCGCGTGAGCTCCAGCCGCCGCGCGCGCAGGTCGGCAGTGGTCGGCACCTTCTCCACGGTGATGCGCTGCCGGGTGGCCCGCTCGATGGTCTTGAGCATCCGGTGCTCGCGCGGCTCGGCGAGGGTGATGGCCACGCCCTCGCGCCCGACCCGGCCCACCCGCCCGATCCGGTGGACGTAGGACTCCGCGGCGGGGGGCACCTCGTAGTTCACGACGTGGGTCAGGTGGTCGATGTCGAGGCCCCGGGCCGCGACGTCGGTGGCCACCAGGAGGTCCGCGGTCGCACTGCGCAGGCGGCCCATCACCCGGTCGCGCTGCTCCTGGGTCATGCCGCCGTGCAGCGCCTCGGCCCGGTAGCCGCGGCCGTTCAGGGTCTCGGTGAGCGAGTCCACCTGCTCCCGTGTGCGGCAGAAGACGATCGCCGCGGTCGGGGACTCGACGTCCAGGATCCGGCCCAGGGCAGCGGGTTTGTGGGCGCGCGCGACGACGTACGCCGTCTGCCGGACGCGAGGAGCCTCGCCGTGCCGCGTGATCTCCCGCTCGATCTCGATCCGGGCCGGGTTCCGCAGGTGGCGCTTCGCGATCCCGTTGATGCGTGACGGCATCGTGGCGGAGAAGAGGATCGTCTGCCGGTGAGCCCCAGTGGCGGCGAGCAGCGCCTCGAGGTCCTCGGCGAAGCCCATGTCGAGCATCTCGTCCGCCTCGTCGAGCACCACGAGGTCGACGAGGTCGAGACGCAGGGTGCCGCGACCGAGGTGGTCCAGCGCCCGACCGGGGGTCGCGACGACGACGTCGACACCGCGGGTGAGCTCGCGCAGCTGGCGTCCGATCGGCTGCCCGCCGTAGATCGGCAGCACCCGGGCCCCCAGCTCGCGGCCGTAGCGGTGCAGGGCCTCGGAGACCTGGATGCACAGCTCACGGGTGGGTACCAGGACCATCGCTGCGGGGTCCTTGCCGCGGCCGGTCGCGGCGAGCCGCTGCAGGATGGGCAGGGCGAACGCGGCGGTCTTGCCGGTACCGGTCGCGGCCTGGCCGAGCAGGTCGCGCCCGGCCAGGAGCACCGGGATCGCCTCCGCCTGGATGGCTGTCGGCTCCTCGTAACCGAGGCCGGTCAGCGCGGTCAGCAGCTCGCTGCGCAGGCCCAGGTCGGCGAACGTCGTGGTGTCGTGGGTCTGGTCGTCGTCCGGGGTCACGGTCCATGGTCCCGCGCCCGCCTGCACCGGGCGACGCCACCTCCTCCCCGTGGCCGTGAACTGCCTGGCGCCTGCTACGCCCGGACCCGGGCAGCCTCCGGGTGCGCCACCGAGCTCCTCGCGCGCGCGTCGACCTGCGCGGACGGCGGGCGGACGACGAACCTGGCCCCCACCACCAGGACCCAGACCAAACCGAGGAGGAAGGGCATGGGGTTCGCGTCATCGGGGGTGGTCACCCCCGACAGCGTCGCGGCTACAGCGAGCCCTCCTGCGGCCACGCCGGTCACCAGGCTGACCCGGCCGACGAGCCCGGTGCCGTGGAGCGCGACGGCGCAGGCTCCGACGAACAGACCCCAGGGGAGCCAGCAGAGCATGAACGCCGCACCGTTCGACGCGAGGAGCGCTGTGGCGGCCTCCTCGCTCAACCGCTCGTGCTCGGACAGCGCCGCCAGATAGGCGGCCCCCGACCCGAGCTTCACCGCGATCATCACGGTTCCTGCGACCGTTGCGAGGTTCGCGGCGGTCGAGGCCGCGCCGCTGCGGCCCAGCAGCGTGTGCAGGGCGGCGACGAACACGGCCAGGCACGAGAACGCCAACAGCTCGGCGGCGAGGCCTACGTGAACCGTGGTCGACACGGCCTGTGCCGCGAGCCGGTCGAGCGTGCTGGCGTTCGGGTCCACCACCGACTCGGTGAGGCTGTTCCCGACGAGGACGAGGACGACGAACGCGGGGCCGGTGACGACTGCGAGCCGCACTCCGGCTGTGCTGTTGCGATGCATGGGAGATTCCTTTCGTAGCAGTGGTACGTGGTACCGCAGGAGACCGCGGCGCAGGCCGTCCCCGCATCGGCCGGGTTGGCGTCTGTTCTCCTCCTGGCGGAGGAGACCGGGTGACCAGTAAGTCGATGAGCGGGCGCCGCTTACGGGCTAGGGTCCCGGCATGGGCAGGGCGGTCGCGGCAGTGCAGGACTGGTCGCTGCCGGTCGCGCTGACCGTCCTCGCCGCTGCCGAGGTGACGTTCTTCTACACCGGCGCGTCGAACGGGCAACAGGTCGCGATGCTCGCGGTGCTCGTGCCGCTGGCCTTGGTCACGGTCCGCCGTCGCCACGAGCCCGAGGCGGTGGCGGTGGTCACCGCGGCCCTGGTCCTGGTCTTCGTGCTCGCCGTGCAGAGGGATCTGGCAGCCCAGCCCCCGCTGACGCCGTTCCTGGTGGTGCTCGTGTCGTTGTTCTCTCTCGGTGCTCACGCCCGCGGACGACGGCTGCTCGTCGGGGCCGGTCTCGCCGGGACGCTGCTCCTGTGCCTGCAGGTCGCCGCCGTGGTCGCCGGGCGGGGGATCAGTGACGCGCTGCCGTCGGTGCTGTTCTGGACTGCGGCTCTGGTTTTCGGTCGACTGCTGCACCTGAGCCGGCGGCAGGCTGCCGACGAGCGTGCTCGCGCCGAGCGGGCGGAGACCGAGCGAGACCGGCATGTCCGCGAGGCTGCCGAGCTCGAACGCACCAGGATCGCCCGGGAGCTGCACGACGTGGTCGCGCATAGCCTCAGCCTGATGGTGATCCAAGCGTCCGTGGAGGCACGGCTGCTCGCGGATGGAGCGGACTCCACCGCCGAGACACTGACGTCGATCGAACGCACCGGGCGCGAGGCGCTCACCGAGCTGCGCAGGTTGCTCGGCCTGCTGCGAACGGACGACGACACGGCTCTGCTGCAGCCGCTGCCCACGCTGGCTTGCATCGACGACGTCCTCGACGACGTGAGGCGGGCGGGACACCAGGTCACCCTCGCCGTCCACGGGTCTTCGCGCGAGGTACCGGCGGGAGTCGACCTCTCGGCGTACCGGATCGCGCAGGAGGCGCTGACGAACGCGGTCAAGCACGCTCCGGGCTCGCACGTGAGTGTCGCTATCGACTACCGGGACGACGCGATCCTGCTGGAGATCCAGAACAACGGCCCGAGCGTCCCTCCGACCGGACTTGTGTGCAGCGGCCACGGGCTGGCCGGGATGCGGGAACGCGTGCGGGTCTACGGCGGGGAGCTGCACGCAGCGAGCGACGAGGACGGCGGGTTCGTCGTGCGCGCGCGGATCCCCTCGCTCGCGGCGGAGCACGGATGACGGTGCGGGTCGCGGTGGCCGACGACCAGGCACTCATCCGTGCCGGCTTCCGGCGCCTGCTGGAGTCGGAGGACGGCCTGGAGGTCGTGGGCGAGGCATCGGACGGGCGTGAGGCGGTCGAACTCTGCCGGCGTAGCCGCCCCGACGTGGTGCTCATGGACATCCGGATGCCGGTCCTCGACGGGATCGCAGCCACCCGTGAGGTGACTGCCCAGACATCGACTCGGGTGCTGGTTCTCACCACCTACGACCTCGACGAGTATGTCTTCAGCGCGCTGCAGGCAGGCGCCAGCGGTTTCCTGCTCAAGGACTCCCCTCCTGAGGACCTCGTGCACGCGGTGCATGTGGTGGCGTCCGGAGAGGCGATGCTGGCCCCACGTGTGACCAACCGTCTCGTGCAGCAGTTCGTGTCGCTGCGCGGTCGCCATCGGGACGCAGCTGGCCAGCTCGACCGGCTGACCACGCGCGAGCGGGAGGTGCTGGGGCTGCTGGCCCGTGGCTGCTCCAACGCCGAGATCGCCACGTCGTTGCACGTCGGCGACACCACGGCGAAGTCGCACGTCGCGTCGGTGCTCGACAAGATCGGCGTCCGTGACCGGGTGCACGCCGTGGTGTTCGCCTACGAGGCGGGGGTGGTCCGTCCCGGCGTGGACTGACAGAGCGGGCCGGACGACGGCCCCGCGCCGGGGCGGTGCGGTACGGACGAATCTCGCTCGCCGACCGTCATGGTCACCGTCTAGCGTGAGCGGACGTGGGACAGGTGACGGGGGAGCAGGCGGTGGGGCGGACGGCGCGGACCGGCGACGACGTGCTGGTCGACGCCCGCGGCCTCACCAAGACGTTCGGCGACTTCATCGCCGTCGACAGCATCGATGTGCAGGTGCACCGGGGCGAGGCGTTCGGCTTCCTCGGCCCGCACGGCGCTGGCAAGTCCTCGACGATGCGGATGGTCGGTTGCGTGTCGCCTCCCACCGGAGGGTCGTTGCGCATCCTCGGCATGGACCCGGCGACCGACGGCCCCGCGATCCGTGCGCGGCTCGGCGTCGTCCCACAGCGCGACACCCTTGACGAGGAGCTGACCGTCGAGGAGAACATCCTCGTCTACGGCCGGTACTTCGGGCTCGCGACGTCGCTCGTGCGCGAGCGGGCGGCCGAGCTGCTGCAGTTCGCGCAGCTCACCGAGCGGGCCACGTCCAAGGTCGAGCCGCTGTCGGGCGGAATGAAGCGTCGGCTGACGATCGCGCGGTCGCTGGTCAACGATCCCGAGATGCTGCTGCTCGACGAGCCGACGACCGGACTCGACCCGCAGGCCCGGCACGCGTTGTGGGACAGGCTGTTCCGGCTCAAGCGCCGGGGCGTGACGCTCGTACTGACCACGCACTACATGGACGAGGCCGAGCAGCTGTGCGACCGGCTCGTGGTGATGGACCACGGCCGCATCGTCGCCGAGGGCTCCCCACGCTCCCTGATCGAGCAGTACTCGACGCGGGAGGTGCTGGAGCTGCGGTTCGCCGTCGACGACCACGCTCCGCTCGCCGCGCAGGTCGAGGGCCTCGCCGAACGCGTCGAGGTCCTGCCCGACCGCCTGCTGCTGTACACCGACGACGGTGACGCCTCGACGTCCGCGGTGCACGCCCGTGGGCTCACCCCGATGTCCCACCTGGTGCGGCGCTCGAGCCTGGAGGACGTCTTCCTCCGGCTCACCGGCCGCACGCTGGTCGACTGATGACGGCGTCCGTCGGCGCGGCGCCGCACGCCTCGGGGTGGATGGGTGCCCGTGCCTTCTCGTACTGGCTGGCGGCTTACCGGCGCACATGGCGGGGCAGCGTCTTCAGCGACCTGCTCTCGCCCGTGCTGTTCCTGGCCGCGATGGGGTTCGGGCTGGGCGCCCTCGTCGACGGCGGCACCTCGGACGGGATCGGTGTGCCGTACGTGCAGTACATCGCGCCGGGCGTGCTCGCCGCCTCGGCCATGCAGTGCGCGGTGGGGGAGTCCACGTTCACCGTGATGGGCGCGATCAAGTGGCAGCGGCAGTACCACGCGATGCTCGCGGCGCCGCTGCGGGTCACCGACGTCCTGCTCGGCCACCTGGCCTACGTGGCGCTGCGGGTGACCATCGCGGCGACGGTGTTCCTGGCCGTGGCGACAGCGCTCGGGACGGTGCGGTCGTGGTGGGGGGTGCTCGCGCTGCCGGTGGCGGTGCTGTGCGGGATGGCTTTCGCGACACCGGTGTTCGCGTTCGCGGCGACGCAGGAGAGCGACAGCGGTTTCGCTGCGCTTTTCCGGCTCGTGGTGATGCCCATGTTCCTGTTCTCCGGCACCTTCTTCCCGGTATCGCAGCTACCCGGCCTCATCGAGCCGTTGGCGTACGTGACGCCCCTGTGGCACGCCGTGGACCTGTGCCGCGACCTGGCGCTCGGGTCCCCCTCGCTCCTGCCGGCTGTCGGTCACGTCGCGTACCTGCTCGCGTGGGTGGTCGGCGGGGTCGTCGTCGGCCACCGCACCTTCACGCGGCGGCTGGTGGTCTGATGACGACGTCCACGGACACGGGCGCACCGCCGTCCGGCCTGCACCGCCTGGCCCGGGCCCTGCCGCTGCCGGCCGGCGCCGGGCTGGCGCGGATGCTGGTCGAGCGGAACTGGCGGGTGTTCCGGCGCTCCTGGATCGCGATCGTCTCGGGCTTCTTCGAGCCGGTCTTCTACCTGTTCTCCCTCGGCGTCGGTCTCGGCGCGCTGGTCGGGCAGGTCACGACGGACGCCGGGACGCCGGTCGCGTACGCCACCTTCGTGGCACCGGCACTGCTCGCCGCCTCCGCGATGAACGGCGCGATCTACGACGCGTCCTTCGGTGTCTTCTTCAAGCTCAAGTACAACCGGCTCTACGACTCGGTGCTCGCCACGCCGCTCGGCCCTCGCGACATCGCCGTCGGTGAGATCTCGTGGGCGCTGATGCGGGGGCTGGTCTACTCGCTCGGCTTCTTCGTGGTCGCGCTGCTGGCGGGGCTGGTTCAGTCGTGGTGGGCGCTGCTGGCGGTCCCCGCGGCCTCGCTGATCGGCTTCGCCTTCGCCGCGGCCGGGATGGCGTGCACCACGTTCATGCGCTCGTGGCAGGACTTCGACTACGTCCAGCTGGCGATCCTGCCGATGTTCCTGTTCTCCGCGACCTTCTACCCGCTGTCGACGTACCCCGAGCCGTTGCAGTGGCTGGTTCAGGCAACGCCGCTGTTCCACGGGGTCGCGCTGGTGCGCGACCTGATGCTCGGGAGCATCGGCGCCGGCCTGCTCGTGCACGTGGGCTACCTGCTGGTGACGGGGCTGGTCGGGCTCGTCGTGGCCGCCCGCCGCCTGGAGCGTCTCCTGCTCCCCTGACCCGGTGCGCCGCCCCCTGACCCACGGTGATCAAGGAACTCCCGCCGGTGATCAAGGAACTCCCTCCCGGTGATCAAGGAACTCCCGCCCGGTGATCAAGGACTTCGCGCACGCGAGGGCGATCGTGGGCGTGTCGCGGCAGCGTCGAACACCTGTACGTCTAGAGTTATCCACAGTTCGGCTCCCGCAGTCCCACGATCCACAGGTTGCCGGCGTGGCCTTGCGGCCCTGTCGGTGGTGGCTCGTAGCGTCTGCGGTGATGACAACACAGAGGCCCCGGCGTCCCGCGCCGGCAACACGAGGTGGACACATGCCCGCTCCTGCAGATCGCGAGAAGGCGCTCGACACGGCGCTCGCCCAGATCGACCGCCAGTTCGGCAAGGGATCCGTGATGCGCCTCGGCGACGAGGTCCGCGTGCCCATCGACGTGATCCCGACCGGCTCCATCGCCCTGGACGTTGCCCTCGGTATCGGCGGTCTCCCCCGCGGCCGTGTGGTGGAGATCTACGGTCCGGAGAGCTCCGGAAAGACGAGCCTGGCGCTCCACGCCGTGGCCAACGCCCAGAAGTCGGGCGGTATCGCGGCCTTCATCGACGCCGAGCACGCGCTCGACCCCGAGTACGCCCAGAACCTCGGCGTGGACACGGATTCGTTGCTCGTCAGCCAGCCGGACACCGGTGAGCAGGCGCTGGAGATCGCGGACATGCTGATCCGCTCCGGCGCTCTCGACATCATCGTCATCGACTCCGTCGCGGCGCTCGTTCCGCGCGCCGAGATCGAGGGTGAGATGGGCGACAGCCACGGCGGTCTGCAGGCCAGGTTGATGTCCCAGGCGTTGCGCAAGCTCGCCGGCGCACTGAGTCAGTCGAAGACGACCATGATCTTCATCAACCAGCTCCGCGAGAAGATCGGAGTCATGTTCGGGTGCGTGACGTACGACACGCAGATCATGTTGGTGGACGGATCTCAGCGGAGGATCGGCGACATCGTCGACGCCCGGGAGGCCGTCGAGGTGCTGAGCTACGACCCGGCAAGCGACGGCATCGTGTCTCGGCGAGTGACTGACTGGTTCGACAACGGTCCTACCCAGGAGTTCGTGGAGCTCTCGATCCGGCGAGGACCAACAGGACGCGGCAATCCAGGTACCAGCACGCTGGAGCTCACGAGCAACCACCTGGTGCGGACCCCGGGCGGGTGGCACGAGGCCGGGGAGATCATCGCCGGCGACAGGGTGATGGCTCCACAGCTTGCTCGGCTGTCGGACCAGCAGTGGCAGGTTGTCCTCGGTGGTCTCCTCGGGGACGCGTCCCTCGGGCAGCCGGTCTCGCAGGACGGGTGCAGCGCTCGCTTTCGCATGGGCCACGGCGCCAAGCAGGCTGACTACATCGACTGGAAGGCGGGGATGCTCGGAAACATCGGCCAAACCCGCAGTGTGCGCCCCAACGGAGCTGTCCACATCGACCTCACGCCGTTGCCGGAGCTGGCAGAGCTGCGTGAGGTCGTCTACTTCGGTGACGGTAAGAAGCACATCACCTGGGACTACCTGAAGGCGCTCACACCGTTGGCCCTTGCGGTCTGGTACCAGGACGGCGCGGGCTTCACGCTGCGGCCCAAGGGGCTGCAGACCAGGACTGTCGGCGGCTCCGGGCGGGCCGAGGTCTGCGTCGAGGCGATGAGCCCCGGGTCGCGTGAGCGACTGCGCGACCACTTGCGGGACAGCTTCGGGCTGGAGGCCCGGCTCCACCTCCTCGGTACCCGGCAGATGGCGACTTTGTCCTTCACCACCGCAGCGACTGCCAAGCTGCACGAGTTGATCGCGCCGTATGTGCACCCGAGCATGCAGTACAAGCTTCTTCCCCGTTTCCAGGGCAAGTTCGATGTGCAGGCGGCGCTCATCGAGCCTGCGACGGTGCTGATGCCGGCTCGGGTCGTCGGCCGTCGAACGGTGCACCACGATCAGCCGGTGGGCCGTTACGACATCGAGGTCGAGGGTTCGCACAACTACTTCGCCGACGGCGTGATGGTGCACAACAGCCCCGAGACGACGACCGGCGGCAAGGCGTTGAAGTTCTATGCGTCCGTCCGGCTCGACGTCCGACGGATCGAGACGCTCAAGGACGGGACCGAGCCGATCGGTAACCGCACCCGGTGCAAGGTCGTGAAGAACAAGATGGCGTCCCCGTTCAAGCAGGCCGAGTTCGACATCATCTACGGCAAGGGCATCTCCCGCGAGGGTGGCCTGATCGACATGGGTGTCGAGCACGGCTTCGTCCGCAAGTCCGGGGCCTGGTACACGTACGAGGGCGACCAGATGGGACAGGGCAAGGAGAACGCCCGACAGTTCCTCAAGGACAACCCCGACCTGAGTGACGAGATCGAGAAGAAGATCAAGGAGAAGCTCGGTGTCGGGGCCAGGGTCGACGAGCCCGCCGGGGCCGAGGTGCCCGTCGAGTTCTGAGGGCACCCATGAGGAAGCGTGGCGATATGCCTGCCCCGGACGTCGCCGTGTCGCCGTCCGGGGCGGGGTGCATCAGCACGGACGACACGGCGGCCCTGACCGGCCGGCCGGCAGACCCGAGTGAGCCGGTCGAGACCGCGGACCCGTACTCCGCGGCTCGCGCCATCGCGTTGCGGCAGCTGGCGATGAGGCCGCGCAGCCGGGCCGAGCTGCGGGCCCGGATGGACCAGAAGCAGGGGCCCGCAGGAGTGGCTGAGGCGGTGCTCGACCGGCTCGAGGAGGTCAGGCTCGTCGACGACGCAGCCTTCGCGCAGGGCTGGGTGCGCTCGCGACAGACGACGCGCGGGCTCGCCCGCCGCACGTTGGCGCACGAGTTGCGGACCAAGGGCGTGGACGACGACACGGCCAGGGCGGCGCTGGATGGTCTGGACCCGGACGAAGAGGCAGCCACCGCGCGAAGGCTGGTGGATCGGCGGCTGGCGTCGACCAGACGGTTGGACCGCGTCGCACGCACCCGGCGCCTCGCGGGGATGCTCGCCCGCAAGGGTTACCCCTCCGGGCTGGCGATGCGCGTGATCCGCGAGGCTCTCGACTCCGACTCCGACTCCGAGGCGGCCGCGACGCCGCCCTGGTGAACCTGCACGGAGTCCTTGATCACCGCGGGCTGTGCACGGCGTCCTGAGCGATGCGGCCGGCACAGAGTCCGTCCTTGATCACCGCGGACTGTGGACGCAGCCCGGCTCGGACGGGTGGTGCGGGTCAGGCTCCGGCGGTGGTGGTCTGCTCCGCGATCCGCCCACCCGCGCTGCGACCGGCGCGGGCCTGGCGCTGCTGGATGTACTGCGCCAGGCGACTCAGCGCGTAGTTCAGCGAGATGTAGAGCAGGGCGATGACGACGAACGTCTGGATCGGGTTGTCGAGGTTGCGCTGCACGCTCTCGCCCTGCCCGAGGAGCTCGTCGAAGTTGCCGACGAAGGTGATCAACGATGTGTCCTTGAGGACGACGACGAGCTGGCTGATGATCGCGGGCAGCATCACCCGGAACGCCTGGGGGAGCAGCACGATCCGCATCGCCTGGCCGTTGGTCAGACCCGTCGCCAGCGCCGCCTCCCGCTGACCTCGTGGCAGCGACAGGACGCCGGCTCGCACCACCTCGGCGAAGATCACCATGTTGTACAACGTCAGGCCCAGTACCAGACCCCACAGCACTCGGCCGCCGGGCAGCCCGGAGAGGTCGACCCCGACGTCGGGGAGCACCCTCACGCCGTAGTAGATGAGGATGACCACGGGGAGCCCGCGCAACAGCTCGACGATCGCGACCAGCGGGAGCCGGCCCGCCCGGCCGAGGGAAAGTCGTCCGACGGCGATGACGGTGCCGAGCACGACGGAGAGCACCATCGCCAGGGCGGCGGCCTTCAGGGTGTTGACGAGGCCCTCGGCCAGGACGTTCCAGACCAGCGAGAAGTTCTCGTTGGAGGGGTTGACCAGCGGACCCCACTTCTCCATCGTGAACTGGCCGCGGTCGGCGAGCCGGTCGAAGACGACGTACACCAGCGCCAGGATCAGCACCACGGCCGCAGCGGTGCCGATGGCGACCCGGCGTTTTGCCCGGGGCCCCGGAGCGTCGTAAAGAACAGCCTGCTCGCTCAACGCTCCTCCTCCGTCGTCGCGTCGAGCGTCACGCTGTGTCTGATGCGCTCGCTTCGCTCGCTCATCGCGCGATCGCCACCTTGCGCTCGATGACCTGGAGCAGGGCACCCGCCGGGAGGGTGATGGCGAGGTAGCCGATGGCCACCCCGGTGAAGACCGGCAGCGTCTCGAAGCCACGCGCGCTCGTCAGGGTGTTCCCGACGCTGAAGAGGTCGGCGCCGACGCCGAAGGCGCCGACGACGGCCGAGTTCTTGAACATCGCGATGATGACGCTGCCGAGCGGAGGGACGACCGTGCGCAACGCCTGGGGCAGGACGACGAACCGCAGTGACTGGGTGAACGTCAGCCCGACCGAGCGTGCGGCCTCCGCCTGGCCGGCCGAGACCGAGTTGATGCCCGAACGGATCGCCTCGCACACGAACGCCGACGTGTAGAGGACGAGGCCGAGGACCCCGAAGAAGTAGAACGACCGGTTGATCCCGATCTCGGGCAGGCCAAAGGCGCAGAAGAAGAGCACCACCGAGAGTGGCGTGTTGCGGAACGTGTTGACCCAGAACGTGCCGAGTCCGCGCAGCGGGGGCACCGGTGACACCCGGCACGCGGCGATCACGGTACCGAGCAGCAGCGAGCCCACCATCGCCACGAGGCAGATGCCGAGCGAGGTGCGGAACCCGGCCCAGTACAGGTCGAGGTTCTGGGTGACCGCCTCCACGCACAGCTCCCTTCCTGCCTCGAGATGTACACCAAGAACCAGCGTGGTCCGACCGCCGACAGGTCCCGGGCACCGTGGTGCCCGGACCCGTCGGCTACGTCCGGTCCGGCCCGGACGTCAGTATCGGGTCAGACGCACTCGTTCGGTGCGGGCAGCTCGGGGGTCTGCGTGCCCTCGATCTGGCCGGCGGTCGACTCCCAGGCGGCCAGGTACGCCTCCTCGCTCTCCTGCAGCGTCGTGTTGATGAACTCGCAGAACGCGACGTCGCCCTTCTCGATGCCGATGCCGTACGGCTCCTCGGTGAACTGCTCGCCGACGAGCTTGTAGGCGCCGTCGGACTCCGAGACGAAGCCGAGCAGGATGACGTTGTCCGTCGTGACGGCCTGGACCTGGCCGTTCCCGAGGGCGTCGGCGCACTGGGAGTACTCCTCGAACAGCACCAGCTGGTCGGGGCTTGCCAGGTACTCGCGGATCTGCTCCGAGGGGGTCGATCCCGTCACAGAGCAGACGATGGCGTCGGGGTTCTCCATCAGCGACTCGGGACCGGTGATGGTGTCGTTGTCCGCAGCCACCATGATTTGCTGACCGGCCTCGTAGTACGGGCCGGCGAACGTGATCCGCTCGGCACGCTCGTCGTTGATGGTGTAGGTGGCGACGACCATGTCGACGTCACCGCCCTCGATCACCTCCTCGCGGACGGCGGAGGGAGCCTCCACCCACTCGATGCCGTCCTCCTCGATGCCGAGGGCGCCGGCGATAATCTTCGCGATCTCGACGTCGAAGCCCTCCAGCTCGCCCTCGAGGTTCTCCAGGCCGAAGCCGGGCTGGTCGAACTTGGTGCCGACGCGGATCGTGCCGGCCTCGGACAGCTCGGCCATCGCCGTGCCGGCCTCGAACTCGGCCTCGGTCTCCACCTCGACCTCGGGTGTTGCTTCCTCCTCGCCGCCTCCGCACGCGGCCAGGGTCAGTGCTGCGGCGGCCAGGCTGGCGGCCAGGGTGGTGCGTCGGAACCTCATGGGTCCGTCCTCTCGGGTCGTCGTCCGTCGGTGGCTCGTCGTGGGCGGGTGTCGTACCTGCAGGGGTCAGTGGGTCAGGATCTTGGACAGGAAGTCCTTGGCGCGGTCCGAGCGCGGCTTGGTGAAGAAGTCCTCGGGCGTGTTCTCCTCGACGATCTCGCCGGCGTCCATGAACACGACGCGGTCGGCGGCCCGGCGCGCGAACCCCATCTCGTGGCTGACGACGACCATGGTCATCCCGCTCTTCGCCAGCGACGTCATGACGTCGAGCACCTCGTTGATCATCTCGGGGTCCAGGGCGGAGGTGGGTTCGTCGAAGAGCATCACCTTGGGTTCCATGGCCAGGGCGCGGGCGATCGCCACGCGCTGCTGCTGCCCACCGGAGAGCTGCGCCGGGTACTTGTCCGCCTGGTTCTCCACGCCTACTCGCTCGAGGATCTCGCGACCGCGCTTGTCGGCGTCCGTCTTCTTCAGCTTGCGCACCTTGAGCGGGCCGAGGGTCACGTTCTGCAGCACGGTCTTGTGGGCGAACAGGTTGAACGACTGGAACACCATGCCGACGTCGGCCCGCAGCTTCGCGAGCTCCTTGCCCTCCGCCGGCAGCGGCTGCCCGTCGAGGGTGATCGACCCGGACTCGTACGTCTCCAGCCGGTTGATCGTGCGGCACAGCGTCGACTTGCCCGACCCCGAGGGGCCGATGACGACGACCACCTCGCCCGTGCCGACCGTGAGGTTGATGTCCTTGAGCACGTGCAGGTCGCCGAAGTGCTTGTTGACGGCGTCCATTACGACGAGCGGCTGGTGCGACGAGGAAGCCGTGGCGGGCTCGTCCCGGCGCGGCGCGACCGCGTCGTCACGTCGGTCGGAGGGCTCGGCCATGCGCGAAACCTAGTGGAGCGCGATCACCGGGTCAGCCAAACGCGTGCGAGAGTTGCCATGTTGTGACCTGTTAGCAACCTGACGCGGGGGTTTCCGCGGGCCACGTACCCTGGTCCACGAGATGAGGACCTACACCGTGCGCACCTTCGGGTGCCAGATGAACGTGCACGACTCCGAGCGCATCGCGGGACTGCTGGAGGACGCCGGCTACGCGCCTGCCGTGGACGATCCGGGCTCTGCTGATCTCGTCGTCCTCAACACCTGCGCCGTCCGCGAGAACGCCGACAACAAGCTGTACGGCAACCTCGGCCACCTCGCGCCGGTCAAGGCGAAGCGGCCCGGCATGCAGATCGCCGTCGGCGGGTGCCTGGGCCAGAAGGACCGCGACACCATCGTCACCAGGGCGCCGTGGGTGGACGTCGTGTTCGGCACGCACAACATCGGCTCGCTCCCGGCCCTGCTCCAGCGCGCCGCCCACAACGAGCGGGCGCAGGTTGAGATCCTGGAGTCCCTCGAGGTCTTCCCCTCTACGCTGCCCACCAAGCGCGACTCGGCGAGCAGCGGCTGGGTTTCGATCAGCGTCGGGTGCAACA
>JBBSNO010000033.1:0-17627 GCA_038232615.1 Actinomycetales bacterium
GACCACGCCGGAGGCGCGGAACGTCTCGGCCAGGCCGGGGCCGGCGGCCCAGGCCACGACTCCGACGGCGTCCCGTGGCTCCCCCACCGGCGAGCCGCTGCCGGTGGCACCGGCGCGCTCGGCGGTGCCGGCCGCCCCGAGGGTGCCGGCTGCCTGGGCGGTGCCCGTCGTCTCGGGGGTGCCGGCCGTCCCAGCGGGGACGGCAGCGGCCATCGTAGCGAAGTGCGTGATGCGCAGCTGGTGCGGCCGGCCCGCCCCGATGCCTGCCTCGACGGCGGCACCAGGCTCGTCGGTGTGGACGTGGACGTGCCACAACCCCGCACCGCCGACCACGACGAGACTGTCGCCGAGCCCCGCGAGCCGGGAGCGCAGGGCCGGGACCCCGTCGTCCGCACCGTCGAGCAGGAACATCACCTCGAACGCAGGGCCGCTGGGCTCGGCGTCGGGGCAGCCCTCGCCCGCGGCGAGCGCCAGCGGCTCCGCGGGGGGACGGGTCAGATCGCCCGACAGGCCCACAGGGTCGCGCCCGGTCACGACGGCGGCCAGGGCCTCCAGCAGAACGACGATCCCGCAGCCGCCCGCGTCCACCACCCCGGCATCCCGGAGGGTCATGAGCTGCTCGGTGGTCGCTGCCAGCGCGGTGCGAGCTCCCGCGACCGCCGCCTGGACGACGTCCGCGAGCGAGGGGCCCGCGTCCGCGGCGGCGACGGCCGCGGCCCGGGTGACCGAAAGCATCGTCCCCTCGACCGGGTCCTCCACGGCGCCCCATGCCTGCTCGTCCGCCCGCGACAGCGCGGAACGCACCCTGGCGGCGTCCGCCGGCCCGGGCCGCGCCAGCTCGTCGGCCCAGCCGCGCAGGAGCTGGCTGGTGATGATCCCGGAGTTGCCGCGGGCCCCCATCAGGGCGCCGCGGGCCACGACGTCGCTGATCTCGGCGAGCGAGGCGGCGGCGTCCAGGAGGTGGAGGTCCCGCTGGGCCTGCCGCAGGGTCAGGTGCAGGTTCGTGCCCGTGTCGCCGTCCGGCACCGGGTACACGTTGAGGGCGTCGATGCGCTCGCGGGCCGCCGCCAGGCCCTCGACGGCGGCCTCGACCCAGCGCCGGGCGGCCGCGCCGTCCAGCACCTCGATCACGCGCACCTCCACCGGTCCGGGCACCGGCCCGCGCCGGTGAGGTGGCGCAGGCTAACAAGGCGCCGCCGACGGTGGCGCGGACGGATTTCGGCGTCCGCCGCTCCTCGGCTACCCTGGACGCGGTGCCCGGGCCAGATCCGGGCTCTCGTGCTGTTCGGTGCAGGGCGCTGCCGTGCACGCGCGAGGAGACCTCGACACACTTCAGGAGTTGAACCCGTGGCTGCCAACTGCGACGTCTGCGGCAAGGGGCCGGGTTTCGGTCACAGCATCTCGCACTCCCACCGGCGGACGAAGCGCCGCTGGAACCCGAACATCCAGCGCGTGCGTGCCATGGTGGGTGCGACCCCCAAGCGCCTCAACGTGTGCACCTCGTGCCTGAAGGCCGGCAAGGTCACCCGCTGACCCGACCGTGACGCGAGAGGCCGGACCCGCACGGGTCCGGCCTCTCGCACGTCCCCCGGCGATCAAGGACTCTCCGCCCGGCGATCAAGGACTTCCCGACATCTGCGCGGGACACGTCCTGTCAGTCTGAGAAGTGGTCCCAGCCGACCGGCCCGGTGATGTCGTCACCGTCCTGCGTCACCGGCGTCCGCCCGGTCAGGCGCGGGAGCACCTCACCGATCTCGGTGAACCCCGTGGGCAACGCCGTCCCACGGGGGAAGCAGGCGGCCAGCGCGTGGTCCTCACCGCCGCTCAGCACCCAGTCCCAGGCGAGCCCGAACGCCGCGCCGGTGCGGCCTAGCGCGGCGGCTGCAGCCTCGAGGGCCGCCGTCCACCTGCCCGCCTGACTCCCCTCGACGTCGACGCTGACGCCACTGGCGTCCGCGATCCGGGCGAGGTCGCGGACCAGCCCGTCGCTGACGTCGAGCATCGCCGTCGCTCCTGCCCGTGCGGCCACCGGTCCCCCGGCGTACGGGGGACGCGGACGGCGGTGCGCCTCGACCAGCTCGGGGGCGACCAGGGGCAGTCCGGCCTCCAGGAGCGCCAACCCGGCCGCCGCGTGCCCGAGGACGCCCGCGACCGCGACGACGTCACCCGGCCGGGCGCCATCGCGCCGGACCGGCTCACGCCCCTCCAAGTCGCCGAAGGCCGTCACCGACACCATCAGCACCGGGCCTGACGACAGGTCGCCACCCAGCACGCCGGCTCCCGTGCCCTCGCAGGCCGCGGCCAGCCCGCGGCTGAGTCCGAGCGCCCACTCGACGTCCGTGGCAGGTGGCGCGACCAGGCCGACGACGAGACCCGTCGGAACAGCACCCATCGCGGCGATGTCGGCGAGGTTCTGCGCCGCGGCCTTCCACCCGACGTCGGCCGCACTCGACCAGTCGGTCCGGAAGTCGCGGCCCTCGACGAGCACGTCGGTGGTGACGACGACCCGCCCGTCGGGAGCGGCCACGACAGCGGCGTCGTCCCCGGGGCCCAGCAGGGTGCGCTCCCCCACCGGCAGCAGGGGAAAGATCTGGCGCAGCAGCCCCGACTCCCCGAGGTCCGCGAGCGTGTGCGGGCGGGTCACGGCGGCACGGTAGCGTGACGCCCCGATGTGACCGACGTCGTTCACGAACCCTGGAGGACACCGTGGTGGTGCAGGCCTACGTACTGGTCCAGACCGAGGTGGGCAAGGCCGCGGCCGTCGCCGAGGAGATCGCCACGATCGGCGGTGTCATGCTCGCCGAGGACGTGACCGGCCCCTACGACGTCATCGTGCGCGTCGAGGCAGCGAACGTGGAGGAGCTCGGCCCCCTGGTGATGTCGAGGATCCAGGGCGTCAAGGGCATCACGCGGACGGTCACCTGCACCGTCGTCCACGCCTGACCCGCTCCCCGGTGCCCGGCCTGCGCCCGGCCGCACGGCTCGGGCCGCTGGTGGCCGGGAGCATGCTGCTCACTGCCTGCACCACGGCGGTCGGGGTGCCGGCCGCGCCGGGAGCGGCGAACCCGTTGTGCGCGCAGGTGATCATCTCGTTGCCCGACGAGGTGGGCGAGGGCGGACGCCGGACGACGACGAGCCAGTCCACGGCTGCGTGGGGCGAGCCTGCGGTCGTCCTTCGGTGCGGCGTGCAGTCCCCCGACGCCACCACGGACCTGTGCAGCACCTTCGACGGCGTCGACTGGGTGCTCACCGAGCTCGACGGTGGGCGGCTCTACACGACGTTCGGTCGCGACCCGGGCATCGCCGTCACGGTGCCGGACGCCGGTCAGCCGCCGGACGTCGTCCTGGGCGCCCTGTCGCCGGCGGCGTCGGTCGTCGAGCAGACCCGCGCCTGCCTGTGACCGGGTCGAGCCGCGGGCACGGTGGGTCAGGGCAGGACGCTTTCGATCTGCAGCGGTTCGTGGACGCCCAGGACGCCGGAGGCACCTACGACCAGGCCGTGCACGAGCTGCGGCAGGGCAGCAAGAGGAGCCACTGGATGTGGTTCGTCTTCCCGCAGGTGGCCGGGCTCGGTCGCAGCCCGATCGCACGGTACTTCGCGATCTCCGGTCTGCCGGAGGCGGAGGCCTACCTCGCGCACCCTGTCCTCGGGCCGCGGTTGCTGCAGACCTCCCGCGTCCTGTCCGGGCTCTCGCTGATCGACGCCGTCGAGGTCCTCGGCGCGGTGGACGCGCAGAAGCTGCACTCCTCGATGACACTGTTCGCCGTCGCGGACCCAGGTGAGCCGGTCTTCGGCGAGGTGCTGGACCAGTACTTCGGCGGCGAGGTCGATGCCGGCACGACCACGCGACTCCGACGAGGGAGGTGACGCAGGAGATCGAGTCCGCCGGACCGATGACTTTCGGCCCGGTCGGCGGTCTCTTCTGTCGGGCCGGGCGAGTAGCGTCATGGCCGGCTGGCCGTACGGAGGGAGCAAGCGGATGGGTGGCACACGTGTCCTGGTCGGGACCCGTAAGGGGGCGTTCGTCCTGACCTCGGACGAGAGGCGCACGGACTGGGTCGTCGACGGCCCAAACTTCCCCGGTTGGGAGATCTACCACGTGAAGGCGTCGCCGGTGAATCCCGACCGGGTCTACGCCTCGCAGTCCAGCGGCTGGTTCGGGCAGGTGATCCAGCGCTCCGATGACGGGGGGTCGTCCTGGGACCCGGTGGGCAACGACTTCACCTACGACGGGGTCCCCGGCGAGCACCAGTGGTACGACGGGTCGTTGCGGCCCTGGGCCTTCACCCGCGTCTGGCACCTGGAGCCCTCGATCCACGACGCGGAGACGGTCTACGCCGGTGTCGAGGACGCGGCGCTGTTCAAGTCCACCGACGGCGGTGCCCAGTGGACAGAGCTGTCGGGCCTGCGCCAGCACGACACCGGCCCGCAGTGGCAGCCCGGCGCCGGCGGCATGTGCCTGCACACGACCCGGCAGCACCCGACCGACGCGGACCGGCTCTACGTGGCGATCTCCGCGGCCGGTGCCTTCCGCTCGTCCGACGGCGGGCAGACCTGGCAGCCGATCAACAAGGGTCTGCGTTCCGGCGAGATCCCCGACCAGGACTCCGAGGTCGGCCACTGCGTCCACCGCATCGACATGCACCCGGCCAACCCCGACGTGCTCTACATGCAGAAGCACTGGGACGTCTTGCGCAGCGAGGACGCCGGGGACACGTGGCACGAGGTCAGCGGCAACCTGCCGTCGGACTTCGGCTTCCCCATCGCGGCGCACGCTCACGAGCCCGAGACCGTCTACGTCGTGCCGATCACGAGCGACTCCCACCACTTCCCGCCGGACGGCAAGCTACGCGTCTACCGCAGCCGCACCGGTGGAGACCAGTGGGAGGCGTTGACCGCCGGCCTGCCGCAGCAGGACTGCTACGTCAACGTGCTGCGTGACGCGCTGGCCGTCGACCAGCACGAGTCGTGCGGCGTCTACTTCGGGACCACCGGTGGCCAGGTGTACGCGTCCAACGACTCCGGTGACTCGTGGGCGCCGATCGTCCGTGACCTGCCGGGGGTGCTGTCCGTGGAGGTGCAGACGCTGCGATGAGGACGTCATGAGCGAGTCGGTGTGGGTGATCCTGCCGGCACACCTGCGGGCGATGGCCAAGGTGCAGGGTGAGGTCCGCGTCGATGTCCAGGGTGAGGTCACGCAGGAGTCGGTGCTCGACGCTGTCGAGGCGGCGTTCCCGATGCTGCTCGGCACGATCCGCGACCGGGCGACAGCGACGCGACGACCGTTCGTGCGCTTCTACGCCTGCGAGGAGGACCTGTCCCACCAGGCGCCGGGCACCCCCCTTCCGGAGCGGGTCATCTACGGCGAGGAGCCGTTCATGATCGTCGGCGCGATGGCCGGCGGCTGACCCGTCTGAGCCGGCCCTACGTCGTTGGCACGTCCGCGGTGAGCAACCAGGTCAAGACGACCGTCCGTGGGACGTCGGATGGGTACCGTGGTGCACGTGGTGGTGGTCGGCCTCCTCAGCCTGGGCCTGCTCGCCTCCGTGCTGGTGGCCGCTGTGGCCGGCTTGTGAGGCCGACGAGCGGAAGCCGGCCCCAGCACCGGTGCTGACGTCCGACGAGATGGATGGGTGCCCTACGCGCCCCTCACTGGCGAGACCTATGGCTCCGCCGTGAGTTTCGGCACCGGCCAGCGCGTAGCTCGGCACGAGCGGCCGGAGCTGGCAGACGTCGGCTGAACTGCTGCTTGCCCTCCTCGACATGGACAGGGGACTGCCGAGGCTGCGGGACTCTTGGCCATCGAAGAACTGAGAGTCACCAGACCCGCAACCAGGGAAGCGAGCCACCTGAGCAACAACGGCATCACGTGCTCACGATAGGCCGTCGCCCGACGCCGACGGGATCTCTCGTGCCGCGGCACGACCGGGCGAGCGCAGCCGCCCGGGCCACCCGGGACGGATCTCCGCTACGCGTGTGCGGCCCGGGTGAACACCGGGAACACCAGCGGCAGAACCCTGCTGGCGGGAGCATGGTTCGACCATGGAGCGCTGGACGCCTCTGAGGTCGACCCGGACAACACACACGACCCCGCCCCGCCACAACTTCTCGCGACGGCCCCACGCGGATGGCCGCGCTGGGCGGTTGCGCCGTCCTTGACGGCGTCGGCGACGTCGGCCGCGTCATCGGGTTCTGGAGCGCGGCGCTCGGGAACGTGCCACGCGAGGAGCCGGAGGACGACTGGGTCGTCCTCGTCCCGGCCCAAGGCACCGGAGCACGGCTCTCCCTCATGCAGGGCGAGACCGAGGTGCAGGAGCACCCCCGCGTCCACCTCGACCTGTACGCCTCTGACCACGAGGCAGAGGTGACGCGCCTGATCGGCCTCGGCGCCGAACGCGTCGACTGGGACATGTACCCACCCCAAGCCGACTTCGTCGTCCTGGCCGACCCGGACGGCAACCGCTTCTGCGTCATCGAGAAGGAGCAGGTGAGGTGACCGGCGAGGTCGACCACGGACGGCCTCTCAGCGCAAGCCGGTGGGCCGCTGCAGCGCCAGCCGGATCAGGGTGTCCACCAGCTCGGGGTACCCGACGCCGCTCGCCGCCCACATCCGCGGGTACATCGACGTCGCGGTGAACCCCGGCATCGTGTTGATCTCGTTGACGACGACCCGGTGGTCGTCGGTGTAGAACACGTCGACGCGGGCGAGGCCCTCGCACCCCATCACCGTGAAGGTCCGCGCCGCGAGCTCCCGGACGCGCTGCGTGACGTGCTCGGGCAGGTCGGCGGGACAGCTCAGGCGCACGTTCGCCTCGTCGACGTACTTGGCGTCGAAGTCGTAGAAGTCGTGACCACCGGTGACCTCGATCTCGCCGGGCAGCGACGTCCGCGGGGGACCGCCGCCGGTGTCGGCCAGCACCGCGCACTCAATCTCACGGCCGACGACCGCCGCCTCCACGACCACCTTCGGGTCGTGCGGCAGCGCGTCCAAGACTGCCGCCTCGAGCCCGTCCGGGCCGTCGACCTTGCTGATGCCCATGGACGAGCCGGCGCGGGCGGGCTTGACGAAGACCGGCCACCCGAGGGCAGCCACGGCGTCCGCGCACGCGACGCGGTCACGCTCCCACTCCCCCGGCATGATCACCGTGTGGGGCCCGACCTCGATGCCGTGCCCGGCGAACGCCACCTTCATCCAGTGCTTGTCCATGCTCATCGCGGACGCGAGCACGCCGGAGCCGACGTAGCGGATGTCGGCCAGCTCAAGCATCCCCTGGAGGGTGCCGTCCTCGCCGAACGGCCCGTGCAGCAACGGGAACACGACGTCGACCTGCCCCAGCGCCTGCGGGACCTCACCGTCGGCGAGCGTCACCATCTGGCGGGTGTCGGTGGAGCGCGGCACCACGACACCCGGCCCCTCGGACGCCGTCACCTCGGGCACGTGCGTGCCGGTCAGGGTCCAGCGCTCCGGCGCGTCCGCGGCCAGCACCCAGCGCCCGGACCGGGTGATCCCCACGGGGACCACGTCGTAGACGTCACGGTCGATCGCCGCCAGCACACCGGCAGCGGTCGAGCAGCTGACCGCGTGCTCGCTGGAGCGGCCACCGAACACGACGGCGACGCGGGGCTTGCGATCGTCACCGGGCTCCACGATCGCCTGGTCGGCGTGGTTGTCGTCCATCGGTCGCCGACCCTACCGGCGTGCGCCGCCTCACCGCATAAGCCGCCGACCTGCGCACCGTGCCGGCTCGTCCCTGGCTAGCCTCGGCGCGTGGACGCACACGCAGATCACGCCGACTGGTCGGCCAGCACCTGGGCGGTCGCTGCCGGCCGTCCCACCGCCGAGCCGGGGGCACCGGTGAACGCCCCGGTCACCCTGAGCTCGACGTACGTGCTGGGTGATGTCGACGCCGACACGCCCGTCTACGGCCGCGTCGACAACGCGACGTGGCAGGCGTGCGAGGAGGTCATCGGCCGCCTGGAGGGCCGGCCTGACGGCGCGACGCTCTTCGCGTCGGGGATGGCCGCCATCTCAGCCACGATGGCCCAGGTACCTGCCGGCGGTCTCGTCGTCCTGCCGCTGGCCGCGTACAACACCACGCACAGCCTCGCGGACACCCTCTCCGAGCAAGGGCGGCTGCGGACCGTGCGCGTCGACGTGGCCGACACCGGCGCCGTCCAGCAGCTGCTCGTGGCCGAACCGGTCGCGATGCTGTGGCTGGAGTCGCCGACCAACCCCCTGCTCGAGATCGTCGACGTCGAGGCCTGCGCAGCCCTCGGGCGCGCCGCGGGCGCCCTCGTCGTGGTGGACAACACCTTCGCCACCCCGCTTCTCCAGCAGCCGCTGTCGCTGGGCGCCGACGTGGTCGTCCACTCGGTCACCAAGTACCTCGCGGGCCACTCCGACGTGGTTCTGGGTGCCACCGTGGCGGCCAACGCAGGGCTCGCAGAGCGCCTGCGCCGGCACCGGACCCTGCACGGCGCCATCCCCGGCCCGTGGGAGGCCTGGCTGGCGCTGCGGGGCATCCGCACCCTCGCCGTGCGGCTCGACCGCGCCCAGGCGAGCGCCGAGGTCCTCGCCTCGCGGCTCGCCGACCACCCCGCTGTGACGCGCGTGCGCCACCCGTCGCTGCCCGACGACCCGGGCCACCAGCGGGCAAGGGCGCAGATGCGCGGCTTCGGCGCGGTGGTGTCGATCGAGCTGGCCGACGCCGACGCCGCGGACGCCGTGTCGCGCGCGGTCCGCCTGTGGGTCGCGGCCACCAGCCTCGGTGGCGTGGAGTCGACGCTGGAGCGTCGCCGCCGCCACGCAAACGAGCCGGTCGCCGTCCCGGAGTCGTTGCTGCGGCTGTCGGTCGGGGTCGAGGACGTCGAGGACCTCTGGGCGGACCTCGACGCGGCGCTGCGCTCGGTGCGCTAGCGGCCCACGCTCAGGCCTGCTCGTGCTTGCGCGCCCGCGAGAGCAGCGACCCCACCATCTCCTTGATCGGCATCCCGTCGTGGACGACGGCCACGACGTGATCGACGATCGGCATGTCGACACCGACCGACGCCGCGAGTTCGGCGATGGAGCGGCACGACTTCACCCCCTCGGCGGTCTGCCGCGTGGCCTCCACCACCTCCTCGACAGTTCTGCCCTGACCGAGGTTGACGCCGAAGGTCCGGTTGCGCGAGAGCGGCGAGACGCAGGTGGCGACGAGGTCGCCCAGCCCGGCCAGCCCCGCGATCGTCGTCGGGTCGGCGCCGAAGGCCGCACCCAGCCGCGACGTCTCGGCCAGCCCGCGGGTGATGATCGAAGCCTTGGTGTTGTCACCGAATCCCATCCCCTCGGCGATGCCCACCGCGAGTGCCATCACGTTCTTGACGGCGCCTCCCAGCTCCACCCCGACGACGTCGGTGTTGGTGTACGGACGGAAGTACCCGGTCGAGCACACGAGCGCGAACTGCTCGGCGCGAGCGTGGTCGGAGCAGGCGACGACCGTCGCCGTGGGCTGCCGGGCGGCGATCTCCTTGGCCAGGTTCGGCCCGGAGACGACGGCGATCCGCTCCCTGCCCGCACCAGTGACGTCGGCTATCACCTCGCTCATCCGCTGCTGGCTGCCGAGCTCCACACCCTTCATCAGGCTGACGAGCAGCGCGTCGTCGTCGATGTCGGCCGCCCAGCCGGCCAGGTTCTCCCGCAACGACTGCGAGGGCAACGCGAGCACGACCACCTCCGCGCCGGACAGGACCTGCCCGGCGTCCGGGGACGCGGTCACCCGGGTGGGCAGCTCGACGTCGGGCAGGTAGTCGGAGTTGGTGTGCCGCTCGGTGATCTCGCGGCAGACCTCCTCGCGGCGACCCCACATCCGCACGTCCAGCCCGGCGTCCGCCAGGACCATCGCGAACGTGGTCCCCCAGCTACCCGTCCCCAGCACCGCAGCGGTCGAGGCCTTCGGGACGGCGGGCGCATCGGTGTCGAGGGTCATGCGGTCCTCCGCTTGTCGTTGCCTGTCGTCGGCCGGCCGTGCGCGGCAGGGTCCCACCGAGCCGCCGGTGCCGTCTGCCCGCGCAGCCGCTCCAGCATCAGGGTGACATCGTCGAGGATCGCCTCCGTCGCCGCGAGCACGTCGCCTTGTCGAGGTCCTTGCCGGCGAAGCGCGCCAGGTCGACCGATGGGCCCGCCTCCACCACCACACGGCGGGGCGGAAGCAGCCGCAGCCGCCTGCCGTAAGGGGCCAGGTAGTGCGGGGTCGCGGCGAACCGGCAACTCGGACTCATCCCGCGCCGGCGCACCGCGTCTCCTCGCTCCCGCACAACCCTGTCGTGGTGCGTCCGTGTCTGGCGCGTCCATCCTGGCCCCCCGCCGACAGGGTGTCGAGCACGTGGGCCCGTACCACCGCGCCCGCGTCCCGGCTGACATCATCCGGCACGTGGAACCCCGCCGACGCTGGCACGTCGTGATGCCCGTCAAGGGCGGACCGGGGGCGAAGTCCCGGCTCGGGGCGGCGACCTCCGACCGTGCCGGGCTCGCCCTCGCGATGGCGCTGGACTGCCTGGACGCCGTCCTGGCGACCCCGGGCGTGGACCGCGCGCTCGTCGTGTCGGACGACCCGGTGACGGCGAGAGGCTCCCGTGGCTTGGGTGCCGACGTCCTGAGCCCCTCCGGTGCCGACGGCGGGCTCAACGCCGCCGTCGGGGAGGGGGTGGCCACCTGCCCGACCGGCGTCGCGGTCGCCGTGCTGCTGGCCGACCTCCCGGCCCTGCGACCGCAGGACCTCCGGGTGGGGTTGGACGCCGTGGAGACCGCGCTCGACGAGGGCGCTGGCTGGGCACTGGTGCCGGACGCCGAGGGGACCGGGACCGTGCTGGTGGCGGCCGAGGTGGCGAACCGCATCGTCGCGGCGTTCGGCCCCGGCTCCGCGGCCGCCCACGAGCGTTTCGGTGCCCGCCGGCTCGATGTTCGCTCGGAGCGGCTGCGCCGGGACGTCGACACGGCGGCGTCACTGACCGAGGCCGTGGGCCTGGGTGTGGGGCCGCGGACCCGTCGTAGTCTCGGCGACGTGCAGGCCACCGTGCTGACCTACGACGCCACCACCCGCCAGGGGACGGTCGTGACCGATGACGGCGTCCGGCTGTCCATGCCCAGCCAGTCGCTCCAGGGCAGCGGGCTGCGTCACCTCCGCCCGGGTCAGCGGGTGACGTGCGTGCGCGACGGGGACGCGGTCACCGACGTGCGCATCGTCGGCATCAGCGGCTGAGGGCAGCGCTCTCGTCCTCCCACCGGCAGCTCGCGCCGAGGGCGGCGAGCTTGTCCGCGAACCGCTCGTAGCCCCGGTCGATGAGGTCGACCCCGTGCACGTTCGAGCGTCCTTCGGCGGCGAGCGCGGCGATGAGGTGGCTGAACCCGCCGCGCAGGTCGGGGACGACGATGTCGGCTCCTCGCAACGGTGTCGGACCCGAGATGGCCACCGAGTGCCGGAAGTTGCGTTGCCCGAACCGGCAGGGCGTCGACCCGAGGCACTCGCGGTAGACCTGGATGCGGGCGCCCATGCCGGCCAGCGCGTCGACGAAGCCGAACCGGTTCTCGTACACCGTCTCGTGCACGATCGACAGCCCGTTGGCCTGCGTGAGGGCGACCACCAGCGGCTGCTGCCAGTCGGTCATGAAGCCGGGGTGGACGTCGGTCTCCAGCGCGATCGGACGGAGCTCGCCACCGGGGTGCCAGAAGCGGATGCCGTCGTCGTCGACCGCGAAGGCACCGCCCACCTTCCGGAAGGTGTTGAGGAACGTCATCATCTCGGGCTGCTGCGCGCCCCTGACGTAGACGTCGCCGCGGGTGGCCAGCGCCGCACAGCCCCACGAGGCGGCCTCGATGCGGTCGGGCAGAGCGCGGTGCGTGAAGCCGTCGAGCGCCTCGACGCCCTCGACTCGGATCGTGCGGTCGGTGTCCACGCTGATGATCGCGCCCATCTTCTGGAGCACGGCGATCAGGTCGAGGATCTCGGGCTCCACCGCCGCGTTGCGCAGCTCGGTGATGCCGTCGGCGCGGACTGCGGTCAGCAGAACCTGCTCGGTCGTGCCGACGCTGGGGTACTCCAGCTCGAGCTTGGTACCACGCAGGCGCTGCGGTGCGCTGATGCGGATGCCCTGGGCGCGCTTCTCCACCACCGCACCGAAGTGGCGGAGCACGTCGAGGTGGTAGTTGATGGGCCGGTCACCGATCCGGCAGCCCCCGAGGTCGGGGATGAAGGCCTCTCCCAGGCGGTGCACCAGCGGGCCACAGAACAGGATCGGGATCCGGCTCGCACCGGCGTGGGCGTCGATGTCGGCGACGTGGGCGCTCTCCACGTTGCCGGGGTCCAGGACGAGCTCGCCCTCCGATCCCTCCTCGTCGCCGCCGGGGTGCCCCGAGACGCTGACACCGTGGAGCTCCAGCAGGCCGGTCACGACCGCGACGTCGCGGATGGCCGGGACGTTGCGCAGGCGGCTCGGGGTCTCGCCGAGCAGCGCGGCGACCATCGCCTTGGAGACGAAGTTCTTGGCTCCGCGGACGCGGATGGCGCCGTGCAGCGGCGCGCCGCCGTCGACGGTCAGGACTCTGCTCATGGCGGCATCCTCCCAGGCTGTTCAGGAGGCAAGGACCAGCCCGTCCCGAGCAGCTCGCACGCCGGACAGGCCGGTCCCCGAGGGGACCGGCCTGTCGTCATCGCGCGCCGGTCAGGACTTCTTCGCGGCCCGCTTCGCCGCACCCTTCTTCGCGGCCGTGGACCGCTTGGTGGCGGCGGCCTTCTTCGTCGCCGCACCCTTCTTGGCTGCTGTCGACCGCTTGGTCGCGGCGGACTTCTGCGTCGCCGCACCCTTCTTGGCTGCTGTCGACCGCTTGGTCGCGGCGGACTTCTGCGTCGCCGCACCCTTCTTCGCGGCTGCCGACCTGCTCGCCGCCGTGCTCTTGGTGGCGGTCGTCTTCTTGGCTGCGGAATTCGTGGCGGTCGTCTTCTTGGCCGTCGTCCGCTTGGCGGGTGCCGCCTTGGTCGCGGTCTTGCGGGTCGTCGTGCCGGTTCCGGTAGCGGTACGCGTGGCCCTGGTGGCGCCTGCGACGACACGACCTGCGGCACCGACGGCAGCTCCGGCGGCACCTGCGACGGCCTTGGGCATGCTCTTGGGGTTCGCCACATAGCCCTTGAAGGCGGTGCCGGCCTTGAACTTCGGCACCGACGTCTTCTTGATCTTGACGGTCTCACCGGTGCGCGGGTTGCGGCCGGTCCGGGCCGCACGAGCGGCCTTCTCGAAGGTCCCGAACCCGCTGATCGCGACGCGGTCGCCGCGAGCCACGGATCGGACGATGGTGTCGATGACCGCGTCAACGGCCTCGGTTGCCGCGCGCTTGCTGCCGAGCCGGGACTCCAGGGAGTCGACGAGCTGTCCCTTGTTCACAGCTTCCCCTTCAGTAGACATGTCGAGCACTTGCTCGACCTGCGTATGACGGTAGGCCCACATAGCACCTGAGTCCACCACAACGGGGTGTCGGAGCCCTTGTGTCGCAATGACTCTCCGCCCGACGACGGAGCGTCGATGCTCAACCGAGCGCTTCGCCCGCCTCGTCACGCAGCAACGCCAGGTCCTCCAGCGCACCGGCGGGGTCATGTCGAGACTGTGCTACGAGGCGACGGAAACGTTTCAGCAGCAACGTCTTTCGGTCATCTGTGACGGTCGACGTCTCGATCCGTCCGGCCGTCGAGGCCAGGACGTCAGCCACCACCGCGTAGTACCCCGGCATGCCGTCGTCGCTCGAGGAAGCACCTCCCGGCCTCTTGCCCGCCAACAGGTGGATCCGCACGTAGTCCTGGTCGTACGAGCCGTCGTCACGGCGTGTCCCGGCGACGCAGAGCCGCAACGCCTCTGCCGTGAAGGCCTCGTGGTCGCGACTGGGCACATGACCCAGGTAGGCCGGGAGCACCTGGCTCACCAGCCAGGTGGACAGGGTGCGGGCATCGGGGACCGACCGTCGCTGGCGCACGGTGCGGACGTCGTCGACGGCAAATCCTGCCTCCACGGCCAGCGAGCCCATCGCGGCTGCGGTGGGGAAGAACCACGGGCACGATGGAGCGCCCGCGTCCTGGGCGAGGGAGGCCAGCACCTCACGCACCCTGGCGATCTGCCCGTGGCCACCCAGGTCCGCCCGCAGGGCTCCTCCGGTCCGCAGCGCGTGGGCGACACCCGCCAGCACGCCCGGCTGGTCGGGACCCGGAACCCAGTGCAGGGCCGCGACGGTCAGGACGGCGTCGAGCGAGGCTGGAGCGAGCAGGTGCAACAGGTCCTGCGCGCGGGCGGCGACGAACGACAGCCCGGGTCCGGCCCTCGCCGACGCGCCGGCCCCGCACGACGGGGACGCGTCGACCCCGAGCACCCAGCCGCCGGCGGCCCCACCGGCGTCGACCCGGCGGGCGACGTCCGCAGTCAGGTCACCGACGCCGCAGCCGAGGTCCAGCACGCGCATCCCCGGTCGCAGCCGCAGCGCCGTGAGCACCGCGTCGTCGTGCGCGCGGTGGTGCCCGGTCGCGCCCGCGTACGTCGCCCCGTCGAAGCGGGCGGCGCCAGGCGTGGCCACGACGCGGTTCAGCCGATCGGTGTCGTGGTCGGCAGCCAGACGGGTCGGCGTTGCTCGAACGACTCGACCGCCGCGGTGTGGCGCAGGGTCAGGCCGATGTCGTCCAGCCCCTCGAGCAGTCGCCAGCGGGTGTAGTCGTCGACCCGCAGCGGGGCGACGACGTCGGCGCAGCGCACCTGGCGCTCGACCAGGTCGACGGTCACCTCGGTGCCGGGGTGGTTCTCCAGGACCTTCCAGATCAGCTCGATGTCCTGCTGCGCGAGCTCTGCGGCGAGCAGGCCCTGCTTGCCGGAGTTGCCGCGGAAGATGTCGGCGAACCGCGAGGAGAGGACGGCGCGAAAGCCGTAGTCGCGCAGCGCCCACACCGCGTGCTCGCGCGAGGACCCGGTGCCGAAGTCCGGACCGGCCACCAGCACCGACCCGCCTGCGAAGCCGGACTGGTTCAGCACGAACGAGGGGTCGGCCCGCCAGGCCGCGAAGAGCCCGTCCTCGAAGCCCGTGCGGGTCACCCGCTTGAGGTAGACCGCGGGGATGATCTGGTCGGTGTCGACGTTGCTGCGCCGCAGCGGGACGCCGACGCCGGTGTGTGTCGTGAAGGGGTCCATCGTGATCTCCTCAGGCGTTCGCGTGGTCGGCGACGGGCTCGAGGTCACCCGGCGAGCTCAGGGTGCCGCGCACGGCCGTGGCCGCCGCCACGAGCGGACTCACCAGGTGGGTGCGGCCCCCCTTGCCCTGCCGCCCCTCGAAGTTGCGGTTGGACGTGGACGCCGACCGCTCCCCCGGTCCGAGCTGGTCGGGGTTCATGCCCAGGCACATCGAGCACCCGGCCTGGCGCCACTGCGCACCGAACTCGGTGAACACCTCGCCGAGACCCTCGGCCTCGGCCTGCAGCCGCACCCGCCCGGAGCCGGGCACGACGAGCACCCGCACCGAGTCGGCCTTGTGGCGCCCGCGGAAGACCTCCGCGACAGCACGCAGGTCCTCGATCCGGCCGTTGGTGCACGAGCCGATGAAGACGGTGTCGACCCCGATCTGCCGCAACGGGGTGCCGGGCACGAGGTCCATGTACTCCAGCGCCCGGCGCGCGGCCTGGGCGTCCCCCTCGTCGCCGAAGTCGTCGGCAGACGGCACGGACCCCGACAGCGGCAGGCCCTGACCGGGGTTGGTCCCCCACGTCACGAACGGCTCGAGGTCGTCCGCGTGGAGCACGACCTCAGCGTCGAACATCGCATCGTCGTCGGTGCGCAGCTCTCGCCAGGTCCGGACGGCGTCGTCCCAGTCCTGGCCCTGCGGTGCGTGCGGCCGGTCGCGCAGGTACGCGAAGGTCGTCTCGTCGGGGGCGATCATGCCGGCACGGGCACCAGCCTCGATCGACATGTTGCAGACCGTCATCCGCGCCTCCATCGACAGGGCCCGGATCACCTCGCCGCGGTACTCGATGACGTACCCCTGGCCGCCGCCGGTCCCGATCTTCGCGATCACGGCGAGGATCAGGTCCTTGGCGCCGACGCCCTCGCCCAGCTTCCCGTCGACGGTGACCGACATCGTCCGAGGCGGTCTCAGCGGCAGCGTCTGGGTCGCCAGCACGTGCTCGACCTCCGACGTGCCGATGCCCAGCGCGATCGCCCCGAACGCGCCGTGCGTCGACGTGTGCGAGTCGCCGCAGACCACGGTCATCCCGGGCTGGGTCAGCCCCAGCTGGGGGCCGACGACGTGGACGATGCCCTGGTCGACGTCACCGAGCGGGTGCAGGCGGATGCCGAACTCCGCGCAGTTGCGGCGCAGCGTCTCCACCTGGATGCGGCTGGTCTCGTCGGCGATGGGCAGGTCGATGTGCTCCGTCGGGACGTTGTGGTCCTCGGTCGCGATCGTGAGGTCGGGACGCCGGACGCCACGACCCTCGACCCGCAGTCCGTCGAAAGCCTGCGGGCTGGTCACCTCGTGGACGAGGTGGAGGTCGATGTAGAGGAGGTCCGGCTCGCTCTTCCCACCGTGGCGGACGACGTGGGCGTCCCAGACCTTCTCGGCCAGTGTGCGCGGCATGCGACGTTCCTCCTCGCTCCGCCGGGAGCCTCCCGGCGGGTGTCTCGAGTCGTGCCCGGCCCTCACCTTGCGTCTCACATGTGAAGACGGCAGTATCGACCTATGGACAAGTCTAGCGGAGTCGGCGTCCTGGACAAGGCCGCCATCGTGCTGGCCGCGCTGGAGGCGGGGCCGGCGACGCTCGCGCAGCTCGTCAACGCCACCGGCCTGGCCCGCCCGACAGCGCACCGGCTGGCCGTGGCCCTGGAGCACCACCGCCTGGTGGCCCGCGACATGCAGGGCCGGTTCGTCCTCGGCGCACGGCTGGCGGAGCTGGCTGCCGCGGCCGGGGAGGACCGCCTGCTGGCGGCGGCCGGACCCGTCCTGAACACGCTGCGCGACCACACCGGCGAGAGCGCCCAGCTGTACCGGCGTCAGGGGGACTCGCGCATCTGCGTGGCGGCTGCCGAGCGTCCAGTCGGGCTGCGGGACTCCATCCCTGTCGGCTCGACCCTGACCATGCTCGCCGGCAGCGCCGCGCAGGTGCTGCTGGCGTGGGAGGAGCCCGACCGTCTGCACCGCGGCCTGCAGGGGGCGCGATTCACCGCGACCGTGCTGTCCGGCGTCCGCCGTCGGGGGTGGGCGCAGAGCGTCGGGGAGCGGGAGGCAGGCGTGGCCTCGGTGTCCGCGCCGGTGCGAGGACCGTCGGGCCGGGTCGTCGCGGCCGTCTCGGTCTCCGGCCCGCTGCAGCGGCTGAGCCGCCAGCCCGGTCGGATGCACGCGACAGCCGTCGTCTCGACCGCCAACCGGCTCACCGACGTCCTGCGCCGCAGCGCCTGAGCATCGGGCCGGAACGCGGCAAGGTCCGGACAGCCGGCAAGAGCCCGGCCACCGTGAGGTGACCGGGCTCCTGCTCGCGTAGCCCCGACGGGATTCGAACCCGCGCTACCGCCTTGAGAGGGCGGCGTGCTAGGCCGCTACACAACGGGGCCGTGGCGACCGCAGGTCGCCGACCGA
>JBBSNO010000034.1:0-17491 GCA_038232615.1 Actinomycetales bacterium
CCTTGTTCTGCCGCCGGCGGCGGCTTCGTTGGCGACGCAGTGGCCGACGTGTTCGTCGAGCAAGCCCGCGGTCATCGGCATGTGAGTGAGTCGCCGCTACAAGAAGTAGCCCTAAGTGGGCGGAAGGACGCGCGCTCATCGGCAGTTGAGTGCGTTGCCTCGGGCGATCGCGCTCAAGACCCGGGGTCGCCATGGCGACTGTCGCTCAAGTGGGCGAGCGAGCGGGTTGGCGATTCAGGTCCGGGCGGCGGCTCGTGTCCGGGTAACGCGCTTGACGCGCCGTCACGTGAATCGGCGCCGGTCCGGGCTGTCGGCTGCGGCTGTTGTGCCCCCAGTGTGCCCCGAGGCGACCTCTGCGGGGCCTCCCGAGGACGCTGCAGGCCTCTGACCTGCGGCGATGCGGTGCCCTCGGCCAGATTCGAACTGGCGACACACGGTTTAGGAAACCGATGCTCTATCCCCTGAGCTACGAGGGCGGGGGCGGCGCGTGCCTGTCTGCGGAGACCCGAAGAGCCTCCGTCGAGAACGCCGCGCGGCGAGCAGCAGGCTACTAGACGCATCACGGAGCCCGCCGGATCGGCGCCTTCCAGCAGAGTCTGTGTTGCGATGTGGCGACACCTGCGCGTTCGTGCTGCGAAAAGAGTCCTCAGGGGGCGACGATACGACCAGCACCCTTCGACGCGAGGAGGCCACGGTGAGCGAGCATCCCGTTGAGATCGCCCCGTTCAGCCGGGGTGACAGAGTCCTGAGCGGCTTCGTCGTGTCGGGCCGGTGGCCGGACAGCACACGCGAGTGGGCCCAGATGCTCGCTCTGGCGGTCCGTCTCGCCGCCGTGCCCGGGATGGTGTCGACCACCTCGGTCTTCACCTCGACGGAGGACCGGCTCGACGAGGGGTCGCCGCTGGTCGACGCGGTCGGTCTCGTCGTCCTGGCCGGCCCTGTGGTCGGGGTCGGAGCCCTGATGCCGGGGCGGTTCGCCGTCATGCCCTCGGCCCTCCTGCTGTTGCACCCGCCCGGCGAGTCCGTCCCCACCTCGCCCGAGGCGGCAGGGTCGGCGTCCGGTTGCGTGCTCCTGCCGGGGCTGCCGCACCTGGGTCTGGACCACCGGGCCGCCTGGGTGGAGGCCGAGGCCGACGGGACCGTGACACGTCTGGAGAGCCGGACCGGCGTCGACCCGGCCCTCGACCCGGACACCGCTGTCCTGGCCATGTTGCTGGCCGCCTGACCCGGGACCCAAGGACCCGGCGTGCCGGTGTGAGGTGCACGAAGCGCATGCGCGCCGGGGACGCAACGGGGATGATCCGCCGCTGCGACTCGGTTCGCCCCGGCCCGCCCTGAGCTCAGGCGACGGTGAAGGAGCGCCGCACCTCGAACGGTCGCGGTCCGAGCGTGCCCTCGCCGTCCGAGTCGTCAGGAGCCCACACCGACACGGTGTAGGAGCCCGCTCCCAGCGGGACGCCGACCCGGAACGGCGCCATCACGCCGTTCGCCCCGGCGTTGGTGAACCCCGACGCGACCACGACCCCCGAGCCCGAGACGACCTCGTACAGCAGCGTGCCCTCGTTGGCCGTCGCCGTCCCCGAGACAGTCACGGTGCCGGCGCCGACCCGCGCGCCCGCCGACGGGGACGCCACCTGCACGGGAAGCCCCGTTGCCGGCCACGTCCCGTCGACGGCCACGGCCACCTGCGCCGAGCCGGTGCCGACGCTCTCGACCCGCACGCGGAACTTGCCGCTGGCGACGCTCAGCGTCGAACCGACGCCGACTGGGAGGTTCCAGTCGTTCGCGTCGATGGTGCCGGTCGGCGACCCGTCGAGTACCAGCGAGCCCTTCGGGTCCCCCGGGTCCGACCGGCGGACGACGACCCCGCCGACCAGGCCGGGATAGTTGCCGGTCAGCCACGCGTCACGACCACTGGCCGGGCGGAACTCCACCCAGTAGGTGGTCGAACCGTCGACCAGCTTCAGCGCCCGCATGCCGGTAAGACCGGACACCGGCGCCAGGAGCGCGCGGGTAGGCACGGTGACGTCCGCACGGTCGGCGGTGGTCATGACCCCCAGTGCGTTGGCGTGCACGACGTTGAGCGTGCCCATGTTGGACCACGAGATGCCCATCACGTCGTACCAGTCGCGGTATCCCGCCGACCGGCAGCCGTTGGTCCAGTCCGAGGCACGGGCACCGGTCCAGTCCTGCGCCTCGGCGCCTACGGCGACACCGTCCGACACGCCAGCGCACTGCAAGCCGTTGGAGTGCCCGAGGCCCAGGTTGTGGCCGAGCTCGTGGGCGATGAGCGACGTCGAGGTGTCACGCACGTAGGCGCGTCCGCCGGACGCCGTGCCGGAGCCGACCGTGCCGAGACCGGCGTAGCAGTCCTTGGGTCCGCCGCTTGCCGGTAGCCGCAGCAACAGGTGCCTGCCTGGGCCGGACTGCCACCCGACCGTCGCAGCCACCTCGTCCCAGAGGGCTTGGCCTGACGAGCAGGTGTTCTGGGTACGTATCCAGCCACGCTCTGCGATGACGTCGAAGGCGACGGCGCCCCCAGTCTGCTCCGACCAGAAGCCGGACACGCCGCCCTCGATCATGGCGGTCACATCGGCCACGGAGGACGCGTCAGGAGACATGTCGCGGGGCGCGACCTGGACCACGGTCACCAGGTGCGGAGCAGCAGCGGCCATCGCCTGTGGTTCCGGTTCGATGGGGATGGAGAGGACCTCGGCCGCCTGCACCTCGTACCCGATCCGCTCATCGCCGTGCGGGTCGTCGTCCAGCTGCTCCACCACCACCCGGTCGCCGAGCTGGACACGCACGCGGGCACCGTCGGGGACGCCACGCAGAGCAGCCGTGGGCACCCTGATCGAGAGCCCGTCGTCCGCCCGGACCCACGTGAGCAGCCCGGGGGTGGCGCCCTCCTCGGCAGCTTCGACCCCTGGGTGCTCCGCGCCCCCGTCCAGGTGACCGATCTCGGCGTAGGCGCGCACGACGGTCCCGGTGACGACGTCGGGGACCAGGGACGGGTGCGGCTCCGCAGGGTCGGACGACGGTGGCCCCGGGGGCGTCGCGTCAGCAGGAATGGCGGAGGGCATGAGGTCTCGCAGACCGGTCCCGGGTGCGGCACCCGGGCCGGGGACGGACGAGCTCGCTGGGTCAGCCGTCACGGTGTCTGCTCCGTCGTCGAGCGCGTCGAGCGCGTCGAGCGCGTCGAGCGCGTCGAGCGCGTCGAGCGCGTCGAGCGCGTCTGGCCGCGGACTGTCGGCGGGCCCCGCGTCGTCCGGCCCTGCGTCGTCCGGCCCTGCGTCGGAGGTCGTCGCGGTCGGGGAGCCCGGCGACACCGCTGTGGCTGGGCCGGCGATGCTGCTCGTGGTCAGTGCGTCCTGGTCGTCGGAGGTCGTCGGGCGCCCGCTGTCGGACGCCGCGGCGCCTGCGGCTTTCGGCAGGTCGGGGCTCGGCCCCCCACCCAGTACGAGGAGCGCGAGAGCACCGGCGACAGTGATGGCCGCGCAGCGGGTCATCCTGGCCGGCGGAGCAGGGAGCGGGAAGACGGGCATCGGCCAGCGGTCCTTCGTGGCAGGGATCAGGTGAGCTGGTCATCGACCTGCGAACCGCCGGCCTTGATGTCGCGAACGGGTGACGTGACGGGTGGCACAGCTCTCACCCCGGACGGTTAGCGTGGGGCGGTGCCCGTGGAAGCCCCCCTGCCCCAGACGCCGAACCCTGCTGCGACCGACGCGGAGCCGTTGGCGGACGCGGTCCATCGCTGGCGTCTCGACCTCTCCCGGGTCGGCGACCGTGATGCGCTCCTGCACTACGAGGACCTGCCGACCGGCACGCTCGACCTCGCCACGGCTCACCCCGGCGGGCTGGCGCAGTTCCTCGCCGGTCGCCCGACGCGCCTGTCCAGCTTCTTCCGAGAGCCCGCCGCCTATGCGGCGGCACGCCGCAGCGCCCGGGCGATCCGCAGCACCGTGTCGCAGCTCGCCGACGAGCACGGGCTGGACGCCGGCCGGCTGGCCGTGGGGATGGTCCAGTGGCGTCCGCCGGGGCAGGACGACGTCGTGGCCCCGGTGCTGCTGCGCCCGCTCGTCCTGCGTCCCCGTGGGGCAGGGCAGACCGACGACGACCTCGACCTCGGCGACCAGGTCCTGGTCAACCCGGCACTCGTCCGCCTCCTGGCCCGCCACGGGGTCTTCGTCGACCCCGCCGAGCTCGTCGCCCTCTCCCGCGGCGAGCACGGGTTCGCGCCCCGCCCCGCACTCGACCGCCTGCGCGACCTGACGGCCGGCGTCCCGGGGCTGGTCGTCGCGGACCGCACCGTGGTGGGGGCTTTCGTCGACCTCGCCCCGTCGCTGGTGGCCGACCTCGACCGGGTCGCGCCCCGGCTGGCCGAGCACCCGGTGCTCGTCGCCCTGGCGCACGGTCGGACCCTGCGCCCGGGCGCCGCGGCACGGCCCCGCGACGCGCACAGCCCCGCACACAGCCCCGACCTGTTCGACCTCGACCCCGACCAGCGTGCCGTCGTGGACGCCGTGCTCGGTGGCGCCTCCCTCTGCGTGCACGCGGCGCCGGGGACGGGCTCGACCCAGGTCGTCGCCGCACTCGTCGCCGCGCTCGCCGGGCAGGGCCGCCGCACCCTGCTCGTAGCCCCCGCCCGCACCGAGCTCGACGACGTCCGCCACCGGCTCGCCTCGCTCGGGCTGGCCGGGCTCCTGCACGAACCCGGAGCCGACCGACGTGCGGCGCCGCAGGGCCAGGCCGGGTCCACCGCGGTGCCCGCCCGGTCCCGGGAGGCGTCCGCGCGCGGTCTCGAGCAGGCGTGCGCCAGGCTCGTGGACCGCCACCGTGCCCTGCACGGCCGGCACCGGCCGGGCGCCGTCAGCGTCTCCCGTGCCGTCGACGAGCTGACCAGGCTGTCGTCGGCCGACCCGGCGCCGAGCACCACGGTCCGGCTGCCCCATCGGGTCCAGGTGGGCCTGGGTGCCGCCCAGCGGCAGGCCGCGGCCGCCGACCTGCTGGAGGCCTCCCAGCTCGGCGCGTTCTCCCGCGAGGCCTGGGACAGCCCCTGGTACGGGGCCACGCTGGGGGACGAGGACCAAGCCCGCCTGCTCGTCGAGACCGCCCAGCGGCTGCACAGCGACGCGTTGCCGGACCTGCGGACGACGATGGCCCGCCTCGCCGCCGACGTCGGGCTCTCGGGTGCCTCGACGGTGACCGAGTGGCGCCGGCAGGTCGAGCTGCTCGTCGGCGTCCGGTCGACCCTCGACGTGCTCACCCCAGCGGTCTACGAACGGTCCGTCGTCGACCTCGTCACCGCCACGGCCAGCAGCACCTGGCGGGCCGAGCGTGGGCTGAAGATGTCCGGGCTGGAGCGCCGCCGGTGGCGCCGCCAGGCCTCGGACCTGGTAAGACCCGGCTCGTCACCACCGGACCTGCACGCGGCGCTGCTGCGGGCGCAGGCGGAGCGCCTGGCCTGGCAGCGCGCGTCGGCCGGCGGAGGGTGGCCGCGCGTCCCCGCCGGCCTGGCCGCGGCGGACGCGGCGCTGGACGGCGTCGCCCGCGACCTGGTCGAGCTCGACCGCGCGCTCGGGACGACCCCGCCCGGAGCCGGGCTCCTGGACGCCTCGCTCGACGAGCTGGCGGCCCGGCTCGCACGCCTCGCGGGCGACCCGGCCGCCGCCGACCGTGTGCCGCGCCGCGCTGCGGTGCTCGGTCGGCTGCGCTCGCTCGGCATGGCGGACCTGCTCGACGACTTCCTGGCCCGCGGGGTCGGCGCCGGACAGGTCGCTGGCGAGCTCGAGCTGGCCTGGTGGGCGTCGGTGCTGGGCGGCGCCCTGGCCGACGACCCGGCCCTGGGCGCCGCGGACGAGCCCGGCGAGGACCTGGTCGCGGCCGTCGGGCGCCTGCGCGAGGCCGAGGTGGCGCGGGTCCTGGACGTCGGCGCCGCTCAGCCGCTGCCCCCCTGCACCGTGATCAGCCCGCTCGCCCTGCCCCAGCAGCCGGCCGAGCCGCGCAGCGACGTGGTCGTGCTGGCCGGTGCGCACCGCTGGGGCGTCGCCGAGGCCACGCTGGCGATTGCCCGAGGCCACCAGGTCGTCGTCGTGGGGGACACCGGCGGGCTCCCGCCGTCCGTGATCCGGCTCGGCCCCGAGGACCCGGCGGCCGACGACGCTCCTGCCTCCGCGATGACGTCGGCACGCACGTCGCTGCTGGACGCAGCGTCCGGCGTGCTGGACGTCCGCTCGCTGGTCCGCCAGCACCGGATGCCCGCCCAGCTCGCCGCGCTGCGGGACCTGGTCGCCGACGTCCCGGCGGACGCTCCGTCAGCCGGTGCCCGCCCAGGTGCCCGCGCCGTCCCGGCCCCGGACGGCGCGGGCACCCTGGAGCTGGACCTGCTCCCGGACGGCACCGGCGTCCCCGACGCCGACGGCGCGATCGAGAGCCTCGACGTCGAGGTGGAGCACGTCGTCCACGCGGTGCTGGAGCACGCCCGGACCCGGCCGGGCCAGTCCCTGGCCGTGGTCGCCGTCGGACGACGTCACGCCCGCCGCATCGCCGAGGCCCTGCGCGCCGAGCTGCCCGACCACCCGGACGTCGCGCCGTTCTTCACCCGGCCCCCGGCCGAGCCGTTCGTCGTCACCGACCTCAGCCGCTGCGAGGACGCCGTCCGGGACGCCGTGGTCCTGACGACGGGCTTCGGCCGTACCCCGCACGGGCGCGTGCTGCACCGGTTCGGGGTACTCGACGCCGACGAGGGAGCGCGCCTCCTCGCTGTCGGCATCACGCGGGCGCGGCACCGGCTGCGGATCGTGTCGTGTCTCGGCCCCGACGACCTCGACCCCGAGCGGCTACGGACCCCCGGTGCCGTAGCCCTGCGCGCGGTGCTCGGCGCGGCTCAGCGCGAGCCTGCGGTCGCCGAGCCTGATCCGAGCCCGCTTCTCGCGGACCTGCGCGCGCGGCTGGAGTCGGCCGGGTTGAGGGTGCGCACCGGTACAGGCGGGCTCGACCTGGTGGTGACGACGCCCGACGGCGTCCGCGCGACCGCGGTCCTGACGGACTGCGCCGACACCGGGGACGACGCCGACGCGCTCGTCGAGCGCGAGGTCGCCCTGCCCGCAGCGCTGCGGCGCCTGGGCTGGCGCGTGGTACGGGTCGGCACGCTCGCGCTCTTCACCGACCCGGTGGAGCAGGTCGCGCGCATCCGCGCCGCGCTCGACGCCCCCGACCCCGCGTGGTCAAGCGCGTCGTCACGTCGTCCGGGTGAACGACGTGCTTGATCACGCCTGGGTTGCGCTGGTCGAGCGGGGTCGACGGCAGCCACGGCAGCGGACGTCGCCTTCTACGGGAGGGACCTGGTAACCGGCCCTACCCGACCTGCTCGGGGTACCGTCTGTGCGCAGGCACGGTGACCTGCAACCAGTCGGAACGCCAGACGACGGAGGACCCGTGAGCGACGAGTCGACGTGAGCGAGGGTCCCTCGCCCGACTCTCAACCGGTGGTGCCCGACCGCTCCGACGACGACCGTGACACCGGTTGGAGCGAGCGTCCTGAGGACGACGACGAGCGCATCACCCGGGAACGCCCACCCCACTGGTGAGGTCAGACCGCCTGGTGCGCGCCACCCCCCGACGGGGGCGTGGCCTGGGCGGCGAGCAGGTCGCGGATCTCCTGCAGCAGGGCGATGTCCTCCGGCGTGGCCACAGCCTCGGGCTCCTCACCACGCTTGCGCCGCTCCATCAGCTTCTGCACCGGCACCACGGCGACGAAGTAGACGACCGCCGCGATGATGAGGAAGTTCAGGACGGCGGTGATGATGGCGCCGATGTCGACGAACGTCGCGTCGGGGTTGTCGGATCGGATCGAGAAGCCGAAGCCGGGAGCCTCGGCGCCGCCGGCTGCCGCGAGCAGCGGGGTGATGACGCCGCTCGTGAACGACGACACCACCGCAGCGAACGCCGCGCCGATCACGACGGCAACCGCGAGGTCGACCACGTTGCCGCGCAGGACGAAGTCCTTGAAGCCCTTGAACATGTCTCGATCCACCCATCGTCATCGGAGCCGCCGGACGGCGAGACCCTAGGGGAGCAGCGCCACCGAGAGCCACCGCGCTTCGCCTGCCGCGGCCAGTCCCGGCGCGTCCGCACCGCGCACGGCAAGGACGAGCACGGCCGAGGCGCCGGTCGCCAACAGGCCTCCGGCCGAGTCCGGCGGCACAGCGAGCACTGTCGCGGAGGGCACGAGCACCGCGGGATCGCCGCCGCCGAGGACCGCGTCCGGGTCTGCCGGGTCGGGCCCTGCGAGCACGCGCACCCGGTCGCCCGCGCGCAGCAGGCCCGTCACCGCCGGGTCGGAGGGGCGCACCGGGACCGCGACGGTGCCATTGGGCTGGCCGGTGAGCAAGCCGGGACCGACCAGGCGGGCGTCGGTGACGACCTCGCCCCGGCGCAGCGGGGCGGCGAGCGACCTGCCGTCGGCGTCGTCCGCGCTGACCCTGCCGTTCGGGACCATGTCCGCGGGGACTTCCACCACCGCGAGGTCACCGACGGACAGGACGGTTCCGGCGGCCAGGTCCGCGGCGGCCGTCACCACCGGCACACCGACCGGGGGTCGCGTCGTCGCGGCGTCGACGGCGATACCCGCGGCCACGGCGATCAACGCGCCGGCGACCAGGCGTCGATGGCTGCGCACCTGCGAGCGCACCCGCTCAGCCACCCGCGCCGCCGCGGCGCGTCGTCGCCCCTGGTGCCTGACGCTCACGGCAGGTCGAAGGGAAGCGCCAGCCCGTCGAGAGCCTGCTGGCAGCCGCAGGAGCCGCCGGGCGCCTCCGGGTTCGTGCCGTCCGGACCGGGGAGCGCGCCGATCGCGTCGGCGAGCAGCACCCGCAGCCGTTCGACGTTGCGCCCGAACACCTCCAGCACCTCGGCGTGCGTCACTCCGCCCTCGCCCTCGACGCCGGCATCGAGGTCGGTGACCAGGGCCACGCCGGTCAGGCACATCGCGAGCTCGCGCGCGATGGCGGCCTCCGGCATCCCGGTCATCCCCACCAGGCTCGCCCCGGTCGAGGCGTGCCAGCGTGACTCGGCGCGCGAGGAGAACCGCGGGCCGTTGACGACGACGAGGGTGCCGCCGTCCACCACGCGATCGTCGCGGGACGCCGCCGCGACCAGCACCGCCGACCGACCGCGTGGGCAGTACGGGTCGGCGAACCCGACGTGGACGACGGGTCCAGGAGCGTCGTAGACGGTGTGGTCGCGACCCCAGGTGCGGTCGATGACCTGGTCGGGCAGGACGACGGTGCCCGGTCCCAGCTCCGGGCGCAGCGACCCCACCGCACACGGTGCCAGCACCTGCCGGACTCCGACCGCGCGCAGCGCCCAGAGGTTGGCCCGGTAGTTCACCCGGTGTGGCGGCAGGCGGTGGTTACGGCCGTGGCGCGGCACGAAGGCGACGTGCCGTCCGGCGACCGTGCCGACCAGGGGAGGCTCGCTCGGGGGGCCGAAGGGGGTGTCCACGTCGACGGCCACGGCGTCGTCCAGGAAGGTGTACAGGCCAGAGCCGCCGAGAACTCCGACGTCCGCCCGCGGCGAGGTGCTGCTCATGCACGCTACCGTACTGCCGGCCCGGCGGACCGGCGGGCGGCGCGGCAGCCTGTGGACGGCGGGGTCTGGATCGCGCCCTGTGGGCGGGACGTGACGGTGCTACCTGTACTGACCGGTGTCGATGCGCCGACCGGGTCAGGCCGCCGAGCCTGATCCGCCGCCCGAGGTGCTGGACGTCGAGGACGAGGACCCGGCCGTGGTGCTTCTGGACGACGAAGTGCCCCTGGACGACGAAGTGCCCCTGGACGACCCAGATCCCTTGCGGGCCGAGGAGCCCTTGGACTCCGACCCGCTGGAGCTGCTCTTGGACGCTCCGGCGGAGTCCGAGCTGCCCTTGGAGTCGGAACCGTTCTTGGCGTCGGTACCACTCTTGGACTCCGAGCCGCCCTTGCTGTCCGAGCCGTTGCCGGAGTCGCCCTTGGACTCCGAGGAGCCAGGCTTGGCGTCCGAGGCGTTGCTACGGGAGTCCGTCCGGTAGAAGCCGGAGCCCTTGAACACGATGCCCACGCTGCTGAAGAGCTTGCGCACACGGCCCTCGCACGTCGGGCAGTCGGTCAACGAGTCGTCGCTGAACTGCTGCAGCACCTCGAAGCGGTGCTCGCAGCTGGTGCAGGCGTAGGCGTACGTCGGCACGTCGGGTACCTCCAGAGCCGGTCCGGTGGACGTCGACAGGCCGTCAGCGTCCGGCAGAGGGGAGCCTGGGGCGTCCTGGCACTCCCACCTACGGAGTGCCAACAGTACCCGCCGGTCGCTGCTTCCCGGCACCCGACAGCCGCCCTCACCCGTCGGTCTGTCCCCGAGGGCCACCGGAGCCGGACGTCCACTGGGCCAACCGCCCACCGCGACTGACCGCGCGCAGCCGCTGCTCGGTCTGGGCGCGCGAGGCGGAGCCGGCCACGACGATCAGGTCGTCGCCGCGGCGCAGCGTCGTCCGCCGCTCAGGCACGAACGTCTCCTCGTCCCGCACGACGAGGGTGACGTCGGCGCCGACCGGAAGCCTCAGCTCGAAGATCGCCATGCCGTGGATCCTCGAGGTCGGGCCGACGCGCACCTGTAGGACCTCGGCGCCCAGCGCCCCCAGCGGAGTGGACTCGACGTCCAGGTCGACCGTCTCGTCGGCGCGCAACCGGAGCCAGCGAGCGACCATCGGCAGCGTCGGGGCCTGCACCAGCGTGAACACCACGACGAGCACGAACACCAGCTCGAAGAGGCCGTCGGTCTCGGGAGCACCCGCGACCACGGGCACGGTGGCCAGGACGACGGGGACGGCCCCACGCAGGCCGGCCCACGAGAGGAAGACCTGGTCGCGCCAGGGGAAACGGAACCAGCAGACCGCAGCGACGACCGACAGTGGACGTGCGACCAGCAGCAGCACGGACCCGATCACCAGCGCGGGCACGATCTGCGCCGCCAGCCGCGACGGAGCGACCAGCAGTCCCAGCAGCACGAAGAGCCCGATCTGGGCGAGCCAACCGGTTCCCTCGGCGAAGCCTCTCACCGCCTGGCGGTGCGGCAGGTCGGTGTTGCCCAGCACCAGTGCGGCCAGGTACACCGCAATGAAGCCGCTGGTGTGCAGCACCGACGCGGCGCCGTAGGCGAACACGCACAGCGACATCACTGCGATCGGGTACAGACCCGAGGAGGGCAGCGCGATGGCGCGCAGCCGACGTCCGCCGAGCCAACCCACGGCCAGCCCGATCACCGCCCCGCCGGCCAGCTCGATCACGGTCAGCAGCCCCAGCACCCACCAGGACTGCGTCACCTCGCCCGCCGCGGACGCCGTCAGGGCGACCACGGCGATGACGACCGGTGCGTCGTTGAAGCCCGACTCCGCCTCCAGCAGCCCGGACAGACGCCGGGGGAGGGGGACCCGGCGCAGCACCGAGAACACCGCGGCGGCGTCGGTGGACGACACGATCGCACCGAGGAGCAGGGCCTGTGTCCAGCCGATGCCGAGGAGCAGGTGCGCGGCCGACCCCACGACGAGGACCGACACGGCGCTGCCGACCGTGGCGAGCGCCGCGGCGGGTCCGACCGAGTTCTTCACCGACGTCCAGCGGGTGGTCAGTCCGCCCTCGGCCAGGATCAGGACCAGCGCTGCGTAGCCCAGGACGTTCGTGAGCTCGAAGTCGTCGAACTCCACGCCGAGACCGCTCTCGCCGACCAGCACGCCCAGCCCCAGGTACAGCAGCAGCGACGGCGTGCCGGTCCCGACCGAGATGCGGACGGCGATCACCGCGACCAGCAGCACGCCCGCCCCCATGAGCAGGGCGAGGTTGAGCTCGTCGACGCTCACGGGGTCGTTCCTCCTCCGGGGCGGTCGGCCGCACCGGGGAGCACGCGGAGACCTCGGCGGGCCGCGGTCCCGCGTCCCGTCGGAGCGGCGTGGTGGTGGCGGCAGACTAGGCGGTTACCCTCGCCGGGTGTCCCGACTCCGTACCGTCGCGGTCGTCGCCGTCAGCGTCCTGGTGGTCACGGCGTTGGTCCTGACCGTCGCGGTCGTGGCGCTGGTGCGCCAGCCGCTCCCGGACTATTCCGGCGAGGTCGACGTCGCCGCGCTGGGCGCCGAGGTGAGGGTCGTCCGGGACGAGCGGGGCATCCCCCAGGTGTACGCCGACAACCCCGAGGACCTCTTCCGGGGCCAGGGGTACGTGCACGCGCAGGACCGCTTCTTCGAGATGGACTTCCGCCGCCACGTCACCTCCGGTCGCCTGGCGGAGCTGGTCGGGGAGAACCAGGCCGCGATCGAGGCCGACGCCGTGGTCCGCACGCTCGGCTGGCGGCGCGTGGCCGAGGCCGAGCTGCCGCTGCTCGAGCCCGCGACCCGCACGTACCTGCAGGCGTACGCGGACGGTGTCAACGCCTACCTCGACGGCCGCTCGCCGGCGGACCTGTCCGTGGCCTACACCGTGCTGGGCCAGCAGGTCGAGCTCGACTCCATCGAGCGCTGGGAACCGGCCGACTCGCTCGCCTGGCTCAAGGCGATGGCGTGGGACCTCAAGACCAACTACACCGACGAGATCGGGCGGGCGCTGACCTACGACGCCGTGGGTGGGGGCGAGCCGGCCGACGCCCTGGTCGCCCAGCTGTACCCCGAGTACCCCTACACCCGGCACCTGCCGATCGTCCCGCCCGAGCAGGCGACTGCAGGTGCCGCGCTCGCGCCGGCGCTCCGCGCGCAGGGGGAGGTGCCGACGTCCGCCCCGACTGGGCTCGCGGACCCCGGTGTCGGCGACGTGACCGAGGTGCTCGACTCGGTCGCCGGCCCGATGGCAGCGGTGACCCGGGCGCTCGACGCCGTCCCGGCGCTGCTGGGGCGGGGGGAGGGCATCGGGTCGAACTCGTGGGTCGTCTCGGGCGAGCTCACGGCGACCGGGAGCCCGCTGCTCGCGAACGACCCGCACCTGGCCGGGTCAATGCCCGGCATCTGGTACCAGGTGGGGCTGCACTGCACGGACGTCGGGGAGGCCTGCCCCTTCGACGTCGCGGGATACTCGTTCTCCGGGCTGCCCGGGGTCGTCGTCGGGCACAACGCGGACATCGCCTGGGGCGTGACGAACCTGGGTCCGGACGTCACCGACTTCTTCCTCGAGCGGGTCGGCAGTGGCACCTACCTGCGCGACGGGCAGCAGGTGCCGCTCGAGACCCGTACCGAGACCATCCAGGTCGCCGGAGGCGAGCCGCGGGAGATCGAGATCCGCTCGACGGTGCACGGGCCGATCGTCTCCGACGTCATCGACCAGGCCGACACCCTCGGTGCCGTTGCTCCGGTGCCGCCGGACTCGCCGATCCAGGGGACCGGCTACGAGGTGTCGCTGCAGTGGACGGCGCTGACACCGGGACGCACCGCCGACGCCATCTTCGCGCTGAACACCGCGGCGGACTGGGACGACTTCCGAGCCGCCGCGCAGCTGTTCGAGGTGCCCGCCCAGAACCTTGTGTACGCCGACACCGAGGGCAACATCGGGTACCAGGCCCCTGGTGTCATCCCCACGCGCACGCCCGGGACCGGTCGTGGGCAGGCCGACGGGACCTGGCCCCGGCTCGGGTGGGACAGCGCCTGGGACTGGACCGGGACGATCCCCTTCGAGGAGCTGCCCTCGGTGCTGAACCCCGAGGAGGGGTTCATCGTCACGGCCAACCAGGCCGTGGCGGGGCCGGAGTACCCCTACGTGCTGACCCGCGACTGGGACTACGGGTACCGGTCGCAACGTATTCGCGAGCGCCTCGACGAGCTGGGCGTCGCCGGGGGGATCACCTCGGCCCAGATGAGCGAGCTGCAGAACGACACGCGCAACGGCTTCGCGCCGCTGCTCGTGCCCTCCCTGCTCGCAGTCCCGCTCGGGACGAGCACGGGCCTGACCCCGGAGGCGGCCGACTTCACCTCCGAGGCCCGGGAGCTCCTCGACGGGTGGGACGCGACGCAGCCGCAGGAGTCCTCGGCCGCGGCGTACTACAACGCGGTGTGGAGCCAGCTACTGGAGCTGACGTTCGAGGACGAGCTCCAGGGCTCCATCGCGCCGAACGGCGGTGCGCGGTGGTTCGAGGTGGTCGGTCCGCTGCTCCAGAACGACGAGAGCGTCCTGTGGGACGACCAGCGGACGCCGGCCGTCGTCGAGACCCGTGACCAGATCCTGGCCCAGGCGCTGTACGCGGCCCGGCTGGAGCTGACCTCGTCCCTGGGCAAGAACCCCGAGGAATGGGAGTGGGGCAAGCTGCACCAGCTGGAGCTCGAGGCGGAGCCGCTGGGCGGCGACGGTGTGCCAGGCCCGGTCCGCGAGCTCTTCAACCCTGACCCGCTCCCCGTAGGTGGAGGAACCTCCATCGTCAACGCGACGTCCTGGAACGCGGCGCTGATGGACGACTACTCCGTGACGGGTCTGCCCTCGATGCGGATGGTGGTCGACCTCGCCGACCTCGACGCCTCCACGTGGGTGGACCTGACCGGCATCTCCGCCCACCCATGGAGCCCGCACTACGGCGACCAGACCCAGGCGTGGGCCGCGGGCGAGACCTTCCCCTGGCCCTTCTCTCGCGGCGCCGTCGACGAGGCCGGGCAGAACACCCTGCTGCTGAGACCACCTGCCGCCTGACGTCGGCGGGTCCACGGGTCGCCGCCGCGCCCCATGAGCCGGGTGGGGCCACCTCCCGCCAGCGCATCTCGTCGTGCTCACCGAAGTGCGAGTCGCCGCGCACCTCGAAGCCGAGCTTGTCGGTGTAGAAGGCGAGCGCCACAGACGCGGGCGCACGCAACGGAGAGGCAGGCCAGCGGGAGGGCGCGCTCACCGACGTCGAGTTCGCAGCCACAGCAGGGCCGCCGCCGCGCCTGGTCCTCGCGCTGCGCCTCCGCCAGGCGTTCGGGTTCCCACACGACCACACCACCCCACGACCACAACCCGGACCGGGCCCGGCACGCGTCGAAGAGCATCGCTATGACTCTTTGATGCGGGATGCGGGAACTGCACGAGTCGGCGCTGGGCGGTGGGGAAGGCCGCTGCGCCACCCTGGTCCCGGACGTAGCCGCGGTCGTCACCGTCCGTGCTCCCGGCCGGGCTGTTGCTGTCCGGCCGGCAGTCCGGTCGACGGCGGGCAGGTCGGGTCGTCCCTGTTCAGAGTTACCCCGTCTGGGGTCTGGCGACCGGCCCGCTGCCGGGCGAAGTGTTGCGCGATCGGCACATCGGTGGAGGAGTGCGCCAGGATCGACAGCACCACCACCACCGCGATGAGGTGGAACATCACATCGGCGCTGGCCGCTCCGCTGTCCAGCACGATCAGGCCGTAGACCACCGATGCGAAGCCTTTGGGCCCGAACCATGCGACCGCTGCCTGCTCCTGCCACGGCAGCCGGCTGCCGAGGAACGAGACGACGATCGCCACAGGCCGGGCCAGCAACAGCGCCAGCAGCGCGAACAGGTAGCCCAGCGCCGGGACCTCGCCCAGGAAGGCGGGGGAGATCAGCGCGCCGAACACCAGGATGGCGGCCAGCTTGAACAGCTCGGTGACCAGCTCCCCGAACTCGTGAAAGGAGTCCCGCAACTGGGGAGCGGCGGTTGCGATCGTGATGCCGGCCGCGAACGCGGCGAGGAACAGGTTGGCGTGAGTGAGTTCCGCCAGCGACAGCACGATCAATGCGACGGCGACCGAGGTCAGCGACTCATACGTCGAGGTCGTGGCGGTGAAGCGGCTGCGCAGTAGCAGCACCGCGGCCAGCGGCACCGCTACCCCGATCAGCAGCCCGAGCCCGAGCTCGACGGCCAGGTCGAAGTACTCGACGTCCGGTCCACCGACGACGGTCAACAGCACCAGCACCACGGGCAGCGCGAGACCGTCGTTCAGCCCGGACTCGACATTGAGCAGGTGCCGCAGCCGACCCGGCACCTCCTCACGTCCCACGATCGCCGCCGCGAACACCGGGTCGGTAGGGGCCAGGACCGCCGCGACGAGCAGCGCCTCCGGCCACGGCAGCCCGGCCACCACCACGCCCAGGACCGCCGTGAACGCGAACGTCGCCGGCATACCGAGGAGCAGCGCCCGCCCGGGCAGCCGCCACGCCGACCGTAGGTCAGCCAGTCCGACCCGCTGACCGTCGGTGAAGAGCACCGAAAAAAGCGCCAGCTCGGCCAGCCCGGACACCAGCCCGTCGCCAGGACGCAGCCGCACTACCCCCAGCACCCCGTCGCCGAGCAGGAACCCGGCTACCAGGAACAGCACCGCGGTCGACAACACACTGCGGTGCGCGAGCCCAGAGAACAGAACGGCAAGCAGCAGCACCACTGAGAACGCCAGCAACAACATCACCCCGCAAGCCTGCCCGGCCCCGCCCGAGCACACCACCCCTGCACCCAGCGCGGCCGCCGCTATCCTGAGCCATCGCCCCCATAGACAGACCGAGAACGTCATGGCGCCATAGAGTCGGAGGGGCTGACCCAGCGCCGCTGAGGGATTCGCATACGGGCACCGCGTCGGTGCGGTCGCGGCCACGGTGGTCAGCGGCAACGTCGTCGATGGACGTTCGCGAACGGTCGGCGTACAAGCCTGTCGGCGAGCTGCGGATCCATCGCGACGCATAAGTGTCGCGACGGACGCTCTCGGTAGCGCGGAGCGGCTTGCGGATCCAGCCTGGGCCCTCGCGGCCTGCGGGGCGGGTGACCCAGTGTCGGCGGGAACGTCGAGACCTGGTCTGGTCCTGAGCCCGCCGCTGTCTTCGACGTCAACCCAACCGGCACGGGGTAAACGGGGCGACATTCGCTTCCGCGCCGCGGAGATCGTTCTTCGCGGTGCTTGTTCCCGTCGCGATCGTCGCGGCTCTCGGCGGTCAGCTCGCGCGCACAGGAGACGTCTCCCACTGGCCGTGGGAGGAGCACGGCTTTCTGGGGTGGTGGTTGGTCCTGGTGTCGTTCTGGGTTGCTGCTGGCTGCAGTTTCGCGCGCGAACGCCGTGTCGACCTCCTGACCGGAGTGCTCCTGGCTGTCGCCGCGGCCACGTCCCTGTCACTCCTGTACAACCCGTGAGCGGCGACCCGCGCCAGGGCGTCCGGCGTCAGACGAGGTCCCACCAGCGGGTCGGCGTCGCGACCGCGTCGACGAGATGGTCGAGCCGGCCGGTGGGAACCGGCAGCAGGTCGGCGTCCACCAGCTCGTCGTCGTGCACGAGCCCGACGAGCGGCGGTGCCGGGCGCAGGGCGTCGAGCGTGACGTCGTAGAAGCCGCCGCCTTGCCCGAGCCGGCGGCCGAGGGTGTCGACCAGGAGTGCGGGAACGAGCACGACGTCGGCGTCTGCGAGGGCGTCCGGGCCCAGCCGTGCGCCGGAGGCAGACCTGGTGCCCAGCGGGCCAGGGGCCGTCGTGCCGTCGTCCACGGACCAGTCGAGGCGTTGCGGGACCCGCGGGTCGCCGTCCGGC
>JBBSNO010000035.1:0-17456 GCA_038232615.1 Actinomycetales bacterium
CAGCGGCTCGATCCCCAGCGCGCGGCGCTCGGAGTGCGTGAGAGCCCACACGTCGTCCTCGGCGCCGTCCGGCAGCTCGTAGCCCTGCTCGATGCCCTCCAGACCCGCGGAGAGCATGACCGCGAACGCCAGGTACGGGTTCGCTGCGGCGTCCAGCGCCCGGTGCTCGACGCGGACCGACTGCCCCTTTCCCGGCTTGTACATCGGCACGCGCACGAGCGCGGAGCGGTTGTTGTGCCCCCAGCAGATGTAGGACGGCGCCTCGCCCCCGCCCCACAGGCGCTTGTAGGAGTTCACGAACTGGTTGGTCACGACGGCGATCTCGGCGCCGTGCCGCAGGAGCCCGGCGATGAACTGCCGCCCGGTCTTCGACAGCTGGTACTGCGCGCCCGCCTCGTAGAACGCGTTGCGGTCGCCCTCGAACAGCGACATGTGCGTGTGCATGCCGGTCCCGGGGTGAGACGCGAGCGGCTTGGGCATGAACGAGGCGAAGACCCCCTGCTCGAGGGCAACCTCCTTGATCACCGTGCGGAAGGTCATGATGTTGTCGGCAGTCGAGAGCGCGTCGGCGTACCGCAGGTCGATCTCGTTCTGCCCCGGGCCGCCCTCGTGGTGGCTGAACTCCACCGAGATGCCCATCGCCTCCAGCATCGTGATGGCCGCGCGGCGGAAGTCGTGCGCGGTGCCGTGAGGCACGTGGTCGAAGAAGCCCGCCGAGTCCACCGGCGTCGGCTGCTGGCCCTGTTGCCAGCCCCTCTCGAAGAGGTAGAACTCGATCTCGGGGTGCGTGTAGAAGGTGAAGCCCGCATCGGCGGCCTTGGCCAGCGCACGCTTCAGGACGTGCCGCGGGTCGGCCAGCGCCGGCTCCCCGTCGGGGGTGAGGATGTCGCAGAACATCCGCGCGGTCCCGGCCGAGCCGCTGCCGTCCCCTCGCCACGGCAGAACCTGGAAGGTGCTCGGGTCCGGGCGGACCAGCATGTCGGCCTCGGAGACGCGCGCGAGGCCCTCGATCGCGCTGCCGTCGAAGCCGATGCCCTCGGCGAACGCGCCCTCGAGCTCCGCGGGTGCGACGGCCACGGACTTCAGGAACCCCAGCACGTCGGTGAACCACAGCCGCACGAACCGGATGTCGCGCTCCTCGATCGAGCGGAGCACGAACTCCTGCTGCCTGTCCATGGAACTCCCTCTGGCTCGCGTCGACCCCACTGATCGTCGGACACTTCCGGTGGCGATCACCCCCAGTACGGTCCGACGATCACGGTAGACGTCGGGGGCTCGCTACGGTGCGGCGGTGGACCCCGACGCCTTCTTCCTCCCGAACGACGACGGGCCCCGCCCCTCGCGGAAGCCCGGCGCGGTCGCCGACGACTTCGTCGCGACGGCCGCCACGGCCGGGCCCTGGTCACCCGAGCTGCAGCACGGCGGGCCGCCGTCCGCCCTGATGGTGCGCCAGGCCGAGCGCGCAGCGGGCGGCGAAGGACTGGTCGCCCTGCGCGCCGCGATCGACTTCCTCGGCGCCGTCCCCGTGGGACCGGTCACCGTCGCGGCGCGCGTCACTTGGCCCGGTCGGGCGATCGTCGGGGTGGACGCCGCGCTGGTCGCCGCGGGACGGACCGCGATGCGTGCCCGGGTCTGGCTGCTCCGGCTGGGGACGCGAACCCCAACGGTGGGGCCGGACGCCGGGGGCTCGGCATCCGGCGACGGCGGGGTGGGGGGTGCCCGGCGACGCGGCACCCGGCTCCCCGGACGACGCCCCGTCGGCCGACCTGCCCTGGGACGTCCCGTACGCCCGCAGCATCGAGTGGCGGCTGACCGGCGGCGACGCGGTGGCGCCCGGCCCTGCTGCCCTGTGGGCGCGCCAGCGCATCCCGCTGCTGGCGGGCGAGGAACCGAACGGCCTGCAGCGGGCGGTCACCGTAGCCGACTCGGGAAGCGGCGTGTCCGCCGTCCTGGACTGGGACCACTGGTCGTTCGTCAACATCGACCTCGACGTGCACCTGCTGCGCGAGACGGTCGGCGAGTGGGTCCACCTCGACGCCGTCACGCGCACCTCCGGCCTCGGGTCCGGCACGTGCTCGACGACGCTGCACGACGCGGCGGGCCACCTCGGCAGCAGCGCCCAGACGCTGGTGGTGCAGTCCCGCTGAGCCCAGGTCCACGCTCCCCTAGGCTCGGTAGCATGCCCCAGCTGCGCCTGGCCCTGGCTCAGGTCGACCCGACGGTGGGTGACCTCGTCGGCAACGCGGCGCTCGTCCTGGAGTGGACCGCCCGCGCCGCCGCGGAGGGTGCACACCTCGTCGCGTTCCCCGAGATGGTGCTGACGGGCTACCCCGTGGAGGACCTCGCGCTGCGCCGCTCCTTCGTCGACGCCTCGCGCGCGACCCTCGGGCGGCTCGCGACGGACCTGGCGGACGCCGACCACGGCGACCTACCCGTCGTCGTTGGTTACCTCGACCGCGCCGAGGGTGACGAGGCAGACCTGGACGCCGACGGCGTCAGTGAGGACGGCTCCACGGGTGTCCCCAAGGGCATGCCGCAGAACTGCGTCGCCGTCCTGCACGGCGGCGAGGTCGTGGCCAGGGCGGCCAAGCACCACCTACCCAACTACGGCGTCTTCGACGAGTTCCGCCTCTTCGTGCCCGGTCGCGACCTCGCCGTCGTCCGGGTGCGCGGGGTGGACGTCGCCCTGGCCGTGTGCGAGGACCTCTGGCAGGACGGCGGCCCCGTCGCGACCACGCGAGAGGCAGGGGCCGAGCTGCTGCTGGTGGTCAACGGCTCGCCGTACGAGCGGAAGAAGGACGACGCACGCCTGGAGATGGTGCAGCACCGCGCGGCCGAGGCCGGGTGCACGCTGGCCTACCTGAACCTCGTCGGCGCGCAGGACGAGCTGGTGTTCGACGGCGACTCGCTGGTGGTCGACGCCGGTGGCAGGGTCCTCGCGCGCGCACCGCAGTTCGAGCAGGACCTGCTCGTCGTCGACCTCGACCTGCAGGAGTCGACCGTCGAGGCGCAGGAGCCCCCTGCCGGCGTCCGGCACACCACGGTCAGCTCGACCCCGGTGCCCAGCTACCCGCCGGGTACGGCGCCGGTCGCCGTGCGGCTCGACGAGGTCGGCGAGGTCTACGCCGCCCTGGTGACCGGACTACGCGGCTACGTGCGCAAGAACGGTTTCGCGCGTGTGCTGCTGGGGCTCTCGGGTGGGATCGACTCGACGCTGGTCGCCGCCATCGCCGCCGACGCCATCGGCGCGGAGCACGTCACCGGCATCTCGATGCCCAGCGTCTACTCCAGCGAGCACAGCAAGGACGACGCCGCCGAGCTGGCGAGCCGCACCGGCCTGGACTACCGCGTGCAGCCGATCGCTCCGATGGTGGCGACCTTCCTGGAGAACGTCGAGCTCGCCGGCGTCGCCGAGGAGAACCTGCAGGCCCGGGTGCGCGGCGTCGTCCTGATGGGCATCTCGAACTCCGAGGGGCACCTGGTGCTCGCCACCGGCAACAAGAGCGAGCTCGCCGTCGGGTACTCCACGATCTACGGCGACTCGGTCGGCGGCTACGCCCCGCTCAAGGACGTGCCCAAGACGCTGGTCTGGGAGCTGTCGCGCTGGCGCAACGCCGAGGCGGAGCGCCGCGGCGAGCAGCCTCCCCTGCCGGAGGCCAGCATCACCAAGGCCCCGTCCGCCGAGCTGCGACCCGACCAGCGCGACGACGACTCGCTGCCGTCCTACGACGTCCTCGACGCCGTGCTGGAGGCGTACGTGGTCGGCGCACAGGGCCGCTCCGAGCTGGTCGAGGCAGGCTTCGACGCGGGCGTGGTCGACCAGGTCGTGGGGCTCGTCGACGGCGCCGAGTGGAAGCGGCGCCAGTTCGCCCCGGGCCCCAAGATCAGCACCGTGGCCTTCGGCCGCGACCGGCGCCTGCCGATCACCAGCCGGTGGCGCGAGGCGCAGGCGTGACCCCCACCCACGTGAGCGCAGGGCTCCCCTGTGCTCGCTCAATGCGCACGGGGAAGCCCTGCACTCACCATTGGTGAGCGTGGAACTCCCCAGAGGCAACGAGGAAGGACGTCGATGACGACGGACGGCAGCACCGGAGCGGACCCGATCGCACCCAAGCGTGTGCGGGTACACCACCTGGCGCAGATGAAGGCAGCGGGTCAGCCCATCACCATGCTCACGGCCTACGAGCAGTTCACAGCGGAGATCTTCGGTGACGCCGGCATCGACGTGCTGCTGGTCGGGGACTCGGCTGGCGACAACGTGTTCGCCCACGACACGACGGTACCGGTGACGCTGGACGAGATGATCCCGCTGGTGCGCGCAGTCAGCAGGCGGGCGAAGCGCCCCCTCGTCGTCGCCGACCTCCCCTTCGGCAGCTACCACGTCTCCCCGGGCCAGGCCGTCGAGTCGGCGGTGCGGCTGATGAAGGAGGGCCTGGCCCACGCGGTGAAGTTCGAGGGCGGCACGTCGGTGCTGCCCCAGGTGCGGGCCGTGACGGGCGCCGGTATCGCGTTCATGGGTCACCTCGGCTTCACCCCGCAGGCGGAGCACTCCCTCGGCGGCAAGCGCGTGCAGGGCCGCGGTGCCGCGGCCGACCAGCTCGTCACCGATGTTTTGGCGTTGCAGGAGGCCGGCGCCTTCGCCGTCGTCCTCGAGCTCGTCCCCGCGCCGCTGGCGGCACGCGTGACCGAGGCTCTCGACATCCCCACGATCGGCATCGGCGCCGGCGCCGGGTGCGACGGCCAGGTGCTGGTGTGGACCGACCTGGCAGGGCTGACGACGTTCTCCACGCGCTACTCCAAGAAGTACGCCGATGTGCGCGGGGTCCTGCTCGACGCGGCCCGTACCTATGCCGACGACGTACGTCGTGGCTCCTTCCCGGCCGAGGAGAACTCCTTCCTCGAGTGAACGACGCGCGCCGGTCAGGACCACGGCGTGACTGGACGCTCCACCGGGACGAGCTCCACACGGCCTCGGCGGCGGCGCTGTCTCGACCGTGTTCGCCCCCGTGAGCATGCCCGCCGCCCAAAACAGCACTCTCGCAACGGATCTGACATCGCAATCTGTCGCCGCCGAAAATGCTACGCTGTGGCACATGGCTGACGTCTCGGTGCGCGAGCTGCGCAACCACACCGCGCGGGTCATCGCGGCGGTCGAGAGCGGCGAGCGGGTCGTGCTGACGGTGCACGGTCGCCCGGTCGCCGACATCGTGCCGCACAGCACGCGCAGCGAGGTCCGACCGACCGACCAGCTCCTGGCAGAGCTTCAGGAGATCAGCGACCTGGCGAGGCGGCTCAGCGTGCGGTCCGACCCCGACGACTTCGACACCGGGTTGACCACCGACGACATGATGCCGCCGTGATCGGGTACGTCGCGGACACCAGCGTCTTCGTTGCTGCCGAGCAGCACCGTCCTCTCGGGGGGCCTCCCAGTGGCGAGTCAAGGGTCTCCGTGGCGACCCTCACGGAGACTCGGTGTTGGCGTCCGGCGGGCCACCGACGAGCGCGTGCTGCGGACTCGCGAGCTGACGATGGCTCGGGCAGCGAGATACATCGCCCTCCCGTATGACGAGCGGGTCGCCGAACGCCTGGCCGACATCCTCGCCGCGGCGCGGGCGCAGAAGCGCCGAGCCGGGGCAATGGACGCGATCATCGCCGCGACCGCGCTCGCTTACGACCTCACGGTCTGGACGCAGGACGACGACTTCGACGTGCTCGCCGAGCTCGCACCCGAACTGCGAGTCCACCGCTGACCTCAGCGGGTCACGGTCTGGCCGAGCTGACGGCCCAACAGCATTGGTGCCTCGACCATTGAGGGCCCATACCAGGTGACGTGCCGACCGGAGACGACCGCAGACTCCTTGCCAGGAAAGGCTTCCGGGCCGTCGCTGATGCTGAACTCGTACGGCTCGGTGGGCAGGACGACGAGGTCGTGCGCTGGTATCCCGGCAGGGTCGAACCGGGGGTAGCGCTCGGGTGACTCGTCGAGCACGTTGTCGACGCCGAGGCGGCGCAGCACGTCGCCGGTGAACGTGTCGGAGCCGACGGCCATCCAGGGACGGCGCCAGATCGGGACGAGGGCCCGCCGGCGCGGTGTTCCCGGCCGCACGGCGTCCCACGCGCGCTTGGCGTCGTCCAGCCACGTCGGGTGCGGCAGGCCGCACGCGGCGAGCATCCGCGACAGGCTCGTGAACGCGCCGTCGACGGTGCGGACGTCGGTCACCCATACCGACAACCCGTTCTCCCGCAGCGTATCCAGGTCCCCCTCCCGGTTCTCCTCCGCGTTCGCCAGCACCAGGTCCGGCTCCAGGGCGAGCACCGCCGCGACGTCGGGGTTCTTCGTGCCGACCACGCGGGCGACATCGAGGTCCCCGGGGTGCGTGCACCAGTCCGTCGCCCCCACCAGCAGCGACCGACCGGTCACGGCCAACGACTCGGTGAGCGAGGGCACGAGGGACACTACCCGGCGGACGTCGGTCGGGACGCCCACGTCGTGACCGAGGTCGTCTGTGCGCACTGGCATGGCCTCCACGCTAGCGTCAGACGCATGAGCGACCTCACTGTCGGCTACGCCGCGATGCTCGAGCAGTTCACGCCACGCGACTGCGTGGAGCTGACGGTCCTGGCCGAGGACAACGGGTTCAGCGGCTGCATGGCCGCCGACCACTTCCAGCCCTGGGTGCCGCAGCAGGGCCAGGCGGCGTTCGTATGGAGCGTGCTGACCGCGGTCGGCGAGCGCACGAGAGGCGACCTCGGCCCGGGCGTGACGTGCCCGAGCTTCCGGTTCCACCCGGCGATCGTGGCCCAGGCCGCCGCCACCACGGAGGCGATGTACCCCGGCCGCTCGTGGCTCGGTCTGGGTACGGGTGAGGCGCTGAACGAGCACGTCGTCGGCGGCTACTGGCCCGAGGCCGGCGAGCGCTCGGCCCGGATGTTCGAGGCCATCGACCTGATCAAGAAGCTTTTCGATGCCTCCCTCGCGGGCAAGGACGTCAAGCACCGCGGCACGCACTTCCAGATGGAGACCTCACGGCTCTGGACCATGCCCGAGCAGGCACCGCCGATCCTCGTCGCCACGGCTGGGCCGGTCAACGCACGGCGCACCGGCGAGCACGCCGACGGGATGATCACCGTCGGCGCCCCCCTGGAGAAGATCCAGGGACTGTTCGGCAAGTTCGCCGAGGGAGCCCGCAAGGCCGGCAAGGACCCCGACGCGATGCCGAAGGTGCTGCAGCTGCACATGTCATGGGCCGACACCGACGAGCAGGCACTGGAGAACGCGATGACCGAGTGGCCCAACGGCGGGATGAAGTTCGGGAAGGCCGACATCCGCTCGCCGCACGACTTCGCGCAGATGGCCAAGCTGGTGCGCGCCGACGACTTCGAAGGACGGATGGTCATCTCGTCCGATCCCGACGTCCACCGGGCCGAGATCCAGAAGTACGTCGACCTCGGCTTCGACCGCGTCTACCTGCACAACGTCGGCCGCAACCAGGCCGAGTGGATCGAGGTCTTCGGCCGTGACGTCCTGCCGAAGCTGAAGCGGTAGCGGTGGATGCCCAGCGCGTGGCGATGCTGCGCGAGGTGCTGGGGGCCACGCCGTGGATGGACGGAGCCCGCGACCTCGCCCGGGCGCTGCGTCGCCCCACGGCTCGCCCCGGTGGCCTGCTACTGGTCGGCACCGAGCAGCACGAGCCGTGGCACCTGACGGCGCACCTGGGCGACGAAGCACGTTTCAGCGACCTGCCCGAGCTGACCCCGACGCTCGTCCGGTGGAGCGCGCCGCCCGGCGCGCCGCCCCACCTGGCCGTCACCCTCCAGCGCCTCGAGCAGGCACAGCGGGGCGAGACCCTGTTCGTCGTGGCACCCGACGCAGCGGGCGAGCAGCTGCTGACGCGGGCGTCCGACGCCCGTAGACGCGGCGCCACCCTGCTGTCCCTGGACGGCGGCGACACGGACCTGGGCGACCTCGTCCACGAGCGGATGGTGGTCTCCGCGGGCGGTCTCGTCGTCCCGGCGCACGCTTTGGACGACGCCCAGGATGCCGAGGACCCCGACCCTGGCACGGACGTCTCGTTCGACGTCGCCCAGCACCTCGTGTCCGCGGCGGCCGGGGAGCCGACTGGCACCACCCGCGGTTGGCGCGCCCGGCTCGACCAGGTCCTGGAGAAGATCTCCGGCCCCCCGCCGTCCCGCTGAGCCGGGGCGGCCCGGTCAGCCCAACCCCTCGGCGGAGGAGACGCCGTGCTGTTTGGCTGGTTCGGCGCAGCGGGGCCTTCCGCCCTCCGGCGGGGGTCCCCGGCCGCGGTCGCATGGTGTGGGTCGGCCTCGCCGTTCCGGTCGACGTCAGCGCGCTCGGTGCGGCCGACGATGCTGCACAGCGGGGTTGGTGGTTGAGTCGGCGACGTGATTGCCGCAGACGTGTTCCGCGACCAGCCGACTCTGGTCGGCGATCTGATTCGCCTCGAACCCCTGACGCCGTCCGTGCTGGAGGACTACCCGGTCGCGCTCGGCGACCCGGAGGTCCGACGTCTGACCGGCACCCACGCCGTTGTCGGCTGCGCGTCCGTCGCCGACTGGCTCGCGACCCGGCAGGAGCACCGCAACCGAGCGGACTGGGCCGTCATGCGCAACGCCGACGGTGCGTTCGTCGGCCAGGCGGTGCTCAACGACCTGGACGCCGGCAACGCGTCGGTCAACTACCGGGTCTGGCTGGGCGGTGATCACGTCTTCGGACAGGGCTACGGCACGGAGACCACCCGGCTCGTCGTCCGGTACGCCCTGGAGACTGTCGGGCTGCACCGTGTGAGCCTCGGTGTCTACGACTTCAACCCTCGCGCTCAGCAGGTGTACCTGGAGTGCGGCTTCGTGCACGAGGGACGCCTGCGCGAGACCCTGTTCTGGGACGGCGAGTGGCACGACGAGCTGCTGATGTCGGTCCTGAGTACCGATCCACCGCGGATGCCCTGACGCCGGCGTCCGCAGGGTCCGGCGTGATCGGTTTCGCGCAGCAGGCTCGATCACCTGACGGAGCCGTCCTTGATCACCGGGCGGGAGGTCGTCGTGGCTGTCCCGCGTCAAGTGTCCCGGTCTGGTGAGACACGCGGGTGTTTCTCACCGGACAGGGACACTTGACATGGGCGCGTCAGCGTCCGAGGCGCCGGTATCGCTCGTGGCGCGCTGCCCTGCGCGCGGCGGGGTCGGCGCGCAGCAGGTTGACCAGCTCGTGCTGCAGGGCGCGGCCCATCCGGGCGCAGAACTCCTCGGGCTCGTCCGCGGCGTCCGGCACCTCGGGCACGACGCGGTCGACGATGCCCGCGCGCAGCAGGTCGAGGGAGCGGACGCCTTGCGCGGCGGCCATTTCCGGCGCATGGGCCGTATCGCGGTGCACGATGGCCGAAGCCCCCTCCGGTGGCAGCGGTGAGAGCCACCCGTGCTGGGCCGCGACGACCCGATCGGCGGGGACGAACGCGAGTGCGCCGCCGCCCGTGCCCTGGCCCAGCAGCACCGACACCGTGGGCGCCTCCAGCGTCACCAGCTCGGCGAGGCACCTCGCGATCTCGCCGGCCATGCCGCCCTCCTCGGCCTCCTTCGAGAGGGCAGCGCCCGGGGTGTCGATCACCGTCACCAGGGGTAGGTGCAGCTCGGCGGCCAGCCGCATCCCCCGGCGTGCCTCGCGCAGGGCACCCGGACCCATCGGCCGCTCCACGGTCTGGCCGCGCCGGTCCTGGCCCAGCAGCACGCACGGGGCGCCGCCGAAGCGCGCCAGCACGAGCAGCAGCCCCGGATCGGCCTCACCCTCGCCGGTCCCGTTGAGCGGCACCACGTCCGTGGCCGCGTACCGCAGCAGCCGTCGGACGCCGGGCCGGTCCTTGCGGCGCGACCGGGTCACGCTCTCCCATGCCGGGACGTCGGGGACCTCGGCGTCCGGCGTCCGCCAGCTGTCGGGGACGTCGGGCAACCCCTCGCGGGGGGCGAGGATCACGTTGAGGGCGCGCCCGGCGACGTCCGCGAGCCGTTCAGGGGGCAGGACGGCGTCCACGATGCCCTTGGCCGCGAGGTTCTCCGCGACCTGGACCCCCTCGGGGAACGTCTCGTCGTACAGGGCCTCGTAGACCCGTGGACCCAGGAACCCCACGAGCGCGCCCGGTTCCGCGACCGTCACATGCCCCTGCGACCCCCACGACGCGAAGACCCCGCCGGTGGTGGGGTGGCGCAGGTAGACCAGGTACGCGAGACCGGCCGCCTTGTGGGCGGCGATCGCCGCGGAGATGCCGACCATCTGCAGGAACGCGACGGTCCCCTCCTGCATGCGCGTCCCCCCGGACGCCGTCGCGGCCAGCAACGGCAGGCGCTCGGCAGTGGCCCGCTCGATCGCCGCCACGAGCACCTCGGCCGCGGCCACGCCGATGGAGCCCGCGAGGAAGCCGAACTCGCACGCGACGATGGCGACCCGGCGTCCGCGCAGCAACCCCTCACCGGCGACGACGGCGTCGTCCAGACCCGTGGCCTCGCGCGCCCTGGTCAGGGCCCGGGCGTACTCCGCGTCACCCTGCGCCGCCCCTGCGGGTGCCACCTCCGGCGCCGGCCAGCGGCGATGCGTGCCCTCGTCCAGCACCAGGTCCAGCAGCTCCAGCGCCGAGAGACGCATCGTCATGTGGCGTCCAGGCCGAGCCACTCGCGCACCCCGACGCCGTCGCCGTCCAGCAGCGGCGGCGGCCGGTGGTCGCGCCGGCTCGTCTCGGTCGCTCCGTCGCCGGAGAAGAACCGCAGCGGTGGGCCGGGCAGGGTGATGCGGCCCAGGGTCGCGTGGTCGACGTCGAGCCTCAGCCCCTGGGACGCGCTCTGCTCCCACTCGTACACCTCGTCGAGGGTGCGGACCTTGCCCGCGGGGACGCCGGCCGCGGCCAGGCGAGGGAGCAGGTCGACCGCGTCGGTGTCGGCGAACGCCGCCTCGACCAGCTCGATCACGCGCTCGCGGTTCGCCACCCGCTCCCCGTTGGTGACGAGGCCGTCGGCCGCCGGGTCGAGGTCGAACTCGGTGCACAGCTTGCGCCATAGACCCTCACTGCCGACTGCGATCTGGACGGCGGAGTCGCGGCAGGCGAACAGCCCGTATGGCGCGATCGAGGGGTGGTGGTTGCCCTGCGCCCGGCCGACCTCGCCCGCCACGGTCCAGCGGGTGCCCTGGAACGCGTGCACGCCCACGATCGCCGCGAGCAACGACGTCCGCACGACCTGCCCCTTACCGGTTCGCTCCCGCTCGAGCAGCGCGGCCAGCACGCCCGACACGCCGTACATGCCGGCCAGCAGGTCGCCGATCGGGACGCCGACGCGCTGGGGGTCGTCCGGTCCCGATCCGGTCAGCGACATCAGACCCGCCTCCCCCTGCGCGATCTGGTCGTACCCGGGCCGATCACCCTCGGGGCCGCCGTGGCCGAAACCGCTGATGCTCAGCACCACCAGCCGCGGGTTGAGGTCGTGCATCCGAGCGGTCGAGAAGCCGAGGCGGTCGAGCACGCCGGGCCGGAAGTTCTCCAGCAGGACGTCGGCCCGCTCGACCAGCGCGGTCAGCACCGCGACGCCGTCGTCGCTCTTCAGGTCCAGCGCGATGGACTCCTTGTTGCGGTTGGTCGACAGGAAGTAGGTCGACTGCCGTTCCCCGCCGCCCTCGGGGTCGACGAACGGCGGCCCCCAGCCCCGGGTGTCGTCACCCGTCCCGGGGGTCTCGACCTTCACGACACGGGCGCCGAGGTCGCCCAGCATCATGCTGGCGTGGGGGCCGGCGAGGGCGCGGGTGAGGTCGACGACGAGGGTTCCGTCCAGAGGTCCGGTCACCCGACCAACTGTGCCAGAGGAAGGCCCCCGAGTTCGTCGTCGGCACTGCCGGTCGATGAGTAGGGTCGCCCGAATGAGCATCGCGAGCAGCTACGACGCCGTCGTCGTCGGCGGTGGCCACAACGGCCTGACCGCCGCGGCCTACCTGGCACGCGCCGGCCGGACCGTGCTGGTGCTGGAGAAGCTGGACCACGTCGGGGGCGCCGCGGTCTCCGCCGAGGTCTTTCCCGGCGTGGCCGCCCGCCTGTCGCGCTACTCCTACCTGGTGTCCCTGATGCCGCGGCAGGTCGTCGACGAGCTGGGCCTCGACCTGACCCTGCGCCGACGCCGATACTCCTCGTACACGCCGCTGGTGCGTGGCGGGGCGCCCTCGGGGCTGCTCGTCGACACCGGCGACCCCGCCGCCACTGCCGCGTCGTTCCGCCGCGTGACCGGAGGGGACAGCGACCATGCCGCCTGGGAGCGCTTCTACGCCATGACGGAGCGCGTCGCCCGACGCATGTTCCCGACCATGACCGAACCACTTGTCTCCAGGGACCGGATGCGCGCCACCGTCGCGGACGACGAGGCGTGGACGGCGCTGTTCGAACGCCCCCTCGAGGAGACGGTGGCCCAGACCTTCTCGGACGACGACGTGCGGGGCGTCGTGATGACCGACGCCCTGATCGGGACCTTCGCCAGCCTCTCCGGGCAGTCGCTGCAGCAGAACATCTGCTTCCTCTACCACGTGGTCGGCGGGGGCACCGGCGACTGGGACGTGCCGGTGGGCGGCATGGGCGCGGTCTCGGGCGCCCTGCGCGACGCCGCGCTCAGCGCCGGGGCGACAATCCTCACCGACGCCGAGGTCGCCTCCGTCGACCCCGACGGCGAGGTGATTTGGACCGACCCCGGCGGCGCCACGCACTCGGTCGGGGCCGGGCACGTCCTGGCCGGCTGCGCCCCGTCCACCCTGGCCGTCCTGATGGGTGAGCAGGCCGGCGACGTCGAGGGCGCCCAGCTCAAGGTCAACATGCTGCTGAGCCGGCTGCCGCAGCTGCTCGAGGACGTCGACCCGGTCGCGGCGTTCTCCGGCACCTTCCACGTCAACGAGTCCGCGTCGCAGCTGGAGACGGCGTACCGGCAGGCCGCGGCGGGGCAGGTCCCCGACCTGCCGCCGTGCGAGATCTACTGCCACTCGCTCACGGACGACTCGATCCTTGGCCCCGACCTGCGCTCGTCCGGCGCCCAGACTCTGACCCTGTTCGGCCTGCACATGCCGACCCGGCTCTTCCGCCAGGACAACGCCGGGACGCGCGACAAGGCGCTGGCCGCGACGCTCGCGTCCCTCAACTCCGTGCTGGCCGAGCCGGTCGAGGACTGCCTGCTCGTGGGGCCGGACGGGCGGCCGTGCCTGGAGGCGCGGTCCCCCGTCGACGTCGAGACGGACGTCGGCCTGCCCGGCGGCAACATCTTCCAGCGCGAGCTGATGTGGCCGTTCGCGGAGACCGACGACGAGGTCGGGCGCTGGGGCGTGGAGACCGCTCACCCGAAGGTGCTCCTGGCCGGTGGCGGCGCCCGGCGGGGCGGCGGCGTCAGCGGCATCCCGGGCCGCGCCGCCGCGATGGCGGTCCTGGGCCGCTGACCGCGGCGGGTTCCGGTCAGGAGAAGTGAGTCCGCGGCCGGGGCACCGCCGTCCCGTCGACGAACACGTCCACCTTCTCGTCGTAGAAGGCGATCAGCCCGGCGATCGGCAGCAGCTGGCGCGTCGGGAAGTCGTAGGTCCAGGCCAGGTCCGCGTGCGTCGTCCCGGCCGCCTGGACCGACCAGTAGCCGCTGGTGCGGCCCTTGTACCGGCAGTGCGAGACGGTGTCGGTCGGCACGAGGTGCGAGAAGTCGACGTCTCCGGCGTCCAGGTAGTGACGGGTCGGCAGGCCGGTCTCGAACACCGTCACCGGGGACGACGACTCCGCGAGCACCACGCCGTCCCGCTCGACGCGCACCGACCTCGACGAGCGCAGCGCGTCGACGCGGGTGTACGGACTGCGCGGGTGGACGAAGACCTGCTCGTCCTCCTCGTACCAGCGGTCCAGGGCGTCCCACTCGAACCCGGACGGTGTCGCGCAGCCGGTTGTCGGCGGCATCGACGAGACGTCGCGCTGCTCCGGGGCGACGAGCGCGTCCGACCACGAGGGTCTGGGTCTCCACGGTTCCGCGTGAGGTCTCCTCCCGTCCGCCCTCGGCCTCGAGGACGCCGCCCGCGACATCGCGCACCGGCACGTAGAACTGCGGGTACGGCGGCCACTCCCACACGTACAGCGCACTGGTCGTGTCCAGGACGGTGCGACCGCCGAGCTCGGCCCGGACCCGGCGCGGCACCGGCTCCACGTGGTCGACGGGCACGAGCAGGGACGGGTAGTCCGCCACGTCAGTCCTCGCCGTCCTTCCACCGGCGGTCAGCCTCGTCCCACTGCTCGGTGTTCTCCCTCGCGGCGGCCAGGGCGTTCTCGGCCAGCTCGCGCGTGGGGTAGGGGCCGAGCAGGTTGCTCCAGTCGCTCTGGTGCCCCTCCTCGACCTGCCGGGTCTTGGTGTTGTACCAGTACTCCGCCATCTCGTCCTCCGTGCGCTCGACGAACATCTCGCGGCTCCGATCCTGCCGCGCGCCTAGACTCCTCGCATGTCCGCACCGTCCGCGCAGCTGTCCTCGCTCGGCACCCTTGGGCCCGGGACCGTCTCCCCGCGTCGCCCGGTGCCGTCGTCCCTGCCTCGGCCGGAGTACGTCGACCAACCAGCACCGCAGCCGTACACCGGACGCGAGGTCAAGGACACCGAGACGATCGAGCGCATGCGCGCGGCCTGCCGGCTCGCCGCCCTGGCGCTGGCGGAGGTCGGCCGCCACGTCGTCCCGGGCGTCACCACCGACGAGCTCGACCGCATCGGGCACGAGTTCCTGCTCGACCACGACGCCTACCCGTCGACGCTCGGGTACAGGTCGTTCCCGAAGTCGTTGTGCACCAGTGTCAACGAGGTTGTCTGCCACGGCATCCCCGACTCGACGGTGCTGACCGACGGCGACATCTGCAACATCGACATCACGGCGTTCATCGGCGGGGTCCACGGCGACACCAACGCGACGTTCCTCGCCGGCGACGTCGACGAGCCCACGCGCCTGCTGGTCGAGCGGACCCGGCTCGCGACCGAGCGCGGGATCAGGGCGATCGCGCCCGGCCGGGCGGTCAACGTGATCGGCCGGGTGATCGAGGCCTACGCGAAGCGCTTCGGGTACGGCGTCGTCCGGGAGTTCACCGGGCACGGCATCGGCACGTCCTTCCACTCAGGCCTCGTGGTGCCGCACTTCGACTCCGCTCCGCACCACGACGAGGTGATGGAGGTCGGGATGACGTTCACCGTCGAGCCGATGCTCTGCCTCGGCACGGCCGCGTGGGACATGTGGGACGACGGGTGGACGGTCGTGACGAAGGACCGCCGCCGTTCGGCCCAGTTCGAGCACACCGTGCTCGTCACCGAGACGGGCGCCGAGATCCTGACGATCCCGTGAACCTGGCGGTGGGCATCGACATCGGCGGGTCCGGCATCAAGGGCGCCCCGGTCGACCTGGGTGAGGGAACGCTCGCCGCCGACCGCATCCGGGTACCCACGCCGTCGCCGTCCACGCCTGCCGCGGTCGCCGAGGTCGTGGCGCGGATCGTCGCCGACTGCGGCCCCGGACCCGTCGGCGTCACCTTTCCCGCGGCCATCACCCACGGCGTGGCACGCACGGCTGCCAACGTCGACGCGTCGTGGGTGGGCACGGACGTCGAGGCGCTGCTGCGTGAGGCCCTCGGGCGCCCGGTGCTGGTCGTCAACGACGCTGACGCTGCCGGCGTGGCCGAGGCGCGCTACGGCGCGGCCAAGGACGTCCCAGGCGTCGTGGTCGTCACGACGCTGGGGACGGGGATCGGGACCGCGCTGCTCGTCGACGGGACGCTGGTGCCCAACACCGAGCTGGGTCACCTGCAGGTCGACGGCCACGACGCCGAGTCGCGCGCGGCCGAGTCGGCACGCGAGCGCGATGACCTCTCGTGGGAGGCGTGGGCACAGCGCCTTCAGCGGTACTACTCGGTGCTCGAGGACCTGTTCTGGCCCGACCTCATCGTGGTCGGTGGGGGCGTCAGCAAGAAGAGCGCGAAGTTCCTGCCGCTGCTCGACATCCGGACCCCGCTGGTCCCCGCCAAGCTGCTGAACTCGGCCGGGGTCGTGGGCGCCGCCGTGCTGGCCGCCGAGCGCGCGCACGAGGTGACCGGGGGCACCGGGCGCTGAGCCGAGTCGCCGACGCGGTGCACGACGGCTGGGCTGTGGCCGTGGCCCGATCGGCGGGGGCCAGACAGCACCGGCGCGACGGCAACGGGACGTCAGGTGGTGCTGACCTCGGGCTGGCGCTAGGTGTCGTCCGGCGTCGTGACGGTCGCCGTCCCGGTGCCGTCACCGCCGGGCGGCACATCCTGCGAGGGCGTGGTGGAGGGTTCTGGAACCGGGATCGTCGGCGTAGGCGGTGTCGGTGTCGGTGTCGGTGTCGGTGTCGGGGTCGGTGTCGGTGTCGTGGGCTCAGGCACCGGGGTGACGGGCGTCACCGGTGGGGACGGCAGCTGGGGGGACGGCGCAGTCGGCGACGGGCTCGGTGCCACCGGTGATGTCGTGGGGGGCCCCGTCGGGAGCGACGTCGGGGCGGTGGCCGTGGCCGATGCCGTGGGCCCTTGCGCCGGGTGGGCTTGCGCCGCGGGCAGTTGCGCCGTGGGCAGTTGCGCCGTCGGGCGCGCCTCGGTCGCCTGCCCCGTCAGCGCGCTGTCCCCGACCTCGGCCCGTGCTGCCGTCCCACCTAACCAGGGGTTGTACGGCTCCGTGGTCCGGGGACGAACCCTGTCGCCGGCGTCCGACCGGTCAGGTCGGGACGAGGTCACTGCGGTGCCGGTCTCCGCGCTTGCCAGCGGAGCGTCCGTGCTCGCCGGGACGCGGCCCAGCACGGCGACAGCGGACGGCGAGACGGAGCTGTCTGCGTCGGGCGCGGCACGGCGCGACGACTCGGGTTCGAGGTCCTCGGCGGCGATGACGTCGTCCCGCCCGGCGGTGGCGGCCCTCGCATCGAGCGCAGAGCCCACGGCGCCGAGTGCGAGGACGGCGGCGACGAAGACAGCGACGCCCTCCGCGGTGTTCCGCGGCAGCAGTCTCACCGGACGTCGCACAGCCGATCCCTTCGTCGACGACGGCCCACCCCGGACCGCTCCCGCCTGTTCATCGGCACGATAGTCCGTGGACTTGAGCGTCGTCAGCCGGATGGCATTCTGTTGCGACCGTCGGTGGCCTGGCCTACCTTCGGGGTGGCTACGTCGCCGGGCGGATGGCGCGGTTCGACGGGGTCAAGCAAGGCGTGGCGGTTTGGCTGTGGGCTCTCGTGATCGCCGTCCTCGTGGCCGTGCTGGGATTCGTCGCCGGCGACCAGTTCAACATCCTCGGCCAGCTGAACAGCTTCCCGCGGCTCCCTGTCAACGAGGGTGACCTGACGACCGGCGGCATCATCGCGCTGGTCGCCGTGGCCGTCGTCAGCCTGATCGGCGCCATCCTCGGCGGACTGGCCGGGATGCGGTTCC
>JBBSNO010000036.1:0-17153 GCA_038232615.1 Actinomycetales bacterium
CCCCCACCACACCGAGATCCACCTCGGCCACTGGACCATCACCATGCGCGACGGCATCCCCTGGTTCACCCCACCCCCACACCTCGACCCAGACCAACGACCCGTGCGCACCGCCGTCCACCAAGCCGCCGCCGACACCCGACGACGAGCCCAACAGCTGATACTCCCCTGGAAACCTCCAGACACCAGTGATCCTTCACCGCCCGAACGGACTACCAGAGTCTGAGCACTGCCGTCACGCTCATCGCCTCCAGCTGCTCGACGACCGCGGCGGGGACTGTCGGCATCCGGCGCCGGTGCGCAGCGCCGCCCGAAAAGAGCGCGTGCGGGACGTCGAAGGTGGCCGGCAAGATCGCAAACTAGGAGCGCTCGCCTCCGAACGCAGCCCCTGGAGCCACGGCCATCAGGCCATGGTGCTCGGTCGCGACGCGCAGTCGGTCGTCGTAGGTGACAATACCCTCCAGGTCGTCGCCGAGCTCCAGCGCCGCGGTCAGGTGCACGGCGTCGAGGCTCCGCAAGCCGACCGGGTCGAGGCGGCCGGCCGCTTCGAAGGTCGCGGTCGAGACGGTGAACAGGGTGATCGAGTCGAGCACTTCTCGCGCCTGACGGACCGTCTCGGAGCCGCCACGCCGAGCCACGCGGAGCAGTTCCGTCCGGAGGAGGTCACTCGACACGATGTCGCGACTCTCGGGCGCGAGCCAGGCGCTCAGGGCTGGGGACTCCGGCTCCTCCACCACAAGCTTCACCGCTGCGGATGTGTCGACGTAGTAGGCCATCAGTACGGCTCGGAGTCCCGCATCTCGGCCAGGACCTCGGACAGCACGGAGGCTCCGGGCCGGCGCGTCAGGGGTGGCGCGAGACTGCTGATCTTTCGCCGAGCGAGCCGGGCACGCCCGGACTTCACCATGCCGGCCAACGGCGATCCTGACAGCGGGACGATCTGGGCCACAGCCTGACCGCGAGAGGTGATCCGGACCGGCTCACCCGCGGCCACCTGGGCGACGACGGCGGAGGCGTTCTGCTTGAGCTCCCGAATACCGACGGTCTTCATGTTCTACAAAGTAGCACCTTGCCCGTGGCTAGTCATGAGCCGGCACGGGGCGCCCCGGCTGGTCGCCGCCACGCGCATCGAGGTAGCTCTGCTTGGGCACCATGACCTTGCGGCGGAAGATGCACACCACGGTGCCGTCCTGGTTGTAGCCGCGGGTCTGCACGTGCACGACACCGCGGTCGTCCTTGGACGCCGACTCCCGCTTGTCGAGCACCGTCGTCTCGCCGTAGATCGTGTCGCCGTGGAACGTCGGAGCGACGTGCTTGAGCGACTCGACCTCGAGGTTGGCGATCGCCTTTCCCGAGACGTCCGGCACGCTCATACCGAGCAGCAGCGAGTACACGTAGTTGCCCACGACCACGTTGCGGCCCTGCGGGGTCGTCGTCGCGTAGTTCGCGTCCAGGTGCAACGGGTGGTGGTTCATCGTCAGCAGGCAGAACAGGTGGTCGTCGTACTCGGTGACGGTCTTGCCCGGCCAGTGCTGGTAGACCGCCCCGACCTCGAACTCCTCGTAGCTGCGCCCGAACTGCATGCCTGCTCCTCGCGCCGTCGTGGACTGAGGAGTGTCATGCTGCCGGACACCCACCCACGACGGCAGCACCGGCAGCGGTGTGCTTGCTCACGAAGGAGACTCCATGTCGGCCCTGTCCCGCCCCCGCCACGGCACGGTGATCGCCGGTGTCTGCGCCGGTCTCGCCGTCCGGTTCGGCCGGAGCCCCACCCTGATCCGGGTGCTGTTCCTCGTGTCCCTGTTGCTCCCCGGCCCCCAGGTGCTGGCGTACATCGTGCTGTGGATCGTGATGCCGAAGGAACGGTGAACGGCGCAGCGGTTCCTAGCCGGCCTGCTGTCGCAGCGCGGACCTCACCGCGTCGTCGAAGCACATCGGTCGCCGCGGCAGCTCCTGGAGGGCGCGGTCGTCGAGCACCACCGCGTCGTGGCCGAGCGACTCCATCAAAGCCATCACCGCGTTCGCGTCGGTGTCGAGCAGTGACAGACCGAGCCGTCTCGTGATCGTCGGGACGCCGGGGACGGGCACCAGGACCAGGGGCCTGCCCATCACGGCAGCGGCCCGGTGCATCATCTGCGCGTAGGTGAGGACGTCGGGCCCACCGACCTCGAGCGCCGTGCCGACGAACCGCCCGTCGGCCGCCACGTCGACGAGGTAGCCGACGAGGTCGTCCAGGGCGATCGGTTGGCAGCGGCGAGAGGCCTCCGGGGGCGCGAGGACGACGGGCACGCTGGAGACCACCTGGCGGATCAGCTCCCAGCTCAGGCCGCCGGCCCCCACGACGACACCGGCCCGCAGCGCCGTGACCGCGGCGCCGGACTCGCGTAGCACCGCCTCGCACGAGCGGCGACTGCGCATGTGCGCAGACAGCTCGACGTCGGCCGGCGCCAGCCCACCGACGTAGACGACGTGCCGGACGTCGGCCAGCGCCGCCGCGGCCCCGAACGTGCGGGCACCGGTCTCCTCGACGTCCTCCAGCCGCCGGTCGCCCAGCCCGTGCACGAGGTAGTACGCGACGTCGACCCCCTCCATCGCGTCGACGAGCGACGTGCCCACGTGGACGTTGCCACGCACCGCCGTCCCCGCACCGAGGTAGTCGTCCGGTCGCCGGGTGAGCGCGACGACGTCGTGGCCGTCCCGTTCCAGCGCGAGCGCCAGGCGCGAACCGACGAACCCGCTGGCGCCGGTGACCAGCGCTCTCACTCCTGCGGCCGCCAGGTCACCGGGACGCCGTGCGGCGGGGCCTGCCCGACCACGCGCTCGACACCTCCTCCCGGCCAGGTGCGGACGACGACGGCGAACTCGTGCTGCTCGCCGGGCGCAAGACGACGCGGTTCGAACTGCACGTGCGCGAGCGGCCCTTCGTCCGTGGCCTGCTCCCCCGCAGCATCCAGTCGCGCCAGCACCTGCGCCCGCTCGTCCTCGGAGACGTACTGCCACATCACCGAGTGCCAGAGCACGGTGAGCGTCCCCGGCCGCGGTGCCAGGCCCCGCACCAGGTCGAGCGCCGTTCCCCGGCGGACCCCGGCGGGGACGTCGCGAGCGACGTCGATCGCGGCACGCAACCGGGCAAGCCGCGCCGACTGGTCCGGCCACACGTACGACTGCAGCGTCAGCGCTCCGTCCGACGTGGTCGGGTCGACGGGCGAGACGTCGACGCCGACACGCTCGACCACCCGCACGGACGACGGCAGCCCGGCCGGCGTCGTCGTCCAGGCGCCCTCGAGGTCGACACCGGCGTCCGGCGTACCCCACCCCGGGCCGTCCGCCGCCAGGTAGCGGAAGCGGTCTGCCCGCAGGTTGAGCCCACCGGACGCGCCGAGCTCCCACAGCCGCACCGGCAGCGGCTCGGGCAGTGACGCCAGCACGGCGAGCACGCCACCCCACAGCCCGGCGGACCGCCCCACCTCGTTCGTCTGCGGCGGCGAGTCCAGGCGCTCGCGCACGGCGTCGGGGTAGTCGGCCAGCAGGATCCGCACCTGCCGCCAGGCCGCCTCGGCGTCCCCGTCGCCGCCGACGCTCGGGTAGTGCCGCGCCGGACCGGGCGCGCGCGAGGCCAGCACGAGCGCGTGCACGCTGCCCATCAACCGCAGCCCGAGCGCCGAGGGCCCGGGGTCGTCCGAGTGCGGTGCGAGCAGGGTCAGGGCCGGGCCGCCCGCCACGACGTCGTCGGCGACGCGGCCCAGCAGCACCTCGTAGAACGGGGAACCGAGGTCACGGCAGTACCCGGCCTGCGCGCGCAGGAGCTCGACCATCCTCGAGGAGTCCACGGGTTGGACGGTAGCCGCAGCGGCGGGGCAGGATGCCCTGATGACCGAGAACCAGGGAACGACTTCCCAACCGCTGGAGGCGCGCGGCTCCAACCGGAGCCAGCGACCGACGTCCGAGGCGTTCAAGGCGTTCATCGCGCAAGGGTGGGCGCCGCGCACCGAGGAGCTGCCTGCTCGCAGCCCGGTCGCCGACCACACGCCCCGCCGTCGCGAGGCGATCAGCGCCCGCTTCCCCGGCGAGCGGCTGGTCCTTCCCGCGGGCGCGTACAAGGTCCGCAGCAACGACAGCGACTACCGCTTCCGCCCGCACTCGGCGTTCGCGCACCTCACCGGCCTCGGCACCGACCGGGAACCGGACGCAGTGCTCGTGCTCGACCCCGTCGAGGGCGGTGGCCATGAGGCGGTGCTGTACTTCCGGCCCCGCGCCGGGCGCGACACCGAGGAGTTCTACGCGAGCGCCCGCTACGGCGAGCTGTGGGTCGGCGTCCGCCCGAGCCTGGCCGAGGTCGAGGCCGAGCTGGGGCTGACCTGCCGCCACGTCGACGAGCTGGAGGCCGTGCTGGCCAAGGATGTCGGGCCGGACGGCGTCCGTCTGCGGGTCGTGCCCGGCTCCGACCCGCAGGTCGAGGCGGACGTCGCAAAGGTCCGTCGCGCAGCGGGGCCCAGCGGCCCGGTGGAGGCGGCAGCGGCGGAGGCCGGCTCGGAGCAGACCCCCTCGGCGGAGGATGGTGCCGCCGACGCCGAGCTCGCGGAGGCCCTGTCGGAGCTGCGCTTGGTCAAGGACGACTTCGAGGTCGCGCAGATGCGCCTGTCGATCGAGGCGAGCGCCCGGGGCTTCGAGGACGTCGTCCGCGCCCTCCCGGACGCCGTCGGTCACCCCCGCGGGGAGCGCGTCGTCGAGACCGTCTTCTCCTCCCGTGCCCGGCGCGAGGGGAACGGGCCCGGCTACGACACCATCGCCGCCGCAGGTGACCACGCGTGCACGCTGCACTGGATCCGCAACGACGGCGTCGTGCGCGCGGGCGAGCTGGTGCTGGTCGACGCCGGGGTCGAGGTCGACTCGCTCTACACCGCCGACGTCACCCGCACGCTGCCCGTCGACGGCACCTTCACCGAGCCCCAGCGCCGCGTGTACCAGGCGGTGCTCGACGCCGCGGACGCCGCGTTCGCCGTCGCGAAGCCGGGGTCGAGGTTCCGCGACCTGCACGCGGCGGCCATGGAGGTCATCGCCGACCGCCTCGCGCAGTGGGGTCTCCTGCCGGTCAGCGCCGAAGAGTCGCTGGACACCGAGCAGGGCGGGTACCACCGCCGCTGGATGGTGCACGGCACCTCGCACCACCTGGGTATCGACGTGCACGACTGCGCGCAGGCCCGCCGGGACATGTACCTCGACGGCGTCCTGGAGCCCGGCATGGTCTTTACGATCGAGCCGGGCCTGTACTTCAAGGCGGACGACGTCAGCGTCCCGGAGGAGCTGCGCGGCATCGGCGTGCGCATCGAGGACGACGTGCTGCTGACCACGGACGGGTGCGAGAACCTGTCCGGCCTGCTGCCCCGCACACCTGACGACGTCGAGGCGTGGATGGCGTCGTTGCGGGGCTAGAGGTCCGTGGGGTCGGTGTTGGCACCACACAGGACGACGGCCACCCGCTCGTCCTCGGCGGGCACGTAGGCCCCGCCGAGCAACGCGGCGACGGCGACCGCCCCACCAGGCTCGACGACCATGTGCAGCTGCTGCCACAGCAGCTGCCGGGCGCGCGCGACGTCGCCGGGCTCCACCAGCACCGACGTGGCCCCGGTCAGCTCCAGCACCGACCACGCGACGTCGCCCAACCGGGTGGCGCCGAGCGCGTCGGACGCCAGCCCGCCCACCTCGACGTCGACGGGGCCGCCGGCGGCGTACGCGTTGTGCCACGTGGGACAGCCCAACGGCTCGACCCCCACGACCCTGGCCTCGCCGGCCATGGCCGCGGCGATGCCCCCGGCGAGCCCACCGCCACCGACAGCCACCAGCACCGTGTCGACGCCGCCGGCCTGCTCGGAGAGCTCGAGCCCGACGGTGCCCTGACCCGCGACCACGGCCGGCTCGTCGTACGCGTGGACGGCGAGGGCGCCGCTGGTCCGCTGGTGCTCAACGGCGGCTGCCAGTGCGTCGGCGTAGCGCTCGCCGACGAGGTGGACGTCGGCGCCCAACCGGCGCAGACCGGCCACCTTGGACGCCGGTGCGGTGGCCGGGACGAACACGGTCGCAGGCACCCCCAGCTGCCCGGCCGCCCAGGACACGGCCAGCCCGTGGTTGCCACCGCTGGCTGCGACGACGCCGGACGCCGGCAGGTCGCCCACCGCGAGCAGCGCCGAGAGCGCCCCTCGGGCCTTGAACGAGCCGGTGTGCTGCAGCTGCTCCAGCTTCAGCACCACCGCACCGGGACCCAGGACCCCGGCCTCGACGTCGAGCAGCGGGGTGCGGCGCACACGCCCGGTGATCCGGTTGGCGGCGGCCAGGACGTCGTCTCGGGAGACAGTTCGCTCGTCGGTCATGCCACGATCCTGCCGTGAGCTCCTACGGCAGCATCACCGACGTCCCCGGTGTCGCGGTGGGTCAGGCCCGGCGCGCCGGTGACGGCTGGCTCACCGGCGTCACCGTCGTCCTGCCCCCGGCGGGCTCGGTGGGTGCCGTCGACGTCCGCGGCGGCGGACCGGGCACCCACGAGACCGACGCCCTCGCACCGGGGACGCTCGTCGACCACGTGGACGCGGTCGTGCTGACCGGCGGCAGCGCGTACGGCCTCGTCGCAGCACGCGGCGTGCAGGCGTGGTGCGAGGAACGAGGGCGAGGGTTCGCCGTCGGACCGGGGATGGTCGTGCCTATCGTGCCGGCCGCCGCGATCTTCGACCTCGGTCGAGGCGGCGATCCCGGCCTGCGCCCCGACGAGGCGCTCGGACTCGAGGCCGCGCAGGCGACGACCGGTCCGGCGGCCACGGGCCCCGTCGCCACGGGCTGCGTCGGCGCCGGGACGGGTGCCGTGCTCGCCGGCGGCAGGCTGAAGGGTGGCGTGGGGACGGCGAGCGTGCGGCTGCCCGGCGGCGTCGTGGTGGGGGCGCTCGTTGTCGCCAACGCCGCTGGTTCCCCGTGTGCCGGCGACGGTGCCCTCTACGCGGCGGGCTCCGTCGACGACCATGACCTGCGGCCGCGCGTACCGAGCCGCGACGACCCCGGCCTGACAGGCGCTACGGCGACAGGCGCCGGGCCGTCGTCCGGTACGGCTCCGTGGGCGAACACCACACTGGCGGTGGTTGCGACCAACGCCCGGCTCGACGTGGCGCAAGCGCACCGTGCCGCCGGAGCCGGGCACGACGGTCTCGCGCGGGCCCTGCGTCCGGTCCACACGCTCTTCGACGGGGACACGGTGTTCGTGCTGTCGACCGGCACGGTGGAGCCGGACGTCGCAGCGCCGGACCGGCCGGGGCCCGAACCGATGGCACGGACGGCAGGGGTGGCGGCGGTCCAGGCGGCGGCTGCGGACGCCGTCCTGCTGGCGGTGCTGGACGCCGTTCTGTCCGCGACCGCGGTGCGGACGTCGGGCCTCGACGTCCCGTCCTACCTCGACTGCTGGCCCTCCGCCTGGCCAGGGCGGGGCGGGCAGTAGCTGCTACCTGTCGTCGCCCTGCTCGGCCTCGCGCTGGGCCCGCTCACGCTTCTGCTTCTCGATCATCTCGCCGTAGGTCGGCCCCGTCGGTGGCGCCTCGGGCTCGTCGGTGGCGAGTGCACCGGCCTGCTGCGAGGCGGGCTGCTGGGCCGCGAGCTGCTGCGGCTGCGCCTGCATCCCGGTGGGCTGGGTCTGCGGGCCGTGGCCGAGCCCCAGTCCCGGCAGCCGGGAGAGCACCTCGGTGGCCTCGGCCGCGTGCTCGTCGGCGCACAGCACGCCGTACTGCGAGGCGACGATCTGGCTGGTGGAGGTGAAGTCGCGCCGTCCGCCGGTCAGGGCGTAGGAGATGACGCCGAAGAGCACGCCGAAGCCGGCGCCGATGAGCAGTGCGGGGAGCACGGCGCCGAAGCTCGAGGTCCCCTCGGCGAACAGGGAGAGCAGCAGCCCGACGAACAGACCGAACCAGGCGCCGGTCGCCGCCCCGGCGAGGGCGACCCGGCCGTAGGTGAGCCGGCCGGTGACCCGCTCGACCATCCGCAGGTCGGTACCCACGATCGTCACGTGTTGCACCGCGAAGTGCTCGTCGGAGAGGAAGTCGACCGCGCGCTGCGCCTCGAGATAGCTGTTGTAGGCGGCGATCTGGCGGCCCTTGGGCAGGGTCGGGACGCCCGGGGAGCGGCGGTTGCCCATCATGCTCGAGTTCGACATGACCCCAGTGTCCCCTGTCCGCGGCGCTGCGTCGTCCTCACCCGTCCATGTCGTCCCTCACCCCTGGAGCCTGTACTCCTCCAGCAGGCGGCGGCCGACGATCATGCGCTGGATGTCTGCCGTCCCCTCACCGATCAGCAGCATCGGTGCCTCGCGGTAGAGCCGCTCGATCTCGTACTCCTTGGAGTAGCCGTAGCCGCCGTGGATGCGGAACGAGTCCTCGACGACCTCCTTGCAGAACTCCGAGGCGAGGTACTTGGCCATGCCGGCCTCGAGGTCGTTGCGCTTGCCGGAGTCCTTCTGCCGCGCGGCCATCACCATCATCTGGTGCGAGGCCTCCACCTTCGTCGCCATCTCGGCGATGCGGAACAGCACGGCCTGGTGCTCCGCGATCTTCTTGCCGAAGGTCTCCCGCTGCTGGGCGTACCGCGTGCCGAGCTCGAACGCCCGCATCGCCAGGCCGCACGCCCGCGCCGCCACGTTGACGCGGCCCACCTCGACGCCGTCCATCATCTGGTAGAAGCCCTGGCCGGTCTTACCACCGAGGACCTTGTCGGAACCGACGCTGTGGCCGTCGAACACCGCGCCGGTCGAGTCGACGCCCTTGTAGCCCATCTTCTCGATCTTCGGCGGGATCGTCAGGGTGCCCCCGGCCTGCGGCCCGAACCCCGTCTCCTTCTCGATCAGGAACGTGGTCATGTTCCTGTGCGCGGACCCGGCGTTCTCGGGCCCCTCGTCGGTCTTGACCAGCACGGCGAGCAGGTTCGACGTGCTGCCGTTGGTGATCCACAGCTTCTCGCCGCTCAGGACGAAGTCGTCGCCGTCCCGGACGGCCTTGGTCCGGATCGCCGAGACGTCGGAGCCACAGCCGGGCTCGCTCATGGAGAACGAGCCGCGCAGCTCGCCGGTGGCCATCCGCGGGAGGTACTGCTGCCTCTGCTCGACGGTGCCGTGCTGCAGCAGCATGTACGCGAGGATGAAGTGGGTGTTGATGATGCCGGAGACGCTCATCCAGCCCCGGGCGATCTCCTCGACCGTCAGCGCGTAGGTGAGAAGCGACTCGCCGAGGCCGCCGTACTCCTCGGGGATCATCAGCCCGAAGATCCCCATCTCCTTCATGCCGTCGACGATCTCGGTAGGGTACTCGTCGGCGTGCTCGAGCTCGGACGCCACCGGGATGATCTGCTCGTCGACGAACTGGCGCACCAGCTTCAGCAGCTCGCGCTGGTCGTCGGTGAGTCCCTCGGTGTGCTGCAAGCGGCCCATGCCCGGGTCTCCCTGCCTCGGCGGAGCGGTTACCGACGAGTATGGCTGGACGCCGAAGCAGCTGCGGCCCGGGCACGTGTGAGCGTCACCACCACTGATCGTCGGGCCGTCCTGGGGGTGATGCCCCCCATCTCGGTCCGACGATCAGTGGGAGGGAGGTCAGCGGGTGCCGCGGCGGGCGCGCGTGCCCGCCGCGCTGGCTGCCGCCTTCTCGGTGCCCGACTTGGCGGTGGGGATCTCGCCGCCGGCGGTCTCGAGGTGGCCGCGGATGAACCAACCGAAGAGCTCGAGCTGGCCGAGCTGGCCGATCAGCATGTCCTGCGTCACCGGGTCCGGGTCGTCGGTGGCGTCCATCGCCGCGCGGTGGTCGGAGATCACGCCGCCGTAGACGAGGTCGAGGGCACCCAGGTGCTCGATCGCGCCGGCGCGGCCGAGGGAGTAGTCGTCCCAGGAGCGGTTCCTCACCAGCTCCCCGGGCGTGCCGACGGGTGCGACACCCAGGGTGGCGATGCGCTCGGCGGTCTCGTCGACCATCGCCCGGACGGCGTCGACCTGGGGGTCGATCATCTCGTGGACGGCGATGAAGTGCGGGCCGATCACGTTCCAGTGCACGTGCTTCAGCGTCAGCGCGAGGTCGTTCAGGGCGTTCAGCCGCTCCTGGAGGATGCGGGCCACGGTGTTGCCCTCGTCCTGGGTCATGCCGGGCACGGTGTACGAACCCGACGCGGCCTTGGCGGACTTCTTCGATGAGGTCTTCTTGGCAGCCATGCCTGTCACGGTAGGCCGGTTGGCCCGAGGTCGCAGGTCGAGGCACCTTGCCGGTCAGCTACGCCAGGGCCGGTCGGCCACGTCACGAGCGACGGACGGGCGCACCGGTCCCGAGCCCTACGTGACGAGCACTGTGGCGCCCGACGGCATCAGCCGCTCACGCCAGATCATGTCCATCGCCGGCAGGCTGACGCGGGCGCACCCGTGCGAGGCCGGGTAGGCGGGCACGCTGCCGTACCCGTGCACGGCGATGCCGTCGCGGTGAAGTACCGCGGCCGGTAGAGACGGCCCAGGTCGCTGGTGCGCCAGCCGTCGTGGGACCACGTGACCTCCCAGCTGCCGCGCGGGGTGTCGGCGATGCGACCCTGCGTGCCGCACTCCTCGAACGTCCCCGTCGAGGTGTGCAGCGCCCGGGACACCTCGCCGCCGGAGACGAAGACGATCAGGCCTCGGTCGAGGTCGATCTCGACCGCGTCCCCGGAGCTGCGGGCCTGCAGACGCGTGCCGGATCCGAGCGCTGTCAAGGTCTTCGGCCCGGCGACGCCGTCACGTCCGAGCCCGGCGACACCCTGCAGGGCGAGGACGGCCTGCTCGGTCAGGTCGCCGAACTCACCGTCCGGCGATCCGAGCCAGTACCCCAGTGCGACAGGTCATGCTGCAGCGCAAGAACCTCCGGACCGGTGTCACCGCTCTCGAGCGGCCCGTCGTCGGTCTCGCTCGGCGCAGGCGCAGGCGCCGGCTCGCTGGGCGGCGGCGGGGGCTGGCTCGGCGACGGCGCGGGCCGGCTCGGTGCAGGCGTCGGTTCGCTGGTCGCGGGCGCAGGTTCGCTCGGTGGCGCGGGGCTGCTCGGCGCAGACGTCGGCTCGCTGGACGGGGACGTCGACTCGCTGGGTTCGGACGTCGGCTCGCTGGTCGTCACGGTCTGGGACGGCGTGACGCCGGCCGCCGGCCGTTCCGACGTCGCTGTGCCGCCTCCCGCGTCGCAGCCCGCGGGAGCGATCACGCACAGGGCGAGGAGCAGTGCAGTCCGCTGGTGCCTCATGTGTTCTCGACGCGGCGACCCACCTGCGTCGTTGCGCCAGCACCCGTCACAGTCGGGTCACGTCACAGTCGGGTCACGTCACCGCCAGCCCACGTCACCGCCAGCCCGTGCCGTCGTCGGGTCGCCGTCACCGTCGGCTCACGCGTCGGCCGGTGGTTCCCATCTCGTCGTCCGCGCCATGCCCGCGGCACGGCCCTTGGCCGAGACCACCAGCGCCATCTTGCGCGACGCCTCGTCGATCATCTCGTCGCCGATCATCGCCGCGCCGCGCATGCCGCCGGCCTCGGAGGTGTACCAGTCGTACGCGTCCAGGATGTCCTCGGCGCGGGAGTAGTCCTCCTGACGCGGGCTGTAGACCTCGTTCGCCGCGTCGAGCTGGCCGGGGTGCAGCACCCACTTGCCGTCGAAACCCAGCGCGGCCGAACGGCCGGCAACGCGGCGGAACCCGTCCACGTCGCGGATCTGCAGGTACGGCCCGTCGATCGCCTGCCTGTCGTTCGCCCGTGCCGCCATCAGGATCGACATCAGGATGTGGTGGTAGGCGTCACCGACGTCGTAGCCGAGCGGCTGCTCCCCCACGACGAGAGACTTCATGTTGATCGACGCCATGAAGTCGGCAGGCCCGAAGATGATCGTCTCGACGCGGGGGCTGGCCTTGGCGATGGCGTCCACCTCGATCAGCCCGCGCGCGTTCTCGATCTGCGCCTCGATCCCGATCCGTCCGACCTCGTACCCGCAGGTCTTCTCGATCTGGGTCAGCAGCACGTCGAGCATCACGACCTGCTCGGCGCACTGCACCTTCGGCAACATGATCGCGTCGAGGTTCGCGCCGGCGCCCTCGACCACGGTCACCACGTCGCGGTACGTCCACTGCGTCGTCCAGTCGTTCACGCGCACCGTGCGCAGCTTCTCGCCCCAGCCACCCTCGTTCAGCGACTCGAGGATCGTCGTCCGCGCACCGGGCTTGGCCAGCGGGGCGCACGCGTCCTCGAGGTCGAGGAAGACCTGGTCCGCCGGCAGGCCGCGCGCCTTGTCGATCATCTTCTGGCTGGATCCGGGCACCGCGAGGTTGGACCGGCGCGGGCGCAGGGCGCGCGACTCCGGGCTGCCGGGTTGAGCCTGCGCACCCCGGTGGTGCGTCGCGTCGGGTGGCGTCGATCCGTCGGTAGGCATGGCCCGAGACGTTACTCAGCGCCCAGCGGCACGTCACCGGCCGTGCGCCGTGACGTTGCTCTCGCGCGGACGACGATCGCCAGCCCCGCCACCACGAGCGCAGCGCCGGGGATGATCGCGAGCGGCGGCACCTGGCCGAGCCAGACCCATGCGACGAGCGCGGCGCCGGGCACCTCGAGCAGGATCGCCAGGCCCACCGTCGTCGTCCCGGCCGACTTGAGCGCCCGGTTCAGCACCGTGTGCCCGAGAAGCTGCGCGCCGAGCGTGAGCAGGCCGAGCTCGACCCAGGTCCGGGTCGAGTACCCCGCCAGCGGGATGCCGAACACCACGCACGCGGCGCCTAGCAGGGCAGCGCAGACGCCGTACGCGACCAGGGTGTAGCTGGCGGTGGAGAGCTGCTCACGTGCGGCAGCGCCAGCGACCATGTACCCCGCCGCCGCGGCGCCTCCGGCCAGGGCCATCAGGTCACCGAGCAGGGCGGTGCCGCCCGTGCCGGCGTCCACCCCGGTGATGACCAGGACGCCGGCGAACGACAGGGCGACACCGCCGATCACGGCGCGCGGGATGTGAGTGCCGCGGAGGCGGTCATAGGCCACCGTGAACACGGGCGTGGTGCACACCAGGGCGGTCGCGGCGGTCACGCTGGTCAGGCGCAGGCTCGGGATCCAGAGCGAGAAGTGGACGGCGAGCGCGACGCCGGCCACGAGCGATGGGCGGACCCCGCTGCGGCCCCGAGCCCGGACGAGCTCGGTCGGCCGCGTCGCGAGCGTGTACGGAGCCCCGACGGCGGTGGCCATCGCGTTGCGCCAGAAGGCGACGGCGATCGCCGGCGCCGCTGTCGCCGCGGCGATGGGAGCCGCCAGGGAGACGCCGAGGACACCGACCGCGATCAGCACCGCGGTGAGCAGTGGCCCGTCGTCGTCCGCGCCTCGCAGTGGTCTCACCGGGGGAGCCTCGCACCCGGCAGGAGCGGACGCCGACCGGGGCAGCCTGGGAGGCCCGCGGTCTGAGAGGCTGGCGTGGTGAGCGAGCACCGCGTCGGCGAACCGGACGCGTTACCCGTCGACCCGCTCGTCGCTACCGCAGCGGGCAAGGCCGGACTCGTCTGGGTCTCCGCGGCCGGCGCGCGCCCGCAGGCGGTGTGGCACGTCTGGCACGGTGAGGCCGTCCTGCTCGTGGTCGGCGGCGGCGAGCAGCCGGACCCGGTCGGTGAGGCCGAGTGGGTGCGGGTCACCATCCCCAGCAAGGACAACCGAGCTCGCCTGGTGGCCATCGTCGCGACCGTGCAGGAGGTCCGGCCGGACGACGACCGCTGGAAGGCCAGCGTGTTCGCCCTGGCGGCCCAGCGGCTGAACACCAGCACCTCGGTCGACCAGCCGGCCGTGTGGGCCCGGTCGTCGCGGGTGCTGCGCCTGGTGCCCGACCGCGCGTGGGACGAGGGACCGGGCACCTACGACGAGGCCTCCGGCGCCGCACCGGTGCCGGCGTCGCCCGCCACGACCACTACCTGGCACCCGTTCCACCTGCGCGGCCGACGTCGCAAGCGCTTCCGCCTCTAGCCCGAAGTTACGTGATCTTGGTCGGCGGGTAGCGCTGTGACCTGGGCTTTTGCCGGTTGATTCGTTGCCGTGGCTGGCTACTGCAGGTGCAGGCGGATGGGGCTGTCGAGAAGGTCGAATGCTCGTCGTTGTTCGGGTGTGGGTAGTGCGAGCAGGTCGAACTCGGTGTTTGTCTCGGCGCCGCTGGTGACGCGGATGGTGTTGCGGGTCATGGTGGCGAGGTGGTCGAGCAGGCCGGTGAAGCTGCGTGCCGGCAGGGCGTCGGTGGTGGTCTTGGTGGCGGCTTTGTGGTCGGCGGGCGCCGAGCGGGCGGCGGGGGCGACGGGGTCGGTGGGTTCGGGCCGGTTCTCGTCGGTGAAGGTCAGCGGTGCCCAGGCTTGGCGTAGGTGCCAGACGAGGTAGGCGGCGAGCATGCAGATGAACACGTGTGCCCGGACCCGGGTTTCGGTGTAGTGGTGGATGGGGCGCAGGTCCAGGTCGATGCTCTTGAGGGAGCGGAAGTCGCGTTCGACGTTGGCCAGTGACTTGTAGGTGGTCACCACGCGGTCGGTGGGCATCACCGTTGCGGGCACCGAGGTGCGCACGACGTAGATCCCGTCCAGGGCGGCTTCGGCGTCGATCGCCGCCTGGTTGCGGGAGAACGTGAACCGTCCGTCGGCGATCTCCAGGGTGTAGTGCTTGGCCATCTTGTGCCGGCCGATGATCTTGCCGACCCGGATGCCGATCGCGCCGGCATCAATGAGTCGGCCGGCGGTGACCGCGGCGGTGACCTTGGTCAGCTGGGTGTCGGTGGCTTCGAGCAGGGCGGTGCGTTTGCGGGCGCGTTCGAGCGCCAGGGCGGGGTTGCGGCAAGCGACCAGTCGTTCGTCGGGGTAGTCCGGGTGGGTGATCTCGGCGAGGTTGGCCTGGTCGAACAGGGTCATCTGCAGCGGCCCGTCATCGGCGGCCAGCGCGGCCACTGCCGGTGCGCGTAGCGCGGTCACCCAACCCATCCCGCCGAGCTCACGCAGTGCTTCGATCCGGGCGGTGGTGATCATCCCGCGGTCTCCGACCATCACCATCTGCCTCAGGCCGAAGGTGTTCCGGACGGTCTTGACGATGCCGGTGAACGCGGTCGGGTCGGCGGTGTTGCCGGCCAGGACCCGGACCGCGACCGGGCGCCCGGCCGGGTCGGTGAGCAGCCCGTACTCGATCTGCGGCAGTCCCTTCTTGCCGTCGCGGGAGTATCCGCGAGCGGCCAGCGGACAGCATCGTCCGGTCATCCAGGAGGAGGACAGGTCGAACAACGCCAGCCGGTCGGGATTGGTCGGCCCGGCCAGGTGCGCCCGTGCCAGTGCCGACTCGATGTTCTCCTGCCGGTCGGCGAGCCAGTCCATCGCGGCATAGACCTCGTCGGTGGACGCGTCGGCGATGCCGAGGTCGGCGGTCAAGGTGGTGTCGGCCCACCACCGGGTGGTGGCCAGCTTCGAGCCGGGCCGGGCGACCCGGGCCATCACCAGTGCCAGCGCCAGGTCACGCATCCGCCCGGCAGGGCCCAGCAACGCCGGCAGGCCCAGCGTGTGGGCCTGGGCCATGATCGCCGCGACGTGACCGTGCGGGCGCGAACGGGTTACCTCCAGGCCCTGCCCGGCCACCAGCAGCGTCTTTCCGGCCAGCGCGGCCCGGACCGCCTCGATCGCCGGGGCCGGCAGCGGCGAGAGGTTCGCCAGCGTCTCGTGCTTGACCTTGCCCTCGGCGCGGAACGTGCGCCGCAACAGGTGCGAGACGTACTCACGCTGCTCACCAGACTTCGACCTGTACCGGCCCACAACCCTGGCTACATGCATCGCACCCGACTGCTTGGCCATGGTCACGACCATAACGACACCCAGCCACAACACCCGATAGGACACGCCAGATTCGCTGGCTACGTTTCAACGCCACAAAGGAGCCATCGATGCAGGTCAGCAGTGGATCCGGCCCCCAGAACCGTCGGAACTTCGGCCTAGCCCAACCCGCCCGCGGTACGAGCAGGTCAGGGCGGCGCGGTGATCCAGCCGCGGGAGACACGGACGACGTCGCCGGAGACCCGGGCCTCCCCGGCACGCCCGGAGGCTGCGTCCACCTCGACGTGCAGCACCGAGGGACGGCCCATCTCCACACCCTGCCGCAGCTCGAACGACGACGTCCCGTCGACCGGCAGCAGCCCCTGCGCCACCGCCGCCACCGCCAGCCCGAGCGCCGCCGAGCCCGTCGCCGGGTCCTCGGCGATGTCGCCGGCGAAGACGCGGCACCGCACGGGGTCGCCGGGAGCATCGGGCCAGGCGACGACGCTCAACCCCAGGTGGTCCGCACCGGCCGCGAGCCGGCGCTGGGCCGCGGCGTCGGTGACAGCACTGGCCAGCGCCTCCAGCCGCACGAACAGGTACCCGAAAGCGAGACCGGTACCGGCAGTCCGCACGTGCTCGCGTGCCAGGTCGTCCCGAGCCAGCCCGAGGGCGGCGAGCGCGAGGTCGGCGTCCAGCAGCGGACCGAGCGACGGCATCCCCCCGGTGAGCCGCACGCGGCCGCCGTCCGGCGACACGGCGAGGGGGAGGTCCCCCGCGCCGCACGCCTGCACCACGCGCCCCGGTGAGACCACCCCCCGCTGCGCCAGCAACCAGGCCGTCCCCACGCTGGGGTGCCCGGCGAAGGGCAGCTCGGCGGTCGCGGTGAAGATGCGCAGCCGGTAGTCGATCCCGCGCGCCACCTCCTCGGGTGTCGAGCGCAAGGGGAACGCCGTCTCGGAGAGGTTGAACTCGCCTGCCATCGCCTGCAGCTGCGCCGTGGTGAGCGACTCGGCGCCCAGCACCACGGCCAGGGGGTTGCCCGTGAAGGCGGTCTCGGTGAACACGTCGACCACCTCGAACTCCAGCTCCGCCACGACCGCAGACTACGGAACCAGCGTGCACCCTCGACGTCGGCCGGGTGGGGCGCATCCTCTTCTGCAGCAGAACCTGACGCAGATCAGGCCATGAGGCTCGAGGTCCGCAAGACCACCCCGCTCACCCGGGACGAGGCCGACGACGCCGGTGCCGAACGCGGTCGACGCCGCAACATGAAGCGCATGGCGGCGCACGACTGATGCCGCTGCAGTACACCGACGCGCGCGGGAAGGCCTTCGTCGCACGACGGGGCCGGA
>JBBSNO010000037.1:0-17068 GCA_038232615.1 Actinomycetales bacterium
CGAAGCGGTCGACGTCGAGGCCGACGTCGCCGGCGTGGCGCAGCAGGTCCGCCGGCTCGAGCGCGTCGCTGCGGGCGAAGAGCAGGTCGTGCATCGGCCAGAAGGCGCCCTGGGCCGCGGCCGCCTCGCTGGCCTCCGCGGCCAGCGAGGCGCGGGGGTGGACGTCGGCCAGCGGCAGGTGACGGAACACGTACCGCAGGCGGTCGCCGAAGTGCCGGCGGACCTCGGACACCGACCCGGTGGCTCGACCGCAGAAGGGGCACTCGAAGTCGGCGAACTCCACCAGCGTGAGCCTGGCGTCGGCCGGGCCCCGGACGTGGTCGGCGTCGGGATCGACCGGCGGGTCCAGCCGGGTCGGCCTCGCGGCGACGTCCCCGCGGCGCCGGTCGACCACGCGGAACACCGACCACCCGGTGAGGGCGGCCAGCGCCGACGCCAGCAGGACGCCGACCCTCGCCTGGTCCGCCAGGCCGGCGTCGTCCAGGGCGAGGTCGACGATGAACAGCGAGATCGTGAAGCCGATGCCGGACAGGGCGGCGCCTCCGGCGATCTGGCCGGTGCCGAGTCCCGCAGGCATGGTGCCGAGCCGGAGCCGGGCGGCCAGGAGTGTCGCGCCGGTGATGCCGACCAGCTTGCCGACGACGAGCCCGGCGACGATCCCCCACGTCAACGGGGAGCGGAGCGCGGCGTCCAGCGTGCCGCCGTCCAGCCGTACCCCGGCGTTCGCCAGGGCGAACACCGGCACCACGACGCAGCTGGTGTACGGGTGGTAGAGCCTCTGCAGCCGCTCGTTGACCGACACGGCGCGGTCCACGCCCAGCCGCGCCGCGCGGGCCAGCTCGGGGCTCGGCGACTGACGGAACCGGCGGGTCAGGCGCTCGGCGTCCTCGACCTCATGGCGCCGGGGAGGGTGCACCGGGATCAGCAGCGCGATCAGCACCCCAGCGATGGTCGGGTGGACTCCGGAGAGGTACATCGTCAGCCACACCGCGACGGCGACCACCAGGTATGCGGGCCCGCGCCAGACCTGCAAGCGGCGCAGCTGGGCGATCACCGCGAGACCGGCGAGTGACAGGACGAGGGGCAGCAGCGCCAGGTCGTCCGTGTAGAACAGGGCGATGATCGTCAAGGCCCCCACGTCGTCCGCGACCGCGAGGGTGAGCAGGAAGACACGCAGCTGCGTGGGACAGGCCGGGCCCACCAGCGCCAGCACCCCGAGCAGGAAAGCGGTGTCGGTGGAGATGACGACGCCCCACGCCCGAGCGGCCTCGCCGCTGGGGTTGATGGCCAGGAAGACCAGCGCGGGCACGACCAGACCGGCCAACGAGGCCAGCAGCGGGACGGCGGCACGCCGGGAGTCGGTGAGCTCTCCCATCACGAGCTCGCGCTTGACCTCGAGCCCGATGACGAAGAAGAAGAAGACCATCAGCCCGTCGTTGACCCAGTGCTGCAGGTCGAGGACGAGCTCGCGCTCGCCGAGGCGCAGGGCCAGCTCGGTGCTCCAGAAGGAGTCGTAGCTGCTGCTCGGCCAGTTGGCCCAGACCAGGGCGGCCACGGTGGCGACCAGGAGCATCCCGGCGCTGCCGGCCTCGGTGGCCAGGAACCGGCGCGCGGGTTCGGCGACCTGCGCGGCCATGCCGCGCACCGACCCGCTGGTCTGCGCAGGCCCCGCGGAGGCGTCGTCCGGGCGCACCGGGGGGCTGTCCGACATCCCGCCCCCTCACCCGCTGCTCGGGTCGACCACGCGAGGTGCTGAGCGATCGGTGTGCTCACCGTATTCCGCCGGCCGGGCGTGCGGGTGCCGGCGGGATGAGCAGGGGGCGCCCGGGTGTTGCACACTTCGACCACCAAGACCCAGTGAGGTGACCGTGCTCCCCCCCGACGAGCTGTACACGCTCGACGACACCTTTACGAGCGACCCCACCACGCTGCCCGACCCGGCCGAGCAGCCCGTGCTGCTGCACGCCCTGCAGGGCTTTGTGGACGCCGGCTCCGCCGCGACGCTCGCCGCTGCCCACCTGCTGGCCGAGCTCGACTCGCAGCCGGTGGCCCACTTCGACGTGGACCAGCTGATCGACTACCGCTCCCGTCGTCCCCGGATGTCGTTCCGGCAGGACCGGTTCACCGCCGTCGAATCCCCGGCCCTGACCCTGTACGCCGTCCGCGACACCCAGGGGACGCCGTTCCTCGTGCTGACCGGCCCCGAGCCCGACCTGCAGTGGGAACGGTTCATCGCGGCGGTCCGCGGCCTCGTCGAGCGCTTCGGGGTCCGCCTCTGCGTGGGCATGCACGGCATCCCCTGGGCGGCCCCGCACACCCGCCCGGTCGGGTTGACCCCGCACGCCAGCGACCGGTCCCTCATCGCGGGTCGTCCCCGCTGGGTGGGTGACGTCGAGGTGCCCGGCCACGCCAGCGCGCTGCTCGAGTTCCGCCTGGGCGAGGCGGGACACCCCGCGATGGGCTTCACCGCCCACGTGCCGCACTACCTGTCGACCGCCGAGTTCCCTCCGGCCGCGGTCGCACTGCTCGAGGCCGTCGCCGACGCCACCGGTCTCGACCTGCCGACCGAGGCCCTGCGAGACGCGGGCGTCAGCGTCCTGAGCGAGATCGACGCGCAGGTGACGGCGTCCGCTGAGACCTTGACCGCCGTCCACGGGCTGGAGCGTCAGTACGACGCCGTGGCCGCCGGCCGCTCGCTGGAGGGCCCGGGGCTCCTGGCACCCAGCCTGCCCGACGAGGAGATGCCGGACGGGGATGAGCTCGCCGCCGACTTCGAGCGCTACCTGCGCCAGCAGGACGACGACCCCACGGCCTGACACGTGGTCGCTGGTCGCGAGCGACGAAGCGCGTGATCACGGGGCGCGAAGTCCTTGATCGCGGGGGGCGAGGTCCTTGATCGCGGGCGGGTGCGCCGGCTGCTGGTGACCGCGCGCCCGGTGGGTCCTCGCGGACAGTACGCCGCCATCACCGCCCCGGTGCGGTCGCACACCACTGTGGCACCGGCCGGGGCGGCCGGGGCCGCACTCGTGCCGCGGGGACCACGACGACGAGCGGTGACACCGTCGTCCCCATGAACACCGGCACCGACGGCGGGAGCAGGAGCACGCCGACGACGCGGTCGTCGACGAGCTCGCGCAGCCGAGCGGCAGTCGAGCGGCAGTCGACAGACCGCTCAGCACCGTCACGGGGGCGTCGGGCATCACCTCGCCGCAGCCCGGTTCGACGACCCCGGAGGCGCTGTACCGGTGCGGCTGCGACAGCCGGCCCGAGTCGACGCGGCGCCGCAGGCACCCACCGTTACGCGCGCAGCATCGCGTCGCGTCGCAGCCAAGCAAGCCGGCCCGAGGGGACCATGAACCGCATCGTCGCGAACCGCGTGCAAGCTCAGGGCCGCGTATCGACGGCGGTGAACGCCACGGGGCGCAATCTGCCGTGGCGGCCCTGCGCGACGCTGGTGTCAGCGTTCTGAGCGAGATCGACGCGCAGGTGACGGCGTCCGCCGAGACCCTGACCGCCGTCGACGGGCTGGAGCGTCAGTACGACGCGGCGGCCGCGGGCCGCTCCCTGGAGGGTCCGGGCTGCTCGCGCCGAGCCTGCCCGACGAGGAGATGCCGGACGCGACGAGCTCGCCGCCGACTTCCAGGCGCACTTGCGCCAGCAGGACGACGAGCCCACCCCCTGACCCGAGTTCCTTGATCGCGAGGCGGGAGTTCCTTTGATCGCGCAGGGAAGTGACACGCTTTCCGTGCGCGCCGCGGCGATGACGGGGTCAGATGTAGATCGCCGGGTCGACCGGGTCCTGGTCGGTCGGTGGGACAGCGACAGGCCTGGCCAGCACGCGTCCCGGGACGCCGACGACGACGGAGTCCGCGGGGACGTCGTGCACGACGACGGCGTTGGCGCCGACCTGTGCCCGCGGGCCGACGACGACCGGACCCAGGATCCGGGCACCCGCGCCGATCGTGACGCCGTCCCCGATGGTGGGGTGCCGCTTCTCCCGGGCCATGGAGCGGCCACCGAGGGTGACCCCGTGGTAGATCATCACGTCGTCGCCGATCTCGGCGGTCTCGCCGATCACCACGCCCATGCCGTGGTCGATGAAGAAGCGTCGTCCGATCTGCGCCCCCGGGTGGATCTCGATACCCGTCGCGGCCCGGTTGACGTGGCTCAGCACACGCGCCGGGAGCCGAAGGCCGCTGCGCCACCAGCGGTGGGCGAGCCGGTGCAGCCAGACCGCGTGCAGCCCCGGGTACGCGAGCACCAGCTCGGCGCGGCTGCGGGCCGCCGGGTCCCGGCGTGCTGCGGTGTCGAGGTCCTCGACGAGGCGGCCCCGCCAGCTGGACGCCGCCGTGCGCGGCAGCCCGGAGCTCGAACGGAGCACGCTCACTCCATCAGGTCGGCGTACAGGATCGTGGAGAGGTACCGCTCGCCGAACGAGGGGACGATCACCACGATGGTCTTGCCGGCGTTCTCCTCACGCCTGGCGACGTCCACCGCGGCCTTGATCGCCGACCCCGACGAGATGCCGACGAGAAGCCCTTCCTCGGCGGCCGCGCGGCGCGCCCACTCGACCGACGTCTCGGCGTCGACGTCGATGACCTCGGAGTAGATGTCGCGGTCGAGGATCTCCGGCACGAAGTTGGCGCCCAGGCCCTGGATCTTGTGAGGCCCGGGCTGCCCGCCGTTGAGGATCGGCGACTCCGCCGGCTCGACCGCGATCATCTGCACGCTGGGCTTTCGCTCCTTGAGCACCTGGCCGACGCCGGTGATGGTCCCGCCGGTGCCGATTCCAGAGACCACGATGTCGACGGTGCCGTCGGTGTCCGCCCAGATCTCCTCGGCCGTCGTCCGCCGGTGCACGTCCGGGTTGGCCTCGTTGGCGAACTGGCGCACCTGGACGGCGCCGCGCTCCTGGCCGATCTCCACCGCCTTGTCGACAGCACCCTTCATGCCGCCGCTGCCCGGTGTGAGCACGAGCTCGGCGCCGAAGGCACGCAGCAGCGCCCGACGCTCCTTGCTCATCGTCTCGGGCATCGTCAGCACGACCTTGTAGCCCTTGGCCGCCCCCACCATCGCGAGCGCGATCCCGGTGTTGCCGCTCGTGGCCTCGACGATCGTCCCGCCCGGCTTCAGCTGCCCGGACCGTTCCGCCGCCTCGACCATCGAGACGCCGATCCGGTCCTTGACGCTGTTGGCGGGGTTGTAGAACTCGAGCTTGGCCAGCACGGTCGCACCCGCCCCCTCGGTCAGGCGGTTGAGCCTGACGAGTGGTGTGTTGCCGACCAGCTGGGTCACGTCGTCGTAGATGCGCACCGGGTGGCTCCTCGAGTTCTGGGGAGAGTTGCAGGGCTGTCGTCGTCGGCGACAACCCCAACCTCACGCCCCACGTTCCCGCGCGCCGCGGCCGTCTCACATCCCGGACCCGGGTCCCACCGGTGGGTGCAACTGATCGTCGGACCGAAGTGGGGGTGACCACCCCCAGCACGGTCCGACGATCAGTGGGGGGCCGGTCGAGCTGGGCTGCACGGCCGCCGGCCCGGAGGCGTGGGCCGCCCGGCCGGTGGGTCGGGCGGGGTTCGGACCGTCGGTCAGCCCTCGAGCCGCTGCATCGCCAGCTGCACGAGGGTGATCAGCGACTGCTTGGTCGCCGCCCGCGAGCGCGCGTCGGTGTAGATGACCGGCACGTGGTCGGGGATGGCCAGCGCCTCACGCACCGCGGCGAGCTGGTGCTTGGCGACGCCGTCGAAGCAGTTGACCGCCACCACGAACGGGATCTGGTGCGACTCGAAGTAGTCGACGGCGGGGAAGCACTGCTCCAGGCGGTCGGTGTCGACCAGGACGACAGCGCCGATCGACCCCACGACCAGGTCGTCCCACATGAACAGGAAGCGGTCCTGGCCCGGAGTCCCGAACAGGTACAGCCACAGGTTGCCTGGCAGCGAGATGCGGCCGAAGTCCATGGCGACGGTCGTCGAAGTCTTCCGGTCGGTCTGGCCGCCGGCGTCGTCCACGCCGAGCGAGTGCTCGGTCATGGCTGCCTCGGTGCGCAGCGGCTCGATGTCCGACAGGGCGCCGATGAAGGTCGTCTTGCCGACGGCGAAGCCGCCCGCGACCACGATCTTGACGACCGTGGGTGCGGCGTCGGGGCTCAGGTCGGACGGCGGGTGCGTCGGCTGGTCGCCCGGGCCCGCGTGGGCCGGGGCGACGTCAGAGCGCGGAAATGCCATTGAGAACACTCTCCAGGACGCTGAGGGAGGTCGCCGGGCTGTACGCCGGCGCTCCCAAGTGGTCGGTAGCGGTGAGACCGTGGACGCGGACCTTGCCCTCGTCGGCGAGGTCGCTGATCAGCACCCTCATCACCGGCACGGGCAGCTTGACGTGGGCCGAGAGCTCGGCGACGGACAGGTACTGGGTAGCGGTGAGCTCCAGGATCGAACGCCGCTCCGGGGTCATCCCGACGGCGGCGGCCACCAGGCTCTGCACCAGGGCCTCCATCGGCAGCTGGGCGGAGGAGGTCGTCGTCCGCCCGCCGGTGAGGGCGTACGGCCGCACGGTGTAGGCGTCCTCCTCGTCCCCCGGGGCGAGCCTGCCCCCGTAGGGCTCACGCACGTCGTCCACCTCGCCTCACCCCATCGCCGGGGCCCGCAGCGAGCCGTTGACCGGCAGGCGGGACCTCATCTCGGAGATCAGCTGGGGCGTCAGTGTCGTCTCGGTCCGGCTGACCAGCAGGGCCATCTCGTAACCGATCAGCCCGACGTCGCAGGTGGCGTCGGCGACGACTGCCAGGACGGAGCCGTCGGAGACGCTCATCAGGAACATGATGAGCGCGTCCATCTCCACGATGGCCTGGCGCACCTCGCCGCCTTGCAGCTGCCGGGCCGCCCCGCGCGTCAGGCTCGACATGCCGGCGACGATGGCGGACAGCTGGTCGCCGCTGGTGCGGTCCAGGTCGTCCGACATGGCCATCAGCAGGCCGTCGGCCGACACAACGAGCGTGTGGCGGACGTCGAGCACGCTCTTGACGAAGTTGTCGAGCAGCCAGTTGAAGTTGGCTGCCTCGGTGCTCATCGTGGTCACGGGTGTCCTCCGGTCGTGCGGGGCTGGTGGTGGGGCTGGTGGTGGGCCGCAGGAGTGGGGCGGGTCCGGCGGTTCCGGTCCAGGTGGGTGCTTGCCGGGTGGGTGCGCCCTCGATGGGGGGTCCCTCGATGGGTGCTCACGGGGACTGCTCCGCCGGCGAGTGGTCTGTGCCCGGGTGTGCAGGCGAGCTGCGTCCTCGCTCCGCGCCCGCCTGGAACCCCGAGAGCATGCTGCGGACGTCGGACGCGGTCCTCGACCGCCGTCCGGCACCAGCCGGGGGCCGGCTGGTCGGCAGGACTGCGGCCGGAGTCGAGGCTGGGGTGCGGCGGGCCAGGGCAACAGGTGCCTGTGGCTCGACCGCCGGGCGGTACGTCGACAGGCGGCTCAGCTCGGTCAGCGCCTCGGACGCCAGCGCGGACCGCTGCCGCAGCACGTCGCCGATGGGCTGCGGAACCGGTGCCGGCGCCGTCGCGGCCGTGTCCGTCACGGTGCCGAACGCCGGCTCGGCGACGAAGGTCGGCGCTGCGGAGGTCGGCGCGTCGGGTACCGGTAGCTGGTGCTCAGGAACAGCGGTGGCCGGGTCCTGCTCGCCTCGGACGCCAGAGGACGTGAGCGGCGCGGACGGTGCCGGGCCGGTCGGCTCGGCCGGGGCGGACGCCGCGGGACGGGCCTGGGCACCGAAGACGGGGGGCGCCACCGGAGTGCCGAACAGCGAGGGCGGTGCCGGTTGGACGGCGGTACGTCCCGGCAGCGTCGCGGGCGGCGGTGCCGAGCCGGCGGCGGCCGTGTCCTCGGTGTGGACGTGCTCGGGAACGAACGGAAAGCCCTGGTCGGCTGGTGCCGGGAACGAGGCAGCTGCGCTGACCGGCTCCTGGCCGACAGGCTCCTGGCCGACAGGTGCAGGGCGCAGGGTTGCGCTCGACACGGGTGCGGGCGCCACGCCGACAGGCACAGGCGTCTGCTCGGCGGGCGCGGGCGCCCCACTCGTGGCACCGGCACCGGTGCGCGACGAGCTGCTGCGACCGAACCGGAAGCCCCGGTTGCCGCGGTTGCGAGCTGCGCGGGCCGCGGCCCGGCCCGGCAGGATGTCGAGCGCCGCTGCACCTACGGTCGGAGCTGGTGCGGGCTCCACGACCCGCTCCGGCACCACCACCGGCTCGGGCTCGACGACGTGCTCGGGCTCGACGACGAGCACCGGTTCCACCACGACCGGCTCCGGCTCGACGACCAGCTCGGGCTCCACCACGCGCGCCGACTCCAGAGCGACCGGGTCGAGGGTGCGCTCCGGTTCGGCTGCGGACTCCGTCGACCCGTTGGGCGTCGGCTCCGGCCGGGCGTGACGGGCACGGAAGCCGGAGAACAGGCCGCCGGTGCGCGCCGGCGAGGGCGGGTCAGCGGCTGGGCCGTCGGCGTCCCGTGCAGCACCGGTCGACTCGTCGCCGGCGAGCTGGCCGTCCTGCTCGGACAGGCGGTCGAGCACGGAGTCGACCCCCAGCGGCTCGACCGGTGCCGGATCCACCGGGGCAGCAGAGTTCACCGGGACGGCAGAGTCCGCCGGGGCGGCGGGGCGGGCACCACCGCGGCGCGGCAGCGGCGGGTCGCTCACGTCGGAGCCAGGACCCGCACTAGGCACGGTGGGCTCACCGGAGTCCGGGCGTGCCACACCATCGAGGAGCGACTCGGCCGAGCGCGGACGTGGTGGCGACGTGCGAGGCGTGCCCGGTGCCCCGCGACGCGGCAGGCCACCGTCGGCCGGCGGGGCGTCCAGGACGCGGGGACGGTCCGGCTCGCGGGGCTGCGGCTCACGGGCAGCCGGGACGTCGGCAGCCTGCTTCCGCAGGACGGCCGGGTCCGCGTCGGCCACGGCGTTGGCGTCCTGGGCGGGGACCTCCACCACGGGGGGCTCGACCACGGGCAGCTCGACCACGGGCAGCTCGATCACGGAGCCGGGCGTGAACAGCGCCGGCGCGAGCTCGATGGTCACGACCGTGCCGCGGGCGCGGCCGCTGCGCAGGCTCACGCTGGCGTCGAGCTTGCGCGCGAGCCGGCCGACGACGAAGAAGCCGAGCCGCTGGGAGCCGACGACCTCGCTGGCCGGTGGGTCGGCGATGCGCGTGTTGGCGTCGACGATCTCCTGCGGCGTCATGCCGAGGCCGTCGTCGACGATGGTCACGACGATGCCTCGCGGCCCGGTGCCGGTGCTGACCACGACGCGACTCTCGGGGTCGGAGAAGTTCGTGGCGTTCTCGAGCAGCTCCGCGAGCAGGTGCGCCGTCGTGAGCGCGACGTGTCCGACCACCGGCGGGTCGACGCGCAGCGCCAGGTCGATGCGCTCGTAGTGCTCGATCTCGCTGGACGCGGTGCGGATGACGTCCGACAGCGGCATCGGGCGACGCAGCCGACGTCCGGTGTCGATCCCGGCCAGGACGAGGAGTGACTCGGCGTTGCGGCGCATCCGGGTGGCGAGGTGGTCCAGGCGGAACAGGTTGTCCAGCGTCGCCGGGTTCTCCTCCGTGCGCTCGAGCTGGTCGATGAAGGCCAGCTGGCGGGAGAGCAGCACCTGGTCACGGCGCGCGACGTTGACGAACATGGCGGCGATGGACCCGCGCAGGGCAGCCTGGTCCTGCGCGACCTGCACCGTGGTCGCGTTGACCTCGTTGAACGCGGCAGCCAACCGACCGACCTCGTCGCCCGAGTCGACGGGGATCTGCGTGATCTCGATCCCGGGACCCTCGCCGGGGGTCTGCATCCGCTCCACCATCTGCGGCAGGTGGTCGCGGACCTGGGCAGCGGCCTCGGTGAGCCGGCGCAGCGGCCGGGTGATCCGGCGTGCCAGCAGCAGGGCCAGCATCACCGGGACGACGACGGCTGCGACGGCCAGGACGACGACCAGCACCGCCTGGCTGCGGGCGTTCTCCGACAGGGAGGCGGCCTGTGCCGAGCCCCCCGCGGCGAGCCGCTCGAGGGTGCTGTCCAGCGCCGCGACCTCGCCGTCCACGATGGTGCGCCAGTCGTCGACCCCGATCCGGTCGATGACGCCGTCCGGGTCGTCGATGCTCTTCTGCCGCGCCAGCTGCAGCGAGTAGCCCAGCGCCGGGACGCGGGCGCCCACCTGCGCGGCGGCCGCGGTGGCGTCCTCGCGCAGAACCTGCTGGCGGGTGGTCACCGTGGTCATCTCGGCGCGGACCTCAGGAGAGTAGGCACCGGCTGCTACCGCGGCCGCCCCGAGATCGCGCTCGGCGGTGATGCTCTCGGCGAGCCTCTCCAGCGACGTGTAGGCCCGAAGGTAGGTGGACAGGTCGCGGTCCTCGACGGCGTCCCCGATCCGACCCGGCAGGGCGATGTCCTCGGCGATGACTGCGGTGAAGGCGATCTGCGCCGCGGAGGCGGACAGCGCCTGCTGGTCGACCTGCGTCCGCAGCGAGGCGATCTGGTCGTGCGCGGCCTGCGACGAGGCCACGGCCTCGGCAACGGACGGGTCGATCTGGTCGAGGTCCACGCCACCGACAGCGTCGCGCACCTGGGCGAGGCCGACGTCGATGCGGCCGCGGACCTCGTCGAGAGCAGGGCGTGCTCCGGCGTCCCCGGACAGGACCGCGACGGACAGGGCCCGCTCGGCCTGCAGGCCCCGGACCAGCTGGGTCAGGTCACCGGCCTGGCCGGCCAGGATCTCGACCTGGCCGGCGCGGCGTGCGTCGCTGACCGCTCCGCCCGAGATGATCCCGGCCGCCAGCAGCAGGACCAGCACGGGCAGCGCCAGGACAGCCAGGATCTTCGACCTGATGCCGATGTTGCGCAGCATGGCGACCTTCCGCTCGTGGTCCGGCGTCCGATCGGTCTCGGACCCCAGTCCGTACTGCTTCGGCCGCGAGGTGCCCGATGTTGACCGCGGCAGACCACCTGGTCACCCGTTCGGCCCAGCACCCCGTTCGGCGCAACCTCCGCGCGCCTCCTTGCGTCCGCAGTGCTGCGACGTCCGCAGTTGTGGTCGCCGGAGCGACCGGAACTGCGGACGCCTCGGGGCAGGGAGGTCCGTAGGCTCGGCGCATGAGAGCCGTGACGATCCGTGAGCCCGGTGGCCCCGACGTCCTGCAGCTGAGCGAGGTGGACGACGTCAGCCCGGGACCGGGCGAGGTGCTGGTCGACGTCGCGGCGAGCGCCGTCAACCGCGCGGACGTGATGCAGCGGATGGGGAGCTACCCGCCTCCGCAGGGCACCCCGCCCTGGCCCGGACTGGAGTGCTCGGGCACCATCGCCGCGCTGGGCGACGAGGCCGAGGGCTGGTCGGTCGGCGACGAGGTCTGCGCCCTGCTGTCGGGCGGCGGGTACGCCGAGCAGGTCGTGGCGCCGGCCGCGCAGCTGCTACCCGTGCCCGACGGCGTCGACCTGGTGGACGCGGCGGGCCTGCCTGAGGTCACGTGCACCGTCTGGTCGAACGTCTTCATGGGAGCGGGCCTGAGGCCCGAGGAGACGCTGCTCGTGCACGGCGGCTCCAGCGGCATCGGCACCATGGCGATCCAGCTCGCCCACATCCACGGAGCCCGGGTGGTGGTCACCGCAGGATCGGCCGCCAAGCTCGAACGGTGCGCCGAGCTCGGGGCGGACGTCGGCATCGACTACCGGGAGCAGGACTTCGTCGAGGTGCTGGCGGACCTGACCGGTGGCCGCGGGGTCGACGTCATCCTCGACAACATGGGCGCGAAGTACCTGTCGCGCAACGTGGCTGCGCTCGCACCGAACGGCCGGCTCGTCGTCATCGGGCTGCAGGGCGGGACCAAGGCCGAGCTCGACCTCGGTGCGCTGCTGAGCAAGCGGGCAGCCGTGATCGCGACCTCGCTACGGGCGCGGCCGGCGTCCGAGAAGGCGGCGATCGTCGCGTCGGTCCGTCAGCACGTATGGCCGAAGCTCGCCGACGGCACCATCGAGCCGGTCATCGACCGGCGGTTCGCGCTCGCGGACGCCGCGGACGCACACCGCCACCTCGAGGGGTCCACGCACGTCGGCAAGGTGCTGCTCGTCGTCCGGTAGCTGCGTTCGGTGCTTGACCAGGCTACATACTCGGTATACCTGAGCTGAGGATACTGAGTATGTAGGAGCTGCGAGTTGTCGATCAGACAGGGGTTGCTGGCGCTGCTGGCCGAGGCGCCGATGTACGGCTACCAGCTGCGGAGCGAGTTCGAGGCCCGTACCGGCGGCACGTGGCCCTTGAACATCGGGCAGGTCTACACGACCCTCGCGCGCCTCGAGCGTGACGACCTCGTCGCACCGGCCGGCGCGACCGACGACGGCAACGAGCGCTGGGCCCTGACCGACGACGGGCGCGCCGAGCTGACCTCCTGGTGGGCCACTCCGGTCTCGCGGGACGCCCCCGCCCGCGACGAGCTCGCGACGCTCGCAGCCGTCGGCGCCTCCCCGCAGGTACGGCTCCGGGTGGCTGGCGCGCAGGCTGGAGTGGTCTCGGTGCTCGGCGTGCTGCTGGGAGTGCTGGCCGGTGCGGTGCTCGGCGCCGTCGTCGTCCTGATGAACCGCTTCCCGGCGCTCGGTTTCGACCCGACGTGGGTCATTGTCGTCCCGTGGGCGCAGCTGAGTGCGCTCGTCGTCGGCGTCCCCGCGCTGGCGATCGCCGCCGGGTACGCGTTCACTCGCTCTTGGCTGCCGATGGTGCGCCGCGTCGGCCAGTGAGCCCCCGCCAGGACAGGTGTACGGTTGGTGTATGAGCCGGACACGGACGAACATCGTGCTGGACGACGACGACGTCGCCGCGATCATGCGCCGGTACGCCCTGCGGACCAAGACCGAGGCGGTGGCGCTCGCGCTGGCCAAGCTGGCGGGTGAACCGATGACCCGTGAGGAGGCGTTGGCGATGCAGGGCGCACACGCAATCGACGAGGTCCCGCGGCGGGACGACTTCGACCCGCCGGAGTGATCCTCGCCGACACCTCAGCCTGGGTGGAGTACGACCGTGGCACCGAGAGCAGCGTGCATCGACGCCTCCGCAAGCTGGTCGTCTCCGACATCCCCGCCGTCGTTGTCACGGAGCCGGTGATCGCCGAGGTGTGCATCGGCGCGCGGACGGATGCGCGGGAGCGCGACCTTCGCAGGCTGCTCGGCCGGTTCCGGCTGCTGCCCTTCGATGCACCACACGACTTCGACGCGGCCGTCCGGATCTACCGCACCTGCCGCCAGGCCGGGGTGACGCCGAGAGGCCTCGTCGACTGCATGGTTGCCGCAGTGGCGATGCGGCACGACGTCGCACTGCTGGCCCACGACCGCGACCTCACGCGCATCGCCGAGGTGATGGACCTGCGGCTCGACACCGCCTGACCGTGACGACGTGCTCGAGCACCAGGGGGTCAGGCGAGGTCGGCCAGCGCGGCCAGCAGGCGGTCGACGTCCGACGCGTCGTTGTAGTGCACGAGTCCGGCGCGCACGGCCGACCCCGTGTCGCGGATCCCCAGCAGCCCGGTGAGCTCCCACGCGTACATGTGACCGGCCCAGACGTTCACCTGCGCCCGGGCGCAGTGCTCGGCGACCTCGGACGGTGCGTGCCCGTCGACGGTGAAGTAGGCGGTCGCCGTCCGTCGGGCCGGGCTCCCGATCGGGTGCACGCGCGGCACGCCCTCCAGGCCGGCGAGCAGGACGGCGAACAGCTCGGTCTCGTACGCCTCGACCGCGGCCATGGATGACAGCAGCCGCTCGCGCCGCGACGCCGCCGGGTCCGCCGGCACGAGGGTCGCGAGGTGGTCGACCGCCGCGACGAGTCCGGCGTGCTGGGCGATCGGGTGCGTGCCGGTCTCGAAGCGCCACGGGACGTCGGGCGAGGATGACGCCAGCTGGTCGGGGTGCAGCCGCTCCAGCAGCTGCGGGTCGGCAGAGATGGTCCCCAGGTGCGGCCCTGACCACTTGTAGGCGCTGGTCGCGTAGAAGTCCGCGCCGAGCGAGACCATGTCGACGGGTCCGTGCGGGGTGGCGTGGACGCCGTCGACGAAGACGAGCGCTCCCACGGCGTGCGCCGCATCGGCCACCGCGCGGACCTCGGGCCGGGTGCCCACGACGTTGCTCGCCGCCGTCAGCGCGACCAGCCGCGTGCGCTCGGTGATCAGCCCGTGGAACGCGGACGCCGGCAGGTCGAGCGAGGGCAGCACGGGGTCGGCGAACCGGACGACGGCACCGGCCCGCTCCGCGGCCTGCACCCACGGTCGGACGTCGGCGTCGTGGTCCAGCCGCGTCAGCACGATCTCGTCGCCGGATGACCAGGTGGCGGCGAGCGCGGCGGCGACCCGGTACGTCATCGAGGTCATGGTCGGGCCCAGCAGCACGCCGTCCGGGCTCGGAGCACCGACGAGGTCGGCGACGGCCTGCCGGGCCCCGCTGGTGTGGGAGTCCGAACGCTGCGACGCGGCGAACGCCCCGCCGTGGTTGCCGATCCCGTGCGCCCACGCGTCGGCCACGGCGTCGATCACCGCGCGCGGCACCTGCGTGCCGGCGGCACCGTCGAGGTAGGCCCAGCCGTCGGCCAGGGCGGGGTAGGCCGCGCGCACGCGCGCGACGTCGAAGCTCTGCTTGCTCATCCCGCCACCCTATGAGCCTCGCCCGAGTGTCCCGCTCCGGCAGGACACCCCGGCGCGGCGCACCGGGCAGGGACACTTGGCGTGGCGGTCAGGTCACCGGGAGGTCGCGGTGCCACGACTCGGTGACGTACGCCGTCTCGAAGCCCATGGACGTGTACAGCCGCTCGGCCCCCGTCGGGGACGTGGCGTCGACCTCGAGGCCGACGCGGTCGCGGCCCCGCGAGGCGGCGTCCGCGATGATCGCCTGCAGCAGGGACTTCGCCACCCCACGACCGCGGGCGCTGCGCAGCACACCCAGGTACGAGACGTAGCTGCCGTCGGCGCCGTCCCCTCCTGGCGACACCTCGCCGACGAGCGCACCCGCCGGTTGGGCGGCGTCGCCGTCGACCAGCTCCGCGAGCCACCAGTGGTCCCAGCGGTGGCCCGGGTTCTCCCGCTGCCGCTCGACGAACTCGTCGAAGGACTCCTCGTGGTAGTTGAAGTGGTCGGTGAACGACTCCTCCAGGACGTCGTGGACGGCGCGCAGGTCGCCCTCGCTCGGGCGGGCGCCCGGGGCCTCCTGCTCGACGAGTCGGACGACGACCCCCTCCTTGGGTGCCGGGAACGCGCCCTGCTGCCCCTCCTCGGGCCGCACCGGGCGGCTCATCTGCCACCACGTACGGACGTGCCCGTACCCCGCCACGGCCAGCCAGCGGTGCTGGCGCTCGTCGTCGGCGAAGGCGCCGGCGTCGAGCTGGGTCGAGGCCAGCTCCCGCTCGTGCGCGACCCGCACCGCATCGTCGGCCACGAGCGCGTACAGCGCCGGGCCCGCGAGGTCGGCGTCCGCCGGCTCGGTCTGAGGGTCGACGACCACCGCGACGATGGTCCGCCCAGCCGCCCGGTCCCAGGCGGTCGCCCAGCCCCGGATCTCGCCGGCGGCATCGCGCAGCACCTGATGGCGCCGGCTGGCGGCACCGGTGCCGGCAACATCCGCCTCGACGTCGCCCAGGGGCGCGCCGGAACGTCCTCGCGCCGCCATCTCGTGCCGCACCAGCAGCGCGTGCAGCGCCGGGACGTCGTCCGCGAAGGCGCCTGACGACGTCCACCCGGGCGGGAGCTCGGGGCTGGGGGGCTGCGCGGGCGGCGGGGTCGTGGTGGTCACCGGAGGATGCTCCCATCCCACTCCCCCACCGCTCGAGCACGTGGGCTGGTGCGGGTCGACGACGTGAGCGACCACGCGGGGCTGCGCGGCGGGTCTGCGCGTCCGGGGACGCGGGGGCAGGATGGGTCCATGGACTCCCAGCAGCCTTCGCAGCCGCAGCAGCAGCCTGGCCAGCCGGACGACCACACGGTGGTCGTGGTGACTCCGCAGGGGATGGCAGTGTCCGGTGGCGAGGAGCGCAGCCCCGCCGAGCTGGTCGAGCAGCCGGCGAAGGTGATGCGGATCGGCAGCATGATCAAGCAGCTGCTGGAGGAGGTCCGGGGCGCGCCGCTGGACGACGCCGGGCGCGCACGCCTGGCCGAGGTGCACGAGCGGTCGCTGACCGAGCTGGAGGAGGGCCTGGCCCCCGAGCTCGTCGAGGAGCTGCGGCGCATCACGCTCCCGTTCGACGAGGACACCACCCCCACGGACGCCGAGCTGCGGATCGCGCAGGCGCAGCTCGTGGGCTGGCTGGAGGGGCTCTTCCACGGCATCCAGGCGGCGCTGTTCGCCCAGCAGATGGCCTCGAAGGCCCAGATCGAGCAGATGCGCCGCGCGCTGCCGGGCGGCCCGGCCGGTGCGGCGCAGCCGGGGATGCCCGGCGCCCCGGGAGGTCCCGGTCAGCCGGACGACGGCCAGCAACGGAGCACCGGCCCGTACCTCTGAGCGACGCGACCGGGTCGCCTGCCGGCATGGGTGCGCTGCGCGAGCTGCTCACGCGGCTGCGCCACGGCGGACGACGTCCCGCCGATCCCCTCGGGGACGGCGTCTGGCGCCGTGCGCACGACGGGTGCCGGCGCGCGGTCGACCGGTACCACCAGGTGATCGAGCCGGTCCCGCCCGGCGGCACGCGCGACGCCCTGGAGCGTGTCGGCGCCGAGCTCGTCGACGTGCTGGACGCCGTCCGGGCCCAGTGCCTGACCGCGCAGCAGGACGCGCCCAGCGCGTCGCTCGACGTCCCGGGCGGACCGCAGGGGCAGCACGGCGCGCTGTACCGCCGCCTGTCGCGGACGGCGGCGTCGGTCGCCCAGGCCGCGGAGGCGGCGGCGATGGCGCGGGTCTGCGCGCTGGCCGGTGACGACGCGGCGGCGCTCGTCCGGGCCGAGGCGGCCGCGCGGGCGGCCCAACAGGCGGCGCGCTGCTGCGCGACCCCGCCCGACGGTTGAGCGGTGCGCTGCTGCGCGACACGCCGGGCGTGTCGCGCAAGAACGCACCGCTGAAGTGCGGGCAGCGCAGGAAG
>JBBSNO010000038.1:0-16980 GCA_038232615.1 Actinomycetales bacterium
CGATCGAGTCGATCGCCACCCCGACCTTGCCGACCTCGCCGTGCGCGACCGGGTCGTCGGAGTCGTAGCCCATCTGGGTGGGCAGGTCGAAGGCCACGCTCAGACCGCCGGTGCCCGCGGCGACGAGCTGGTGGTACCGCTCGTTCGACTCCTTCGCACTGCCGAACCCCGCGTACTGGCGCATGGTCCACGGCCGGCCCGTGTACATGTTCGGGTAGACGCCGCGCGTGTACGGGTACTGCCCGGGCTCACCGAGCTGCTGCTCGGCGTCCCAGCCCTCGAGGGTCTGCGGTCCGTACAACGGGAGCAGGGGCAGGCCGGACTCCGTCTGGCCGTGCGGGTCGCCGTCGGGTGCGCGTCCGGGAACAGGGTCGGCCATGGCCACGAGCGTATCCCCGCCCCGCCCGCGCGGCCCCGCTATGTCACCCGTCTCACATCGGAGCCCGTCCCCCTGACCGCCTCACCGCCGGCCTCACCTCACCGCCGGGGCCACCTCACCGCCGGGGTCACCACCTGGTACCCCCTGCCAGGTGACGAGGCCCATGGTGCTGCGAGGGAGGGTGCGGCCACACCCTCCCCGCGACACCACGGACACCACCACGTCAGGCAGCGGAACCTGCGACGTGCTCCGCCACCTCATCAGCAGCCGGCTCCGCAGGCCCGTGTGTCACCTCCCGTCCACAACCCGACCGGCGCACCGCTTCGTCCACAGCGCCGCAACGAAAGGTGGCACGCGCGCGCACGAGCCACGACATTCGGTGGTGTGGAGGAGCCCATCGTCACGCTGCTCGCAGGCCAAGCGGGTCTCGTCACGCGAGGAGCCTGGTCGCCCCCGGAGTCGGATGTGTTGAGGCTGCTGGCGGACAGTCCCCGGCTGCCCCACGTCTGGCCGAACCCCGAGCTCGAGGGCCCTGGGAACGTGGCGCTGCCCAGCCCGGACGGGTGGATCGACGAGGTCGGGCTCGCCATCCAGGTCCACTCCCGGCGCTACCACGCCAGGGACGCGCAGTGGGAGTCCACGATCGAGAGCGGGACGGCGCTGGGTGAGTACGGCGTCCCGGTCGTCGGCGTCACGCCGTCGGCGCTGCGGGACGACCCGGCGCGCTTCGTCCAGCGGGTCGAGAGCGCCTACGCGCACCTGCTGCGCGCTGGCCACCGACCACAAGTGACGATGCGGCCCCGCGGTCCGGGGCTCGTCCGCTGACCGGCTCGGTGGACCGGATGCTCCTGGGGAGCGCCGCGTCAGGCATGCACACCGGGCGCTGCGGACCCGCTTACCAAGGCCGCCGGACAGCCTTGAGGATGAGCGCGGTCGTAATGGTGTCACCAGCGGTGTGGCCACCCCGCAACGGCATCACCACGCGCATCGTCATCCAGCGGCACGCCCGTCAGACCGACCTGGGCTGGTGACGCGACGCCCGCGGGGGTTCGTGCGTGGCCGACTCGCGCTCACAGGAGGTCGGTGCGACCGGCCTCGCGCAGCGCATCAACGACGGCCTTGACCTGCTGCGCCCGGGCGCGAGTCGTCACGAGCAGGGCGTCGGGGGTGTCGACGACCACCACGTCGTCGAGCCCCACCACGGCCACCAGGCGACCGCTGCCGGGAACCACGAGCGCACTGCCGTCGCGGACGACGACGTCACCGGAGCCGAGCACTCGCACGCCCCCGGTCTCGGGGAGCAGCCCGGCGAGGGAGTCCCAGTCGCCGATGTCGTCCCAGTCGAACTCGCCGGGGACGACGGCGACGCCCCCGGCGGCTGCCACCGGCTCTGCGATCGCGTGGTCGATCGCGACCTTCTCCAGGCCCGGCCACGTGGCCCGGAGCACGTCGGCGCGCTGCGAGGTGTCCCATGCCCGGGCGATGGTGAGGAGTCCGGCGTGCAGCGCAGGCTTCTGCTGTGCCAGGTGACGCAGCAGCACGTCGGCGCGGGCGACGAACATCCCCGCGTTCCACCGGTAGCCACCCTCGGCCAGGTACGCCGCGGCTGTGGCCGCGTCCGGCTTCTCCACGAAGTCCCTGACGCCGAGGGCGAGCGGGGCGCCGTCCAGCCCCAACGGGTTACCCGAGCGCACGTAGCCGAACGCGGTCGAGGGGTGGGTTGGGGTGATGCCGAGGGTGACGACGTAGCCCTCCCGCGCGGTGACGACGGCCTGTCGCACCGCCTCGCCGAAGACCTGCTCGTCGGTGATCACGTGGTCGGCGGCGAAGGACCCGAGCACCGCGTCCGGGTCGCGGTCGACCAGCACGGTGGCGGCCAGGCCGATCGCCGCCATCGAGTCGCGGGGCGACGGCTCCAGCAGCAGGTTTGCGTCCGGCAGCGACGGCAGCTGCTCGCGCACCGCTGCCGCGTGCGCGCCGCCCGTCACGACGACGACGCCGCTGCCACCTGCGAGCGGCGCCAGCCGGTCCCAGGTGGCCTGCAACAGGGTGCGCCCCGAACCGGTCAGGTCGAGCAGGAACTTCGGAGCTCCCGCCCGCGACAACGGCCACAACCGGGTGCCCGCGCCGCCCGCGGGGACGACGGCGGAGAAGCCCTCGATCGTCATGGCGCCGTACCCTCGCACACCCGACCGGCGCGGACGGTGGTGCGCGCCCTACCTGCGGACGCCGGCGCTGAGGGGTTGGTCACGTCGGGGCACTCTGGTCATGGGCGCAGCGGCGTCCGGCTCTAGAGTGAGAGACACCCGACGACGACGTCCGCGGCAGCACCGGCACGCGTCGTCCCGCCAGGAGAGGACGGGTCGTGGCAGCAGTCACCGCACCAGCAGGAACGCTGTACCGAGGTCGCGAAGGCATGTGGTCGTGGGTGGCCCACCGGATCACCGGCGTCCTGATCTTCGTGTTCCTGCTGGTGCACGTGCTGGACACCTCGCTCGTCCGCGTGTCCCCCGAGGCCTACAACGTCGTCATCGAGTCGTACAAGAACCCGATCGTCGGGCTGGGCGAGGCCGGTCTGGTCGCCGCGGTCCTCTTCCACGCCCTCAACGGGCTCCGCGTGATGGCCGTCGACTTCTGGGCCCGCGGCCCGCGCTACCACCGGCAGATGCTCTACGTCGTGCTCGGCGTGTGGGTGCTGGCGATGGTCCCGTTCCTGATTCGCCACCTCGGCAAGGTCTTCGGAGAGTGACCATGAGCGCCCCCGCACTCGACGCGCCCCGTTCTCCCTACTCGCGCACCAGATCGACACGCAGCAACTACGAGCTGTACGGCTGGATGTTCATGCGGTTGTCGGGCATCGTGCTCGTGGTCCTCGTCCTCGGTCACCTCTTCGTCAACCTCATGGTCGGCGACGGCATCCAGGCGCTCGACTTCGCCTTCGTCGCCGGAAAGTGGTCGAGCCCCTTCTGGCAGGTCTGGGACCTGCTGATGCTGTGGCTCGCGATGCTGCACGGCACCAACGGTGTGCGGACGATCATCAACGACTACGCGGAGAGGGACTTCACGAGGTTCTGGCTGAAGATGGGCCTGTACACGTCCCTCGTGTTCACCGTCGTCCTCGGCACCCTCGTGATCTTCACCTTCGACCCGTGCCCCGCCGGCGCCGAGGCGGGCACGCTGCCGTCGTTCTGCGCGGTCTGACCGAGAGGCCCTGCCACGATGCAGAACCACACCTACGACGTCGTCATCGTCGGTGCCGGCGGCGCCGGCATGCGCGCGGCGCTCGAGTCCGGCCAGCGCGCCCGCACCGCGGTGCTAACCAAGCTGTACCCCACGCGGTCGCACACCGGCGCGGCGCAGGGCGGGATGTGCGCCGCCCTGGCGAACGTCGAGGACGACAACTGGGAGTGGCACACCTTCGACACCGTCAAGGGCGGGGACTACCTCGTCGACCAGGACGCCGCCGAGGTGATGTGCAAGGAGGCCATCGACGCGGTCCTCGACCTCGAGAAGATGGGACTGCCCTTCAACCGGACGCCGGAGGGCCGCATCGACCAGCGCCGGTTCGGCGGTCACACCCGCAACCACGGCGAGGCCGCCGTCCGCCGATCGTGCTTCGCCGCCGACCGCACCGGCCACATGATCCTGCAGACGCTGTACCAGCAGTGCGTCAAGCACGACGTGGAGTTCTTCAACGAGTTCTACGTGCTCGACCTGCTGGTGTCGGACGTCGATGGTGAAAAGCGCACCTCGGGTGTCGTCGCGTACGAGCTGGCCACCGGCGAGATCCACGTGTTCTCCGCGAAGTCGGTCGTTTTCGCCACCGGAGGTTTCGGCAAGGTCTTCAAGACGACGTCGAACGCGCACACCCTCACCGGCGACGGCATGGGCATCGCCTGGCGCAAGGGCCTACCGCTGGAGGACATGGAGTTCTTCCAGTTCCACCCGACCGGTCTTGCCGGACTCGGGATCCTGCTGTCCGAGGCCGCCCGCGGCGAGGGCGCCATCCTGCGCAACAGCGACGGCGAGCGCTTCATGGAGCGTTACGCCCCCACGATCCAGGACCTGGCGCCGCGGGACATCGTGGCCCGGTCGATGGCCAACGAGGTGCGCGAGGGCCGTGGCTGCGGCCCGAGCAAGGACTACGTGCTCCTCGACCTGACGCACCTGGAGCCGGCGCACATCGACGCGAAGCTGCCGGACATCACCGAGTTCGCGCGCACCTACCTCGGCGTCGAGCCGTACACCGAGCCGGTCCCGGTCTACCCGACGGCGCACTACGCGATGGGCGGCATGCCGACCACCGTCGAGACCGAGGTGCTTGCGGACAACACCCGCGTCGTGCCCGGCCTGTACGCCGCAGGCGAGGTGGCGTGCGTCAGCGTCCACGGCTCGAACCGGTTGGGCACGAATTCCCTCCTGGACATCAACGTGTTCGGCAAGCGCGCCGGAATCGCCGCCGCGGAGTTCGCGAACGCCCACCACCACGTGGGGCTTCCGCCGGCACCGGCTGACGGCGTCGTCTCCATGCTCGAGGGCATCCGCACGCGCGAGGCCGGTGAGCGCGTCGCCGCCCTGCGCAGCGAGCTCCAGGAGACGATGGACCGCAACGCGCAGGTGTACCGGACCGAGGCCAGCCTCAAGCAGGCCGAGAACGACATCACGGCCCTGCGCCAGCGCTTCGCGAACGTGTCCGTGCAGGACAAGGGCAAGCGTTTCAACACCGACCTGCTCGAAGCCGTCGAGCTCGGCTTCCTGCTCGACCTCGCCGAGGTCTCCGTCGTCTCCGCCCGCGCCCGCAACGAGTCCCGCGGTGGGCACTTCCGCGAGGACTACCCGAACCGGGACGACGTCAACTTCATGCGGCACACGATGGCCTACCGCACCGAGGGCGAGCACGCGTCCGGCGTCCGCCTGGACTACAAGCCGGTCACCGTCACCCGCTACCAGCCGATGGAGCGCAAGTACTGATGTCGGACCAGACCCCGCAGGACCGAGCCGACGAGAGCGAGCCCGGGACGTCGGAGCTTCCGTTGGGCGACGCCGGGACGCCGACCGCCAAGCCGCCGAGGAAGAAGGCGGCCCCGCGCAAGGCCACCGCCAGGAGGACGACGCCTCGCAAGGCCGTCGGCAAGAAGGCGACCGCCGAGCAGGCACCGGCCGGGCGGACGACCGACGAGCCCACGACCGACGAGCCCACGACCGACGAGCCCACGACCGACGAGCCCACGACGGCGCCGGACGTCGCGGTCCAGGACCAGCCCGCGTCGTCCACCCCTTCGACGACTCCCCCGCCGGTGGACCCGGAGACGACCGAGTCGGCCAGTGCCGAGACCGCAGCCGCCGTGCCCGCGGGCGGGGCCGCGCCGGCGGAGGAGGCCGCGCCGGCGGAGGCAGCTGCACCGGCAGACGCCGACGGGGCCCAGGAGCCCGCTGCCGAGCCCGACCCCGAGCACTCCAAGGCCGTGGCCCGTCAGGTCCGCGACGCCGAGAATCACGCCGCGGGCGAGATCCCCAGCTTCGACGTCACGCTGAAGATCCGGCGCTACGACCCGGAGGTGGCGCCCGAGCCGCGCTGGGAGGAGTTCACGGTCACGGTGCACGGCACCGACCGGCTCCTGGACGCGCTGCACAAGGTCAAGTGGGAGCAGGACGGGTCGTTGACCTTCCGGCGCTCGTGCGCGCACGGCGTGTGCGGCTCCGACGCCATGCGCATCAACGGCCGCAACCGGTTGGCGTGCAAGACGCTGTGCAAGGACCTGAACCCCGACAAGCCGATCGTGGTCGAGCCCATCAAGGGCCTGCCGGTGGAGAAGGACCTCGTCGTGGACATGGAGCCGTTCTTCCAGTCCTACCGCGAGGTGATGCCGTTCCTGGTCACCACGGGCCACGAGCCCACGCGCGAGCGCATCCAGTCCCAGGCCGACCGCGAGCGCTTCGACGACACGACCAAGTGCATCCTGTGCGCCGCGTGCACGTCGTCGTGCCCGGTGTTCTGGACCGACGGGCAGTACTTCGGCCCGGCAGCGATCGTCAATGCGCACCGCTTCATCTTCGACAGCCGCGACGAGGGCTCCGACCTGCGGCTGGAGATCCTCAACGACCGCGAGGGTGTCTGGCGCTGCCGCACCACGTTCAACTGCACCGAGGCGTGCCCGCGGGGCATCGAGGTCACCAAGGCCATCCAGGAGGTCAAGCGCGCCCTCCTGACCCGAAAGGTCTGACCAGCCGGGCTCCGAAACGCGAGCGTGACGGGGCACATCTCGTGCCACGGCGTCTACCCTGACCGAACGATGCCGACCCGCCACAGCCCGCGCCCACCGGGAAGCTCGCGTCTCCGCGCGCGGCTCCGTGCGGCCCTGCTCGCGTGCACCCTTCTCGTGGTACCGACGGTGCCCGCAAGTGCGGCCACGATCACCGCCCCCGCCACGCTCACTGCCCCCACCACCCCGGCGCCGATCCTGCCCGCGGACGGGCTGGAGGGACCCGGAGTCGTCGTCGACCCCACCAGCCCCCCGCCCCCGGCCGTGACCGCGCAGTCATGGGTCGTCGCCGACCTCGACTCGGGCGACGTGCTCGCCTCCAGCAACGCCCACGTCTCCCTGCCCCCGGCCAGCACGATCAAGTTGCTGACCCTGCTGGCGCTCGCCCCCGAGCTGCCGCCGGACACCCTGTACACCGCCACCCAGGGCGACGCGGCCATCGACGGGAGCAAGGTCGGGATGGTCCCCGGGTCGGTGTACACGGTCACCGACCTGCTGCACGGGCTGATGCTCGCCAGTGGCAACGACGCCGCCAACGCGCTCGCCGCCCTCTCCGGCGGCATGCCCGCGGCCACCACCCGGATGCAGGACGTCGCCGACGAGATCGGCGCCACCGACACCGTGGTGCGCAACACGAGCGGGCTCGACGAGCCGGGGCAGGGCTCGACCGCCTACGACCTCGCGCTGGTGGGCCGAGCCGTGCTGGAGCGGCCCGAGCTCGCCCAGCTCGTGACGACCACCAGGTACGCGTTCCCCGGCGAGGGGACGTCGCACGGGCCCGAGCGTCCCCGCTTCGAGATCGCCAACCACAACCGGTTGCTGACGCGCTATGACGGCGCGCTCGGCCTGAAGAATGGCTACACGCAAGCGGCGCGCGGAAGCTTCGTCGCCGGGGTGGAACGCGACGGACGCCGGTACGTCGTGGCGCTGATGGCTGCCGAGGGCGTCACGTGGCAGCTCTCCCGCGACCTGCTCGACTGGGCACTCGCCGGGGGCGGCGACGGGGAACCCGTGGGATCGCTGGACGCCGTCGAACCCGATCCGGTCCTCGACGCCTCGGCTCAGGACGGCGAACAAGGATCGGGCGGCGAGGCGACCGGTTCGGACGGCGCCGGGGTCCCCGAGACCGCGCTCCGGCCGGCCGGCGCAGGTGCTACACCGGGCCTGCTGACCCCCACGGTGGTCCTGCTGGGCCTGGTCTCGCTCGTGCTGGGGCTGCGCATCCGCGCCGTCCGACGGCGCCGGCGTCGCCGGGCAGCCCGGCGCCGCGCGCGTTCGCTGGCCTGAGCCGCAGCTCGAGTGTCCCGCTGCGGTGAGCCACACCGGCGGGTCTGACCGCAGCGGGACACTTGGCGGGGTCGGCGTCAGTCGGCGGCACGGCGGACGCCGTCCCGCAGCGTGCGCGCGGCGCCCGCCACGACCCGGACTCCGGCCACGGCGCCCACCCCCAGCACCACACCCGCAGCAAGCGTGGTGCGGTCCCGGGAGCGCTGTCCGAACGAGGGCGCCATCACGTCGCGGGGGCCGAGTGGCACGTCCCTGTGTGCTCGACTCAACGCTGCCGGGTCCTTGACCAGGCTCACCGTGGGCAGGTCGACCGAGCCCATCGTCGCCGCGTGGGTCGCGGCCCAGGCCGCCGCGACGAGCATCACCCGCGAGACGAGGTTCATCCACACCAGCAGGCCGACGATGACCCCCGCGGTGGCCAGCAGGGGGTTCGACCCGCCCGCCCCGCCGAGCAGCAACCCGCCGGAGAGCTTGAGGACCCCCAGCCCGACGGCACCGAACAACGCTCCTGACCGAAGGTCGCGCCAGGGCACGGTCAGGCCCGACAGCAGCCTGAAGAGGATCATGAAGATGACCGTGTCGACGGCCAGGACCACCAGGACACCGAGTGCGCGCAGCACGACCCGGCCGGGGAGCCCTCCCTCCACACCGACCGTCTGCAGCAGCGCCCCGGCGGCCGCGTTGACCGAGACCGACAGCACTGCGGAGAACAGGATGACCAGGCCGAGCGTCGCGATGACCCCGACGTCGCGCAGCTTCTTCACCACGACGTTGCGATCGTCGGTGGCAAGACCGAAGACCGCACGGATCCCCTCCCGGACGGAGTCCAACCAGCCCAGGCCGGACAGCAGCGCCACGACGAAGGCGACGACCCCGGCAACGCTCAGCACGTCCTCCTGGAAGAGGTCGGCCGGGTCGAGTGGACCGCCATCGGCCCCGATGTCCAGGAGCCCGGGCAGTTGCGCGTCCACCTCGACCAGCACGGGGCGCTGCAGCGAGGAGTCCCGGCCCACCACCAGTCCGAGGACCGTGAACCCGACCGCCAGGGCAGAGAAGACCGAGAACAGCCCGAAGTAGGCCACGCCGCCGGCCAGGACGTTGCCCCGGTGCTGGCCGTAGTGCTGCCAGGCCCGCCACCCACGCGTGGCCTGCAATCGTGCGACCAGCGCCTTGACGGTCTTCACAACACCTCCTCCGTCGGTGCTGTGAGTGCTCCCTGCGCCTTCTGGTTCGCTCGCTGGCGCTCCCTCACAGCAGCTCGCCGTCGCTGGCGGGACCGGGCTGGAAGGCGTAGTGCCGGCGTGGCCGCCACACGCCGTCCGGGCCATGTTCGTAGAGGTCGAACCCGCCGGCACGGAAGCTGGCGTCGTAGCCCGCGAGCGTGTCGAGGGCGAGGTCCAGCGCCGGCGCGCTCACGTCGTGCGCCACGGTCACGTGCGGGTGGTAGGAGAACGACAGCTCTCGTTGGAGGAGCCCGGCGCGGACCCCGCGCTCGACCCGCTCGCACTCGCGCGCCCCCCGGGCCAGCTGGACGAAGACCACCGGCGAGACCGGGCGGAACGTCCCGGTGCCGAGCAGCTGGACGTCGAAGACCTGCTCGTGCGCGGCGACCTGCGCCAGGTGCTCGTGCACCTCGTCCAGCTGCCCGGCCCCCACCGGGGTGGGGGGAAGCAGCGTCACGTGCGCCGGGATGGCGTGCGCCAGCGGGTCACCGAACTCTGCCCGCCAGCCCTGCAGCTCGTCGCCGAACGGCGGCGGGACGGCGATCGCGACGCCGATGGTGACGGCGCCGTCGCCGGTCGTCGGGTGGTCCAGCTCGGGTGACGCGGCCACGGGTCAGCGCCCGCCCGGCAGGAAGCCGACGCGGTCGTACACCCTGGCCAGCGTGGCAGAAGCCCGCTGCCGCGCACGGTCGGCGCCGTCGGCCAGGACGTCGTCCAGGGTCGCAGGGTCGTCCAGGTACCCCATCGCGCGCTCGCGGAACGGCCCGAGCGTCGAGGTCACGACCTCGGCGAGGTCCTTCTTGAGGTCGCCGTAGCCCCTGCCGTGGTAGTCCGCCTCGAGCTCGGTGGTGCTACGCCCGGACAGGGCGGCGTAGATGGTCATCAGGTTGGACACCCCAGGCTTGTCCTCGGCGTCGAAGCGCACCTCGCGCCCGGTGTCCGTCACGGCGGACCGGATGCGCTTCGCGACCACCGCCGGGTCGTCGAGCAGGTCGATGATGCCGTTCGCCGACGTGGCCGACTTGCTCATCTTCGCGGTCGGGTCCTGCAGGTCGGCGATCCTGGCCGTCGCCTCGACGATCACCGGTGACGGGACGACGAAGGTCTGCCCGTACCGCTTGTTGAACCGTTGCGAGACGACCCGGGTCAGCTCGAGGTGCTGGCGCTGGTCCTCGCCGACGGGGACGTGGTCGGCGTCGTGGAGCAGGATGTCGGCTGCTTGAAGCACGGGGTAGGTGAAAAGCCCGACGGTGGCACGGTCACCTCCCCGCTTGGAGGACTTGTCCTTGAACTGGATCATCCGACCCGCCTCGCCGAAACCCGTGTAGCACGAGAGAACCCAGGCGAGCTGGGCGTGCTCGGCCACATGGCTCTGCACGAACAGGGTGGAGACCTTCGGGTCGACGCCGGCCGCCAGGTACTGGGCGGCGGTTCGCCGGGTGCGCTCGCGCAGGACGAGGGGATCGGTGTCCACGGTGATCGCATGAAGGTCGACCACGCAGTAGGTCGCGTCGTGGGTCTCCTGCATGGCGACCCAGTGGACCAGCGCTCCGAGGTAGTTGCCCAGGTGCAACGAGTCGCTGGTCGGCTGCATCCCCGAGAGGAGCCGGGGGCGTGGGTCGGTCCCGTGGGCTGGCTGCGTGGCCGCGTCAGGCATTGCGGCATTCTGTCAGCACGCCGGTGCAGCACCCGTGGACGCCCTCGGCGTGGCAACCTGGGGGACACGTCGGCGGGGTGCGCACCACCCCGCCGACGTGCCACGTTCGGGGACGTCAGTCGGCTCGGGTCAGTGACCTGCGCAGCTGCGCAGCCGCGTCCTCGGGAGCGACGTCCGTCATGTAGGCACCGCCCATCAGCCCGACACCGGCGAGGTACTTCAGCTTGGCGACGCTGCGGTACGGAGGGCTGATCATCAGGCTCAGGTGGCTGATGTCGCTCCAGCGCCCCGACCAGCCGCCGATGCTGGGTCACCCCCCGTCGGCTCCGCGAAGACCCCCATCACGTACGGCATGGAGAAGCCGAACAGGCCGTCCAGACCTGACAGGACGGCGGCCAGCACCTCGGCGAGGTCGTCACGCCCCGCTTCGTCGACGTCGGCGAAGGAGGAGACGTGCGTGGTTGAGGTGACGCGGACCTCGAAGGGGAACCGGGCCCAGAAGGGGACGTGCGCCATCCACGACCTCCCCTCGACGACCAGGCGGTCGCCGGTCTCCAGCTCCGCGGCAGCGACGTCGCACCCGAGACAGCGGCCGCTGGACGAGCGGTGCCTGGCGGCGGCCTCCGCGGACGGCACGGGCAAGACCCGGCCCAACCCGGCCCGGGAACGCCGGGACTCGAGGGCATCGGCTACTGGCCGCCGACGAGGGCAGCGGGACGACGGCAGCCGACAAGGTCGGCGACGCCGACCTGACCCTGCGTAACGGCGCGGCGTGGTCGCCGGGCAAGGCAGGCTCCGGCCTCCAGTTCGACGGCAACGACGACCGCGCCGAGATGGCGGGGCCAGTGGTGGACACGCAGAGCAACTTCTCCGTTGCAGCATGGGTCAAGATCGACCGTCTCAGCGGTGCCTGCACCACGGCCGTCGGCCAGGACGGTGACCGCAACTCCACCTTCTTCCTGCAGACGCTGGAGAACCGGTTCTCGTTCAGCACGCTGGGCGGGCGGGCCAGCGCCACGGAGCCGATCCAGGCTGGTCGCTGGTAAGACCTGGTCGGCACCCGTGACGCCGTCTCGGGCGAGTACACGCTGTACGTCGACGGGCGGGAGCAGGGTTCGTTCAGCTCCTGCGGTGCCGGTGAGGAGTCCACCGGGCCGCTGACCGTTGGCCGCGCCAAGTTCGGTGGCGAGCCGGTCGACCCCTGGCCAGGCGCGATCGACCAGGTGCACGCCTACGACCGCGCGCTGTCCGCGGCCGAGGTCACCGAGCTCTTCGCCTCCGGGCGCTGAGCACCGCTGCCAGGTGCCCCCTCCTCGGGCGGGGCACCTGGCAGCACCTCTCCACACACCCTCGCCGACGCCGGTCCCGGCGCCTGCTCAGCAGCCCCATCAAGCAGGAGGAGGCATCGTGAGGCAGGGCCGGACCCCGTCGCCCGGTCTCGGTGCAGCCCGCATGTTCAGGTCCGCCTTCGGCGGCAGCCCGGACGGCGTGTGGTCCGCACCCGGCCGCGTGAACCTCATCGGCGAACACGTGGACTACAACGGAGGGCTGTGCCTGCCCCTGGCCCTTCCCCGGCGGACGGCGTGCGCCGTCAGGGTGCGGGACGACGACGAGCTCCATCTCGTCTCTACCCACACCGGCGAACCCTGGCGGGGACGGGTCGCGGACGTCGGACCCGGGGCGCCGAAGGGGTGGGCCGCGTACGTGGCCGGGGTGGTGTGGGCGCTGCGCGAGGCGGGTCACGACGTCCCGGGTCTGGAGCTGGCCGTCGACTCGACCGTCCCGGTGGGAGCCGGGCTCTCGTCGTCAGCTCCCTTGGAGTGCTCGGTCGCGCTCGCCGTCGCCGACCTGCTCGGGCTGCCCACCGACGGCGCCGGCCGAGCCCTGCTCGCTGCCGCCTGCGTCCGGGCCGAGAACGTCGTCGCCGGCGCCCCGACCGGCGGCATGGACCAGTCAGCCTCGATGCTGGCCCGCAAGGGGCATGCGCTGCTGCTCGACTGCCGCGCCGGCACCGTCGAGCACGTGCCCCTGGCTCTGCACCGCTGCGGTCTCACGCTGCTCGTCGTCGACACCTGCGCCCCGCACCGGCTCGTGGACGGGCAGTACGCGCAGCGGCGCGCCAGCTGCGAGGACGCCGCACGCCGGTTGGGCGTCAGGTCGTTGCGCGAGGTCACCGACGTCGACGGGTCGCTGCTGGCCGACGACGAGCAACGTCGCCGGGTCCGTCACGTCCTCAGCGAGGTCGCCCGGGTCACGGCGACCGCGGACCTGTTGCGCACCGGCCGACCGGACGACATCGGTCGGGTGCTCGACGCCTCGCACGACTCCCTGCGCGACGACTACGAGGTCTCCTCCGCCGAGCTTGACACTGCCGTCGACGCGGCCCGTGCTGCGGGGGCGCTGGGAGCCAGGATGACCGGCGGCGGGTTCGGGGGGTCCGCGATCGCCTTGGTTCCCACCGGCTCCGTCGACGACGTGACAGCAGGCGTCGGGCGGGCCTTCTGCGGTCACGGCTTCTCACCGCCGGCGTTCTACGGCGCCGAGCCGTCGTCTGGGGCAGCCCGCGTCGCCTGACCTCGCACGCCCTCTACGGTGTGGCCATGGCGGTCGTCGTGATGGGTGTCAGCGGGTCGGGCAAGACCAGCGTGGCTCGGCGGGTCGCCGAGGTACTGGGTGCCGACGTCGTGGACGCCGACGACCTTCACCCCGAGACGAACGTCGCCAAGATGGCGGCCGGCACGCCGCTGACCGACGACGACCGCTGGCCCTGGCTGGACCTGGTCGCCGACGCGATGCGCGAGCGCCGATCCGCCGGCACGGACGTCGTCGTCGCCTGCTCGGCCCTGCGACGGGTCTACCGCGACGTCCTGCGGACCGGTGCCGACGACGTCACCTTCGTCCTGCTCGACGTGCCGCAGGACGACCTCGAGCAGCGGCTGTCCCAGCGCGAGGGGCACTTCATGCCGGCGACGCTGCTGGAGTCGCAGCTGTCGACGCTGGAGCCGTTCTCCTCCGGCGACGAGGGCCTGGTCGTCGACGCGGCGGGCGACGTGGAGGCGACGAGCACGGCGGTGCTCACAGCGCTGGGGTCGCGGGCGTGGGGAGCGACCGGGACGGGGTGAGGCGAGCACGGGACCCCGGGCGAGGCTTCCCGCCCGTCACTCGGTGAGCCGCAACATCGCCGCGACGAACGCGTCCAGGTCCGACAGGTCGGCTAGCCGCGTCAGGACCACCGCGTCGTCCACCGTCACGTACTCGTGGACCAGCACGTTGCGGAACCCCACGGCCTGCCTCATCCGCTGGCCCAGCTCAACGTCGAGCACGCGGTGCCGGGCGAGGACGACCATGACGTCGCCGTTGTCCCGCGGTGGGCCCCAGCCCTCGGATGAGCACACGTGCTGGCCTGCGTCGACGCAGGCCTCGATCGCCGTGACGAACGTGTACTTCACGCCCCGCAGCCAGATCGGGTCGGCTCGACGCTGATCGTCAGCACTCGACTCGTCACGCAGGACCGAGACCTCGTTGGAGACCGAGCGGAGCAGCCTCAGCAGCCGGACCTCATCGACCACGGCGTCGACCCTCGGCGAACTCCCGGTGCGCCCGAAGCATCCGCGGCTGCTCGTCGAAGTAGACCTTCCGGGTCGTGGCGACCCACTGCACGCGCGCGGGAGGGTCGTCGTCGAAGAGGAGGACGCCACCGACGGCGACCCGGCCCCTGAACTCGAGCGGCGCGTCGTTCAGCACCAGCAGGTCGACGCCGACCGGCACGGGCACCTCGAACGAGGACGGCGCCTCTCGCGCCCACCAGGCAGCGACGTCCACGTCGGAGCCCGGCCGGTGCGTCCCACCGGTACGGCTGCCGTGCAGGAACGCGAACCTGGCACCGGCATTCCGCAGGGACGCGTTGATCTCGTCGCGGAGCCCAGCGTCCATGCTCGCCAGCATAGGCGCGCACGGACGAGGGGCCGCGTTGCTCACCAGGAGCCCGTTGCTCACCACGAGCCGCCGCCGAGGCCCGTAACGGGTTCGATGAGCGGTCTGTGGTGAGCAACGCGCCTTCGGGAAGCGCTGTGGCGTCAGGCCTTCGCCGTCCGCCACTCGTGAGCGGCCCGGCTCTGGGCGATGGACGCCCGGCGCTCGAGGCGCTCCGCCCGGCGCTGCGCTCGCAGCGCGCGGACCATGCGGGTCCTCTCCAGGGCCCGGGCGTCCACCGGACACCGAGCGCGGGACAGGTGCTCGTTCAGCAGGTTCATCGTGGTGCTCCTGGGGACGTAGGTGGGTCGGTCGTTGATGACGGTGACGAGCGGGCCGGCGTCGATCACGCGGCGACCTCGTTCTTGCGGGGACGGCCTCGGGGCCGCTTGCGGGGGACGACGACGCCCATGACGAAGAGCTCTCCGCCCCAGACGCCCCACGGCTCGCGGCGCTCGAGGGCACCGGCGAGGCAGGCGTCCAGTGCCGGGCAGGCCTGGCACAGGGACTTGGCGAACTCGACGTCCGTGGGCGACTCGGCGAACCAGAGCTCGGAGTCGTGGGTCCGGCACGGGACGCACGCGGCTGCTGCAGGATCCTCGGTCGCCGGGTCGGCGACGTCGGTCAACCTGTCGAGCAGTGCGGTGAGCTGCATCTCGGGACACCTCCTGATGTCACTTGTGGTGGTGGGGTGCGGTGGGATCCGTGGCCGCGAAAACCAAAAAGGCCGCGGATCCCGGTGATCGGGTTCCGCGGCCTGGAGGGCTCGGCATCGGTTATGCCGGTGGGCCTCCAGGTACGGCGGTACCCGGGGTACGGAAGTCGTCATCGGTGGCGGCGAACGTGGGCACCGGACGGAGCTCTCCCGTGGCAGCGACCGGAGTACCCGCGTGGGCACAGCTCCGGACCGCGATCTGGGAGGCGGCCGACGTCGTGCGGATGCGCATGCCGAGACCGACGTAGTCGGTGTTCGTCAGCGTGGTGCTGCCCATCGTGGCCACCTCCTCTCGCGTGCGCGGTTCCGCGTGGTCGCGCGGTCCCGGCTGTCGTGCCGGACGTCGGACAGGTTAGGGCGGCCGGTCGGGGCCGCACAACGCATTTACGGAAAACTTCTGCGCGGCCCCCTCAGGCCGACGGCGGCATGGCCGTCGTCAGCACCTCGAGCACGTCGTCGCCGTACCTCTCCAGCTTCGCGGGCCCGATCCCGGCGATGCGCGAGAGCCCTTCTCTCCCAGTGGGTCTGGCTTCCGCGACGGCGACGAGTGTGGCGTCGGTGAAGACCACGTACGCGGGGACCTTGGCCTCTGCGGCCGTCGTCGACCGCCACTGCCGCAGCGCGTCGAAGACGGCCTCGTCGTACGTGGGCGGGCACTGCGCGCACCGGCCGATCTTGCGCTCGGCCGCGGTGCCCAGCATCCCCGAGCAGGTGCGGCACCGCCGCGAGCGGGCCGGCTTCCTGGCCTTCGTCCGGGTCGTCCCGGATGCCGGCCCGCGAACGCTCGTGCCGGGCCGGAGCCCGTCCAGGAAGCGGGACGGCTGGCGGGTGCCGCGGCCGCCCGGCGTCCGCGAGAGGGTCCACGACAGGTGGAGGTGCTCGCGGGCGCGGGTCACGCCGACGTACAGCAGGCGCCGCTCCTCCTCCACCGCGTCCGGGGACGCGGCGAACGAGATGGGCACGAGCCCCTCCGACAGGCCCACGAGGAACACCGCGTCCCACTCCAGTCCCTTGGCGGCGTGCAGGGAGGCGAGCGTGACGCCGTCCACCGCCGGCGCGAGCTGGGCCGAGGCCCGCTCCTCCAGCTCGTCGACGAGCTCACGCAACCGGGCCTCTGGCCGCTTCGTGGCGACGTCGTCGGCCAGGACCGCCAGGGCCTGCAGCGATTCCCATCGCTCCCGGACCGCGCCGCTGGCGGTCGGCGGCTCGGCGCTCCAGCCGGCGCCGGCGAGCACGTCGCGGGCCACCGTGCCCAGCGCCGCGCTGCCGTCGTCGGACCGGGCGGCTCCGCGCAGCAGCAGCACCGCCTGCCGCACCTCGGGCCGGTTGAAGAACCGCTCCCCGCCCCGCAGCAGGTAGCCCACGCCGGCGTCGGCCAGCGCCTGCTCGACGGGCTCGGACTGAGCGTTGGTGCGGTAGAGCACCGCGATCTCGCGGGCCGGCGTCCCGGCCTCGACCAGGGCGCGGACACGGGCCGCGACGCC
>JBBSNO010000039.1:0-16547 GCA_038232615.1 Actinomycetales bacterium
CAGCGGTCTTGAACATGTCCGCGATCAGGCGGGCCGAGATCGGCTCCCGGCCGCGGTGCTTCTTGTCCTGCCGCGCGTAGCCGTAGAAGGGTGCGACCACCGTGATCCGCTTGGCGGACGCGCGCTTGAGCGCGTCCACCATCAGCAGCTGCTCCATCAGCCAGTGGTTGATGGGAGCACAGTGGCTCTGGACGACGAACGCGTCGCAGCCGCGCACGGACTCCCCGATGCGCACGTAGATCTCGCCGTTGGCGAAGTCGTAGGCGGACGTCGGCACGAGGTCCGAGCCCAGCTGGGCGGAGATCTGCTCGGCCAGCTCCGGGTGTGCCCGGCCCCCGATGAGCACCAGCCGCTTCTCGCCCGTGGTGGTGATGCCGGTCATGGCTGTGGTGCTCCCTCTGGTGGGTCCTGCCGGGGCGTGGGGTCGGTCGGGGCGTCCTGGGGGGCGTCCTGCTGGGCGCGGGCGCGGGCGCGGGCGGCGGCCTCGGCTGCGGGGCTGCCGGCCCGGCGCCGCTCGACCCAGCCCTCGATGTTCCGCTGCCGTGCGCGCGCCACCGCGATCGCCCCTGGTGGCACGTCGGCGTCGATGACCGAGCCCGCCGCGGTGTAGGCGCCGTCCCCGACCGTGACGGGAGCGACCAGCATGGTGTCGCTGCCGACGCGCACGTGGTCGCCGACCACGGTGCGGTGCTTCTCGACACCGTCGTAGTTCACGAACACGGTGGCGGCGCCGATGTTCGACCCCTCGCCGATCTCGGCGTCCCCGACGTAGGACAGGTGCGGCACCTTCGAGCCCTGCCCGATGACGGCGTTCTTCGTCTCGACGAAGCCGCCGATCTTACCGCTCTCGCCGAGCCGGGTGCCCGGACGCAGATAGCTGAACGGGCCGACGTCCGCGCGCGCCCCGATCTCGGCGCCCTCGCAGTGGGATCGCACGACCTTCGCCCCCGACCCGACCACGCAGTCGCGCAACGTCGTGTCCGGGCCGACGGTCGCGCCGTCGTCCACGGTGGTGCTGCCGTACAGCTGGGTCCCCGGCAGCAGGGTGACGTCTCGGGCCAGGCGCACACCGACGTCGACCCAGGTGGTGGCAGGGTCGACCACCGTCGCGCCCGCCCGCATATGGGCGTCCAGGACGCGGCGGTTGAGCTCGGCGCCGACCGCGGCGAGCTGGACGCGGTCGTTGACACCCTCTGTCTGCCACACGTCCGTGGTGCGGTGGGCCAGCACCGGACGGCCGTCCCGGCGCGCGATCGCGAGCACGTCGGTCAGGTACCGCTGGCCCTGGGCGTTGTCGGTGTTCAACCGGTTCAGCGCGTCGGCCAGCACGACGGCGTCGAACGCGTAGATGCCCGAGTTGATCTCGGTGACCGACTGCTGCTCGGGCGTCGCGTCATGCTGCTCGACGATGGTCGTGACCATCCCGTCGGTGTCGCGCAGGACCCGACCGTAGCCGGTGGGGTCGGGGACCTTCGCCGTCACGACGGTCACCGCATGACGCCCGCCCTCGTGTGCTCGGACGAGGTCGTCGAGCGTCGCGCTCGTCAGGAGTGGGACGTCGCCGTACGTCACCACGACCGTGCCGGCCAGGTCGTCCGGGAGTACGGCGAGCCCGCACTGGACGGCGCGTCCGGTGCCGGGGACGTCGTCCTGGTCCGCGACCGCCGCCGCGGGGTCGACGTCCGCCACGTGCGCCGCGCCGGCGTCGCGCCCGTGCCGGACGACGACCACCAGGTGCTCGGGGTCCAGGCCGCGCGCTGCCTGGATCGCGTGGCCGAGCAGCGTGCGCCCGCCGATCATGTGCAGCACCTTCGGGGTCGCCGACCTCATCCTGGTGCCCCCGCCGGCGGCGAGGACGACGACGGCGGCCAGGCGGGCCCGGGTCGGGGGGGTGGCAGCGTCCACCTGGGTGTGCGGGCTCACGCGGGCGAGCTCCTCGGCGTCGAGGGTGGCGCGGGGACGAGTCCGAACTGTACCGGCGGGGTGGACCCGCCTCGAACCCCTCGGTGCTCCCCCGGCTGGATTCGAACCAACGCCTACTCACTCCAAAGGTGAGCGTGCTGCCACTACACCACGGGGGATCGCGGTACCAGCCTGGCCGAGGCTACCGGTGTCGTCGCCAAGGCGATGCCTTCCCACGCACCGGCGACGCGACGGTACAAGCCCGCCCCCTGCCTGACGCGAACGGTGAGACAGCCGCGATACGCCTCGAGCAGATCGAGCCAGGCGAGGTACACGCAGATCATCGTGGTGTCGCTGTTGCAGAACGACAGGACGTGCGACCGGTTCCACGGCTTGCTCTTGGCGCCCTCGGACCAGTAGAGCGCGACGCCGATCAGGACCAGCTCCCGATGCGTCAGGACGCCCACAGCGTCTCGGTGAGCCGGTCGATCAGTGCGTTCGAGACGGCAGCACCTCGGCGCGGAAGCGAAGCGAACCCGTGGTGGGCCGCGAGTCTCGACTAGAAGGTTACGGATGCGTAGGTTACGATGGCGTAGCCAGGAACGACGTCGCCGTCCGACGCCCTGTGGAGGCACCCTGATGACCACGCTGGACACCGCTGACATGCAGACCCGGATGCTCCACGAGCTGGAGCCCGTGGTCACCGAGAACCTGAACCGGCACCTGAGTCAGACCCGCGACTGGAACCCGCACGACTACGTGCCGTGGAGCCAGGGTCGCGACTTCGCGTTCCTGGGCGGCGAGGACTGGGACCCGGAGCAGAGCAAGCTCGACCCGGTCGCCAAGACCGCGATGGTCGTGAACCTGCTCACCGAGGACAACCTGCCCGCCTACCACCGGGAGATCTCCGAGCGCTTCACGCGCGACGGTGCCTGGGGCGAGTGGGTCGGGCGCTGGACCGCCGAGGAAGGTCGCCACGGCGTGGCCCTGCGCGACTACCTCGTCGTCACCCGCGGCGTGGACCCCGTCCGCCTCGAGGAGCTGCGGATGATCCACATGACCGCCGGCTACGACTCGGGCGAGAAGTCGATGCTCCGCACGGTGGCCTACGTGTCGTTCCAGGAGCTGGCCACCCGCGTCAGCCACCGCAACACCGGCAAGGCCACCGGCTGCCCGATCGCCGAGCAGCTGCTCAAGCGCATCGCGCAGGACGAGAACCTGCACATGGTCTTCTACCGGAACCTCGTGGCGGCCGCCTTCGACCGCGAGCCGGACGCCACGATGGAGGCCATCCGCGACGAGGTGGTCGGTTTCGAGATGCCCGGCGCGACGATGCCGGACTACGCCCGCAACGCGATGACCATCGCCAAGGCCGGCATCTACGACCTGCGCCTGCACCATGACGAGGTCGTCATGCCGGTCCTGAACTACTGGAAGGTCTTCGAGCGCACCGACCTCGGCGCCCGCGGCGAGATGGCGCGCACCGAGCTGTCGGAGTTCCTGACCAAGCTCGACGACACGGCGTCGCGGTTCGTGGCCAAGCGGGAGGAGGCTGCTGCCCGCAAGGCGGCACGCCTCGCCGGCACCGCCGGGGTCCAGTCGGCGTGACGAGGTCCCCCGGCTCGACCACGCGGTGAGCCCCTCGACGTCCGCCCAGAGCGCGAGGCCCACCACGCGTGCACGGATGACCGGCCAGCAGCGGCGCGAGCAGCTGCTCGGCATCGGCCGTGCGCTCTTCGCGACGAAGGGCTTCGAGGGCACCAGTGTGGAGGAGATCGCCGCAAGGGCTGCGGTCTCCAAACCGGTCGTCTACGAGCACTTCGGCGGCAAGGAGGGCCTGTACGCGGTCGTGGTCGACCGCGAGATCCAGACACTGCTCGCGGCGATCACCGAGGCGCTGGAGAGCGACGGTCGCCCGCGCGTGCTGCTCGAGCGCGCCGCGCTCGCCCTGCTCGACTACATCGAGGAGTGCACGGACGGCTTCCGCATCCTCGTGCGCGACTCACCGGTGGCCCAGTCGACCGGGTCGTTCGCCAGCCTGATCAGCGACGTCGCCAGCCAGGTGGAGCACGTGCTCGCCGCCGCATTCACGCGCAACGGACTGGACCCCGAGACCGCACCGATGTACGCGCAGATGCTCGTCGGCATGACGGCCCTGACCGGCCAGTGGTGGGTCGACTCCAGCAAGCACGCCAAGACGGACGTCGCCGCGCACCTGGTGAACCTGGCCTACAACGGACTGGCGCACCTGGAGCCGTGCCCCATCCTCGCCGAGCCACGCTGAGCTCGCGCCAGACTCCGGTGAAGCAGATGTGTAACTAGGTGTTACACATCTGGCTACACTCGCAGGTACGATGCCAGGCATGAGCCCAGCGCGCCTGACGCCTGGCCGCGGCGGCGCCGCTTCCCGACGTCGCGAGCGCCAGCAGGAGATCCTCGCCGCCACCCGGGCGCTGTTCGACGCGCGAGGCGTCCGGGACGCTCAGATCGACGACGTCGCCAAGGCCGTGGGCGTCAACCGCGCCATCGTCTACCGGCACTTCGCCAGCAAGGACGAGCTCTTCGGCCTCGTGCTGGTCGACTACCTCACCGAGCTCGACGCGCAGATGGCGGCCGCGCCCCACCCTGGCGACACCCCCCAGACGCAGCTGCGGGCCCTGGCCGAGGTCTTCGTCGACTTCTGCCTCGACCACCCCGCCTTCCTCGACTGCGCCCTGTCGCTGCTGCGCCGACCCGGGTCCGAGCTGCTGGGCGAGATGAGCGAGCAGGCCCTGTTCACCCTCGGCCGCACGATGGGAACCAGCCTCGGGCGGATCGCCGAGGTGCTGCGTCAGGGGTCGGCCGCGGGGGCGTTCTGCCCCGAGGCCTCCGACGACGCCGACCTGCTCGCGAACGTGCTCTACGCCCAGGGGCTCGGCGCCGTCCACCTCGCCCGCGCCGGGTTCGTCGTCACCGCCGACGGGTCCGGCTCCCACTTCGGGCCGGTCGCGGTCGACCGCGTCCGCGAGGCCGCCGTCCGCGGCATCCTGGCCACCGCCCGGGGCATCTGAGCCCTCGAGTGGGACAGCCGACCCGCCGAGTGTCCCGCTCCGGTGCGCCACGCCGGCGTGTCTGCCCGTGCAGGGACACTTGGCGGGGAGGGGGGTCAGCGCTCCAGAATCGCGACGACTCCCTGCCCGCCGGCGGCGCAGACGGAGACGAGGCCGCGACCAGAACCCCGCTGCGCCAACGTCTTCGCCAGCGTGGCCACGATCCTGCCTCCGGTGGCGGCGAACGGGTGGCCCGCGGCGAGCGAGCTGCCGTGCACGTTGAGCTTCTCGGTAGGCACCGCGCCGAGCGGCGCGTCGAGCCCGAGCCGCTCGGAGCAGAAGATCGGGTCCTCCCACGCCGCGAGCGTCGCCAGCACCTGCGAGGCGAACGCCTCGTGGAGCTCGAAGTAGTCGAAGTCGTCGAAGGTCAGGCCGGCGCGGGCGAGCATGCGTGGCACCGCGTAGGCGGGCGCCATCAGCAGGCCCTCGGCGCCGTGGACGTAGTCGACCGCCGCCGTCTCCCACTCGACCAGGTGGGCCAGCACGGGCAGGTCGCGCGAGGCCGCCCACTCGTCGCTGGCCAGCAGCACAGTCGACGCGCCGTCGGTGAGCGGCGTCGAGTTGCCCGCCGTCATCGTCGCCCTCTCACCCTTGCCGAACACGGGCTTCAGCCGCTCGAGCCCGGCCAGGGTCAGGTCGGCGCGCAGGTTTTGGTCGCGCTCCAGGCCGAGGTACGGCGTCATCAGGTCGTCGAAGAAGCCGCTGTCGTACGCCGCCGAGAGGTTGAGGTGGCTACGCAGCGCCAGCTCGTCCTGGGCCTGTCGGGTGATGCCCCACTCCACGGCGGTCAGGGCGGCGTGCTCGCCCATGGACAGGCCGGTGCGGGGCTCGCTGTTGCGTGGCGTCTCGGGCGCCAGGTCGCCGGGGCGGATCCGGGCCAGCGCCTGCAGCCGGGCAGGTACCGACTTTGCGCGGTTGGCTGCCAGCAGGGCACGCCGCAGCCCCTCCCCGACGGCGATCGGCGCGTCGGACGTCGTGTCGACGCCGCCGGCCACGCCGACCTCGATGCGCCCCAGCGCGATCTTCGCGGCGACCGCGAGCGCGGCCTGGAGCCCGGTGCCGCACGCCTGCTGCACGTCGTACGCGGGTGTCGTGGCGGCCAGCCGGGAGCCCAGCACGACCTCGCGGGTCAGGTTGAAGTCGCGGCTGTGCTTGAGCACCGCACCCGCCACGACCTCGCCGAGCCGCTGACCGTCCAGCCCCGTGCGTGCGACGAGTCCGTCGAGGGCGGCGGTGAGCATCTCGGCGTTGGAGGCACGCGCGTAGGCCTTGTTCGAGCGGGCGAACGGGATGCGGTTGCCGGAGACGACGGCGACCGGCCGTCCGGGAGGCGCTGGAGTCATGGGCACACAGTTCCACAGGCCGGTTACGTTGAGCCCATGACCGACCGCTACGCCCGCTTCACCCGCACCTCGGCCGGACGGCGGCTGTCCGGCGCACTCGGCCTGCCCCGGCCGGTGCGCCTGCGTCGTCGAGGCGACGGGGGGCCTCTGATCGAGGGTGACGTGGTCCTCGGGGGGACGTCGGGCCCGCTCGAGAGCCACGTCGCGCAGGCGCTGGAAGGTCTCGGGGTCCCCGTCCGCGGCGTCACGGACGTCGTGGAGCGGCCCGGCGCACTCGTGCTCGACGCCAGCGGCATCACCTCGGCGTCCGCACTGACCGCGCTGCACACGTTCTTCTCCCCCCGCGTGCGAGGGCTGCGCGGCTGCGGGCGGGTCGTCGTCCTGGGCCTGGACCCGGCAACGTGCGACGACGTGGGTGCTCGCATCGCCCAGCGTGCGCTCGAGGGCTTCACGCGGTCCCTCGGCAAGGAGGTCGGGCGGGGTTCGACGGCCCAGCTCGTGCACGTGGCTCCCAGGGGCGAGCCCCATCTCGCCTCCACGCTGGAGTTCCTGCTCTCGGGCGGGTCGGCCTACGTCTCGGGTCAGGTCCTGCGCGTCGGCACGCCGGTCACCGCCGACGAGGCGGACGTCGACCCCCGCAAACCGTTGGCGGACAAGGTCGCCGTGGTCACCGGGGCATCCCGCGGCATCGGCGCCTCGATCGCCGCCACGCTGGCGGAGCGCGGCGCCACGGTCGTGGGCCTCGACGTCCCCGCGCTGGCCGGCGACCTCGCCGCCCTGACGCGGCAGACCGGTGGGGACCAGCTCGTCCTGGACGTCACCGCCGTCGACGCCCCCCAGCGCCTCGCGCGGCACCTGCACGAACGCCACGGCGGCGTGGACGTGCTGGTGCACAACGCCGGCATCACCCGCGACAGGCGCCTCGCGAACATGAAGGCCGAGATGTGGACCCGCACGGTCGACGTCAACCTCGTGGCGCCACAACGGATCACCGAGCACCTGATCACCCAGGGCGTCGTCCGGTCCGGGGGGCGCGTCGTCGGCGTCTCGTCGATCTCCGGCATCGCCGGCAACGCCGGCCAGAGCAACTACGCGACCTCCAAGGCCGGCGTGATCGGCCTCGTCGACGCGCTCGCCCCTCGTGCCGCGGAGCACGGCGTCACGGTCAACGCGGTGGCCCCCGGCTTCATCGAGACGCAGATGACGGCGAAGGTCCCGCTCGCCATCCGCGAGGCCGGACGCCGGATGACCTCGGTGAGCCAGGGCGGGCTCCCCGTCGACGTGGCCGAGACCATCGCCTGGTTCGCCCATCCCGGCTCCGGCGGTGTCAACGGCACGGTGGTCCGGGTGTGCGGGCAGAGTCTGCTGGGCGCATGAGTCATCCCCTGCCCGGTGCACCGACGCCCGCGACGTACCTGCGCGCGGCGCTCCCCGCCCTGCCGGGCATCGGCTCCCTGCCCGGCGTCCGCCGCTCGGGCGTCGCGCTGCCGGACCGTCGGCTGGAAGCCCAGGACGTCGTCCCCGACCCGTCCCACCTCGAGCGGTACGCGGCTGTCTGCGGCTTCGCCCGGCGCAGCGAGCTGCCGCTGACGTACCCGCACGTCCTCGGCTTCGGTCTGCAGATGCAGCTGCTCACCGGACGCGACTTCCCCTTCCCCGCCGTGGGGATCGTGCACGTGGCCAACCGCTTCGAGGCCTCCCGGCCGCTGTCGGTCGACGAGCCGCTCGACCTGACGGTGCGCGCTCGCGACCTGGCTCTGCATGCCAAGGGACGCCAGTTCGACGTCGTCACCGAGGCGAGTGCAGGAGGCATGGTCGTCTGGCGCGGCACCAGCACCTACCTGCGCCGCGGCGCCGGCGGACGTGCCTCGTCCCCGGCGCCGGGCCCCCGTCTCGCCGAGCCCCCGACCGGCCCGGGCGTGTGGCGCGTGGCGGGGGACACCGGACGGCGGTACGCGTCGGTCTCCGGCGACCGCAACCCGATCCACCTCACGCGCCTGACGGCCCGCGCCCTCGGCTTCCCCCGCCCGATCGCCCACGGGATGTGGACCGTCGCGCGCGCCCTGGCGGCCGTCGAGAACCGGTTGCCGCCCGACCCGGTGGTGGACGTCGCCTTCGTCTCCCCGGTCATGCTGCCGACCACCGTCCGGTTCGGGTACCGCTCCGGAACCGGCGGTGCAGAGTTCGCGGTGACCAGCCGAGACGGTGACCGGGTGCACTTGGTGGGGACCGTGAGCGCCGGTGGCCTGTCCCCGGCCCGCCCCTAGAGTGGCCGTCATGTCCCTGTTCGCCACCCTCCGCCGTCGCGGGTACACCGCCGCCCTGATGGCGTTCCGCCGGATGCCGGCCCCGGTGCGTCGCGGCCTGGTGCGGTCGGTGACGCCGGGGTTCACGGTCGGTGCCGTCTGCGCGATCGAGCACGAGGGCGCCGTGCTGTTCCTGCGCCAGCCGCACCGGCACGGCTGGAGCCTGCCCGGCGGGCTGCTGGACCGGGGCGAGCGACCCGACGACGGCGTGCAGCGCGAGGTGCGAGAGGAGACCGCTCTGGAAGTGCGCGTAGGGCTGCCCGTGACGGTGCAGGTCAACGCCGCCGTCCGCCGGGTCGACGTCATCTACCGCATCGAGGTCGGCTCCCGGCCCGAGGTGCGGGTGGGCGGAGAGGCCAAGGACCACCGGTGGCTGCGCCCCTCGGAACTCGCTGACGTCGACCCCTCGACCCGCGAGATCATCGACGTGCTCGCCCGCAGCACCCACGCTGACGCCTACTCCGGGCGCGTCGTCCCCCCGGCGTGACGCGGGACCTCGCCGGCGTCGTCCTCGCCGCCGGCGCCGGCACCCGGCTCCGACCGTTGACGGCGTTGCGTCCCAAGGCCCTGTGCCCGGTAGGCGGGGTCCCGCTGCTGGACCGGGCGCTCGCCGGGGTCACCCGGGCGACCGGCACCGGGCCGGACGACGTCGCCGTCAACGCCCACCACCTCCTCGAGCAGGTCGCGGCGCACGTGGGTGCGAGCGTGCACCTGCAGGTGGAGCTGCCCCAGGCGCTGGGTACCGCGGGAGCCCTCGGACGACTGCGTGGTTGGACCGCCGGGCGCGACGTGCTGCTGGCCAACGCCGACGCCTACCTGCCCTCCGGCCTCGACGACCTCGTCGACGGCTGGGACGGCGAGCGGTGCCGCCTGCTCGTGCGCGAGGCCGATGGCGCGGGCGACTTCGACGGGCACGACTACCTCGGCGCCTGCCTGCTGCCGTGGTCGCTCGTGAGCGACCTGTCCGACGAGGTGAGCGGCCTGTACGAGGTGCTGTGGCGAGGCGAGCACGAGGCCGGGCGCCTCGACCTGGCCGTCACCACCGATGTCGCGATCGACTGCGGGACCCCGGCGGACTACCTGCGCGCGAACCTGCACGCCTCCGGCGGCGCCAGCGTCGTCGGGAACGGCGCCCGCGTCGAGGGCTCGGTCGAGCGCTGCGTGGTCTGGGACGGCGCCTGGGTCGCGCCGGACGAGCACCTCGTCGACTGCGTCCGGGCCGGCACCCGGGAGAGCGCGGTGACGGTTCCCCCCTCTCGTTGACCAGACCAGACCAACCACCTACCGTGGGAGGATGGGCGAACCGCAGCAGGTCAACCTCTACGAGGCCAAGACCCAGCTCTCCAGGCTGGTCGACCGGGCGCTGGCGGGTGAGGACGTCGTGATCGCCCGATCCGGCAAGCCCCTGGTTCGTCTCGTCCCCGTCCAGACCGCCGTGGTGCAGCGCAAGCCCGGCGGATGGGAAGGACGCATGCACATCGCCGACGACTTCGACGAGCTCCCTGAGGAGATCGCGGCAGCGTTCCGCGGCGAGCGTCCGTGAGGCTGCTGCTCGACACCCATGTCCTGCTCTGGTGGATCGGTTCACCAGCCAGCCTCAGCGAGAAGACGCAGCAGATCGTGACCCAGGCCGAGGTGGTGGCTGTGTCAGTCACCTCGGTCTGGGAGATCGAGATCAAGCGCGCCCTCGGCAAGCTCAGTGCACCGGCCGACACTCTGGATCGCATCGCCGTCAACGGGTTCCAGCTCCTGCCCATCACCGGCGAGCACGCCGTCGCCGCCGGCCGCCTCCCCCGCCACCACAACGACCCGTTCGACCGGATGCTGGTCGCGCAGGCGTCCATCGAGAGCTTGGTCGTCGTCACCCGGGACGCCAGGTTCAGGGACTACGGCGTCGCGCTGCTGCCGGCCTGACGCAGGCCGGCCGGGTGAGCCGCTACTCCCACTCGATCGTGCCGGGCGGCTTGGACGTGACGTCCAGGACGACGCGGTTGACCCCGTCCACCTCGTTGGTGATCCGGGTCGACACCTTTGCGAGCAGGTCGTAGGGCAGCCGCGACCAGTCGGCGGTCATGGCGTCGTCCGAGCTGACCGGCCGCAGCACGACCGGGTGCCCGTAGGTGCGGCCGTCGCCCTGCACCCCGACCGAACGGACGTCGGCCAGCAGCACCACCGGGCACTGCCAGATCGAGCGGTCCAGCTCGGCGCGCGTGAGCTCGCAGCGCACGATGGCGTCAGCGGCACGCAGCGTCTCGAGCCGCTCGCGGGTGACCTCGCCGACGATGCGGATCGCCAGGCCCGGCCCGGGGAACGGCTGGCGCCACACGATCGCGTCGGGCAGCCCCAGCTCGGCACCGACCGCGCGGACCTCGTCCTTGAACAGCGTCCGCAACGGCTCGACCAGCTCGAACTGCAGGTCGTCGGGGAGCCCGCCGACGTTGTGGTGGCTCTTGATGTTGGCCGCTCCGCTCTGCCCGTCATGCAGGGCGCCGCCGGACTCCACGACGTCGGGGTAGAGCGTGCCCTGGACGAGGAACCGCACGTCCTCGCCGTGGGCACCGGCCCGCTCGACGATGCCACGCGCCGCCCCCTCGAACGACCGGATGAACTCCCGTCCGATGATCTTGCGCTTCTCCTCCGGGTCGCTGACCCCGGCGAGCGCGTCGAGGAACTGGTCCTGCGCGTCCACCACCACGAGGTCGACCCCTGTCGCCTCGACGTAGTCGCGCTCGACCTGCTCGGCCTCGCCCTCGCGCAGCAGGCCGTGGTCGACGAAGACGCACGTGAGCTGGTTCCCGACGGCCTCGTGCACCAGGGCCGCCGCGACGGCGGAGTCGACACCGCCGGACAGGCCGCAGACGACACGCGCTTCGCCGACCTGGGTCCGGATCCGCGCCACCTGCTCGGCGATCACGTTGCCCGTCGTCCAGTCCGGCTCGATCCCGGCGCCCCGGCGAAGGAAGTTGGTCAGCACCTGCTGCCCGAACGTCGAGTGCCTCACCTCCGGGTGCCACTGGACGCCGTACAGCCGGCGTTCGCCGTCCTCGAACGCCGCGACCGGGGCGCCGGGGCTCTCGGCCACGACCGAGAAGCCCTGGGGCGCCGACTGCACCGCGTCGCCGTGGCTCATCCACACGCTCTGGCGGTCGGGTTGGCCCGTCAGCAGGGTGCTCTCGGTCGGCCCGGTCGCGACCTGCGTGCCTCCGTACTCGCGCAGTCCGGTGCGGGCCACCTCGCCGCCCAGGGCCAGCGCCATCGCCTGGAACCCGTAGCAGATGCCCAGCACCGGGACCCCGGCCTCGAACAGCGCCGGGTCGACCGCCGGGGCGCCGTCGGCGTACACCGACGCCGGGCCGCCGGAGAGGATGATGGCCGCCGGGTCCCTTGCCATCACCTGCTCGACCGACCAGGTGTGCGGCACGATCTCGGAGTAGACGTCCGCCTCGCGCACGCGGCGCGCGATCAGCTGGGCGTACTGGGCACCGAAGTCGATCACCAGGACGGGTCGGTGGTCACCGCTGCCCGCCGGCGGTGACGCCGGGCCGGCGGTGGGGGCGCCGTCGGCGAGGACGTCGGACGACGGGTCGTCGTGGTGGCTGTGCTCGGGCTGCTGGGTCGGCGCGTCGTCGGCCGACCGGCCGGGCGCCGACCGGTCGCTGGTCGGCACGTGGGGGTCGGTCACTGCGCCACGGTAGTGCTGCGGCCCTGGCGCACCGCCTCGCCCGCGAGCGCCTCACGCGTCACCTTGCGCTCGGCGACGAACGACAGCACCGGCACGACCCCGGCCAGCACGAGCAGGACCAGCCGTCCGAACGGCCAGCGCAGGCTCGACCACAGGTCGACCACGGTGACCAGGTAAGCGACGTAGATCCACCCGTGGGTGATCGCGATCCAGTCGCCCAGCACCGGCTCGCCGCCGTTGAACACGTACTTCAGCACGATCTCCACGCTGAGCAGCAGCAGGAACACGCCCGTGACGTACGCCATCACCCGGTACCGCGTCAGCACCGGGCCGATCGCGCGGGGACTGCGTGGGGGGGCGCCGGCTGGGCTGGTCACGTGGTCACACCTCGTCGGGCTCGGACGTCGTCGGGCTCGGTCTGGCCCTCATCATCCACGAGCGCGTCGTCGTCCTCGAGCCTGCCGGTCTCGCTGAGGTGGGCGTCGCGCACCAGTCGCCACCAGAGGAACACGGCGAACAGCGCGAAGACCCACCACTGCAAGGCGTACGAGACGTTCTGCAGCGCGAACCCGCGGTCGTCGAAGGGCGCCGGTGGGATCGCCGTCAGGCCGTCGGCGGGCACCGGGACGTCGGTGACGAGGAACCCGGTGTAGATCGGCTGCCCCCAGCGGTTCAGCAGGTCGGCCGACGACACGCTCGACACGACCGTCGAAGCGCCTGCGGTCGAGGGCGTCTCGCCCGTCGGCGCCTCGCTGGGCTCGAGCCGGCCGGTCAGCGTCACCTCCCCGCTGGGCGGTGCCGGTGCCCGGGCGCCGTCGGGGACCCACCCGCGGACGACGGGGAGGGTGGCTGTCGCGTCGCCGGTGCTGACCACCATCGGGTTCAGCACCCACGCCCCCCGCTCGCCGTCCAGCGCCCGCCCCTCGACCCGCAGCGTCGGGGCACCCAGCTCGCCGGTGACCTCGACGGTCCGCCCGAGCAGTGCACCCGTAAACGCCGTCTGCGGCTCGACCAGCTCCTGCAGGCGGACGGTCCCGGGCGGAACCGGCTCGTCGCCGGCCTGGTCGCGCGACCGACCGAGCTGCCAGCTGCCCAGGGCGGCGAAGGCGCTCGCGAGGACCAGGGCGAGCGCGAGGAGCGCGAGCCACCGGGGTCGGAGCGCGGTGCGGAGCACTTCGGCACGCTACCTCGCCTGCCGGAGCCGGCAGCCTCCGCCTGCTGGTGGCCGTCCGCCGGGGAACGCCTCGCCCCGCGCAGAAAACCGTTCGTGGGCAGGGCCTGCGGGCACCTACCGTGGTCGTTCGTGCCCACCTCGACCGGCGTCCGTCCCCGACCAGGCGTCGGGCGCAGCCGCCTCGCCCGGAACGACCCGGGGCCGCCGCCGTCGTCGGGCCCGGGGCCGTTCATGTGGTGGCTGGCCCGACGGCAGCGCCGCACCCTGGCGGCGGGCGTCGTGTGGGGTACGGCCTGGATGGGCTCGCAGGCGTTGCTGCCGTTCGCGCTCGGTCGCGCGGTGGACGATGGCATCTCCGGCGCCGACATGGCAGCGCTGGCGCTGTGGGTGGGCGTGATGGCGCTGCTGGGACTGGTCCAGGCGGGCGCGGGAATCATGCGCCACCGGGCCGCGGTGTGGAACTGGGTGCAGGCGGCCCTCACGGCGTCCCAGGTGGTCGGGCACCACGTCACCCGCGTCGGTGCGGCCATGCCCGAGCGGTTGCCGACCGGGGAGGTCGTCTCGACCGTGGCGAGCGACGCCGTCCGGCTCGGTGACGTCTACGACATCGTGGCGAGGTTCGCGGGCGCGGTCGTCTCGTACGCGGTGGTGGCGGCCCTGCTGCTGCGCACCTCGGTGACGCTCGGGCTGCTCGTGCTGCTGGGCGTCCCCGCCGTCGCGGCCCTCCTCGGCTTCGTCGTCCGCCCCCTGCACGCCCGGCAGAAGGCACAGCGCGAGGTGGCCGGACGGCTCACGACCCTGGGCGCCGACACCGTCGCCGGCCTGCGGGTCCTGCGCGGTGTCGGCGGAGAGCGGGAGTTCCTGCGCCGCTACACCGCGCAGTCCCAGGAGGTGCGCCGCGCCGGCGTCGGGGTGGCCGGCGTGCAGGCGACCCTGGACTCCCTGCAGGTGCTGCTTCCCGGGGCCTTCGTCGTCCTCGTCACCTGGCTCGGCGCACGGTTCGCCATCGACGGGCGCATCGGCCCTGGTGACCTGGTCGCGCTCTACGGCTATGCCATCTTCCTGGTCCTGCCGCTGCGGACGGCGACCGAGATGCTGGAGAAGTACGTCCGGGCCCGGGTCGCCGCGGAGCGCATCGTCGCCGTCCTGCAGGTACGCCCGTCCGTCGTCGACCCCGCGGTCCCCGGTGCCTCGCCCCGTCCCTCGCCCGACCTGGAGGACCCGCGGTCGGGGCTGCGCGTGCCGGCCGGCGCGTTCGTGGCCGTCGTCGGCACCGACCCAGCCGACGGCGCGGCGCTGGCCGACCGGCTCGGCCGGCTCTCGCCCGACGACGGCACCTCGCCGCTCCTCGGCGGCGTCCCGCTGCCCGACCTGGCTGTCCAGGAGGTGCGCCGACGCGTCGTGGTCGCCGACTCCGACCCCCGGCTGTTCACGGGCAGGCTGCGGCGCGAGCTCGACCCGGACGCGCGCCGGAGCGACACCGAGCTGTTGGACGCCGTCCGGACGGCCTCGGCCCTGGACGTCCTGGAGGGCCTGCCACGCGGCCTGGACGACGAGGTGACCGAGCGCGGACGGTCGTTCTCCGGCGGTCAGCGTCAGCGACTCGCCCTGGTACGCGCGCTGCTGGCCGATGCCGAGACCCTCGTGCTCGTCGAGCCGACCAGCGCCGTCGACGCCCACACCGAGGCCGCCGTGGCCGCCAACCTGCGCGAGGCGCGGCGGGGCCGCACCACCGTCGTCGTCACGAGCAGCCCGCTGCTGCTCGACCGCGTCGACGAGGTGGCCGTGCTCGTCGGGGGCGTGGTCGTCGCCCAGGCCCCCCACCGCGAGCTGCTCCACCGCGACGACGACGTCGGCCGCGCCTACCGCCGGACCGTCACGAGAGGCGAGGACGAGTGAGCACGCACCTTCCCATCGCGGGGCCCGTCGCCGTGCGGGCCGAGACCTCACGGCTCCTGCGCCTGCACACACGCGCCCTGGTCGCTGTCGTGCTCCTGCACGGCCTGGCGGCACTCGCGGCGCTGGGCGGGCCGTGGCTGCTCGGTCGCCTCGTCGACCAGGTGATCACCGGGACGACGACGTCGTCGATCGACCGGATCGCCTTGGCGTTGGCGGGTTTCGTGGTCGCCGAGACCCTGCTGACCCGGGTCGCCCGGCGGTCCGCGATGGTGCTCGGTGAGGACGTGTTCGCGCAGCTGCGCGAGGACTTCATGGGCCGGGTGGGGGCCCTGCCGCTCTCGACGGTCGAGAGTGCAGGCACCGGTGACCTGGTGTCGCGGACGACGAACGACGTCGAGGCGATCTCGTGGACAGTGCGCTTCGCCATCCCGAGCGTGCTCGTCGCGGCGGTCACCACGGCGCTGACGGCGGTCGCCGCGGCGCTCGTCGGTGGCGTCGTCGCACTCTCGCTGCTGGCCGGCGTCCCGATGCTGTGGTTCTCGACACGGTGGTACCTGCGGAAGGCGCCGTCCGGCTACCTGCGCGAGCGCGCGGCCTACGCGCGCCTGAACGGCGACGTCACGGAGACCGTCGACGGTGCCCGCACCGTCGACGCGCTGCGGCTCGGTGACCGCCGACGCCGGATCATCGACGACGCGGTCCGCGCCTGCTACGTGGCGGAGCGGTACACCCTCGCCCTGCGCACCCGGTGGTACCCCGTCATCGAGGTCGGCTACGTCCTTCCGGCCGTCGTCGCGGTCGGCTGGGGAGGATGGCTCGTGGTCGCCGGCAACGACGTGCTCGGGACGGCCGTGACGGTCGGCCAGGTCACCACCGTGGCGCTGTACGGCGTGCGGCTCGTCGAGCCGATGGCTGAGCTGATCGAGTGGCTGGACGAGATCCAGGTCGGCGCCGCGTCACTGGCCCGGATCATCGGCATCTCCGAGGTGCCCGACGACCGGACGGCGACGAGCCGCGTGCCGGTGGGGCGCGACCTGCGGGCCCGCGCGGTGCACTACGCCTACCGCCCCGGCCACGACGTGCTGCACGGCGTCGACCTCGACCTGCGCCCCGGGGAGCGGCTCGCGGTCGTCGGCCCCTCGGGTGCGGGCA
>JBBSNO010000040.1:0-16428 GCA_038232615.1 Actinomycetales bacterium
GGCGCCGACGCAGACGAGCAGGGTCGCCAACCGCAGCCCCTCGAACGCCGCGGCGAGCAGCCCTTCGAGGCGCACCGTGCCGAGCAGCTGGATGCCCGCCGCCCACTGCGGCGTCGGCACGACCGGCAGCTCCAGCACGACGACGTCCCCGAACTTGTAGCCGACCAGCACGTGCAGGAACACACGGAGGGCGACCACGACCGCCCCGAGGACCAGGTACGCCGGAAACGCCCTCGCCCACGGTGAACTTCCGCGGCGACGAGCCACGACGTACGCGGCGGTCGCCAGGACGAGCATGAGCAGCAACGGGTTTGTCGTCCGACTGGCCGCGGTCGCGAGGCCGAGCGCCCAGAGCCACCAGGCCCACGGGTGCAGCTGGCGTGGCAGCGGGACCCACCGGTCACGGACACGCCGCGCAGGGTCATCCGTGACCCGGTCGTCGCCGACCGGGGCGCGGACCTGCGTGCCGGTGACCACTCAGCCCCCGACGTCCTCGGTGCGGGCACGGCGCCGCGAGACGACCTGCCACCCGCCGGCACCGGCGATCGCGAGCAGGGCGAGACCGGCCACGACGACCCCGGCGGGGGAGCCGGTGTCGTCGCGACCGGACGACGTCGAGGAGGCGTCCAGATCGCCGGGCGCGGACGTCGGGGGCCCGGTCGGTCCGACACTCGGTCCGGACGTGGCCGCCGTCGCGGACGGCGTCGTCTCGGCCGCCTCCGGTGCCACCGGACCCGTCGCCCCCGGCGCCGGGGTGTCCGGGGTCCCGCCCGGGTCGTCCGGGTCGTCCGGGGTCGCGGGCCCGGCGGGGCGCCCGGACGACGAGCCGTCGGAGGTGCTCCCGGACGACACCCCGGAGCGGCCGTCCTGCGAGCTGCCCCCGGACGACGCACCGCCCGAGGTGTCGCCGGGACCGGCGTCCGGGCTGCTGCCGGACGGCCCCGCCGACCCACCCGTCGGGCTGCCGCCGGACGACGAGCCACCCGGGGACCCCGCTGCCGGGGGTTCGGGGGCGTCCGGCGGAGCGGGCGCCTGCGGAGGAGGAGCCGGAGCCTGCGGCGGCGGTTCGGGTGCCGGCGGAGGAGGAGCCGGAGCCTGCGGCGGCGGTTCGGGTGCCGGCGGCGGCTCCGGCGTCGGAGTCGGAACCGGGTCGGGCTCAGGCGGCGCGATCCGCGGTGGCTCGCCCGCGCCGAAAGCCCATCCCTCGACCGTCCCGGGGGCCGGGTCGTGGGAGTACGCGCCGACGGTGCTGTACCGCCAGCTGCCGCCCGGGTCGGCGTGCCAGTAGGACCAGTACGCGTCAGCGGGTGCATCGTTGCAGGGGTTGGGATAGGCGTCGATCGTGCAGACGAAACCGCTCTGCCGCGGCACGAACGTGTAGTCGAAGCCGGCACCCGTGAGCGCCGAGATGCCGTCCGAGGGGTCACCGGAGGCGCAGGAGCGCGTCACCGAGCCGTTGTCCACGACGACTCGAACGCCTTCCCTCGCCGTACAGGCAGCTGCGCTGGCGGGAGGTGCGAGAACCGCCGCTCCGGCTGCCAGGGCGAGAGCCGCAACGGCGACCAGGGAGGACCGGCGTGCCGCCGGTGCACTCATGCGGCCCCCCGGCGCCTGCGGGTCACGAGGAGAGCCGTGCCCCCAGCCAGGACGAGGAGCAGCCCTGAGACCACCAGCGCACCGGCGTCGGTGCCGGTGCGAGCCAGAGAGCCGGTGGCGCGCGCGCTCGTGCTTCCGGTAGAGCCCGCATCGGTCGAGCCCGAGCCGGTTGTGCCGCTGCCGGCCCCCATCTCGCTGCCGGCGCTCGTGCCTGTGTCGTCGGTGCTGTCCGTGCCGCCGAGGTCGTTGGTCAAGGGCACTGTCGTCGGGGTGGGGGTCTGCGTCGGGGTGGGGGTCTGCGTCGGGGTGGGGGTCTGCGTCGGGGTGGGGGTCTGCGTCGGGGTGGGGGTGGGCGTGGCGTCGGCTGGCCGAGGTACGACCCGCGCGCTCGCGGCGAAGTGGCTGACCGCCAGGGCAGGCAGGGCCTGTGCGGTCGCGAAGGTGTCGCTCAGACCACCCGGGACGACGGGCAGGCCGCGGTCGGCGTTGGCGACGGAGCCCAGCCACGTGGCGGTGAGCGAGGTGTCCACGCCCGCCGAGTGCAGCCCCATGGAGGCGTAGCCCGTGCTGTTGACGTTGGCACCGGTCGCACCGGGCGTCGCACTGCTCCACGACCCGTCGTCCTGGCGGGTCGCTGCTAGATAGGCGGTCGCACCTCCGGCGACGTCCGAGCCCAGCGCTGCTAGTGCCTGCAGGGCGATACCCGTGGCGTCGGGGTCACTGGTGCAGCTCTCCGGGTCGAAGTAGACCGGGAAGCCGCCGTCGGCGCACTGCTCCGACTCCAGGAACGCGACAGCCTCTCCCGACGGGTCGACGTCCGATGCTTCCGCGAGCAGCAGCAGCGCGAGGGACTGGGTGAAGACGTTGGACAGGTCGCCGAAGGCGGTCCGGTCCACGTACCGGCCGTCCCCGTCCTCGATGTCCTGGAGGTCCGCCACGAGGTCGAGGCCCCCTACCGACCGGGGGTCGCCGCCGGTCAGCAGGGCCACCAGACCCAGCTTGGCGGCGGCACCCGCGTAGACGGCGTCCTCGCGCTCGCCGTCGAACTCGGCGCCGTGCGCATAGGCGGCGGCCCCGGCCTCCAGGAAGTCCAGCACCGCGTCGAGGGCCTCGTCCTCGGTCCCCGCCGCCAGCAGCCCGAGGGCGACGTCCGACGTCAGGTCGTACCGCACCTGACCGCCCAGCTCGACGTGGTCGCCGCCCACGAGCCGCCCGGTCAGCCAGGCCGCGGCCTCGGCCAGGGTGACCGGGTCCGCGGGTTCCCCGGGCAGCGGCGCCGCGGTGCCGGGTGCGGGTGGCCCCCCCGTGGGTCCTTCGGAGCCGTCGTTGTACCGCCAGCCCTCGACGTCCCCGGGCTCGGGGTCGGCGTCGTCGGCGCCGGTGAGCTGGAAGTCCCAGGTCTGCTCGGGTGTCGCGTACCAGTAGGACCAGAACTGCTGAGTCGTGGCGAAGTCGCAGGGGTCGGGTCGTGCGTCGATGGTGCAGAAGAACGCGTCGTCGTCCGGCATGAACCCGGCCGCCTCGAGCGCCTGACGCCCGCTGACGGGGTCGCCCGGCGCACAGCGGGTCTCGAGATCACCCCCGACGTCGGTGAAGTCGACGACTACGGTGACGCCCTCGCCCGGCGCACAGGCGCCGTCGGTGGCTGCGGCGGCCGGTGGCAGCACGAGCAAGGAGGAGCCGGCGAGTGCGGCTGCGACTGCCGCGGCGCGGCAGCGACGGAGGAACGGGGACATGGGGTGCCTCTCGGTGAGCGGGTCCGGTGAGGAACCCAGGCACCCAGGACGTGCGACGCCCTCGGCGGCGCCCGTGGGAGCGGGCGCGGACGAGGGGGAACACGGACCAGGAGTCCGGGCTCCGCCCCGTAGACCTCGACGGTACGAAGGAGCCGCTCGCACCACTGCAGGTTTTCCGACTCGTCGCACGATCTCGTCTGCGACCTACGGTTGCGGGTCAGTGCCGGCTTTGGTCCGGCTTGCCCTGCCTGGTGCGTCTTCGGTTGTGCCCACCTCGCGGCGGGCTGGGCGCAGCGTAGCGTGTGCCGGCATGCCGACCTACACCTGGACGTACGAGGACGCCGATGGAGGCTCGCTCACGCCGGCCGACGCCCCGACCCAGGGCTTCCCCACGCAGGCGGATGCCGAGTCGTGGGTGGGGGAGGCGTGGCAGGACCTGCTGGCCGGCGGCGTGGAGGCGGTGCGCCTGCACGAGGACGGCGCCGAGCTGTACGGTCCGATGAGTCTGCGACCCGCCGAGTAGGCGCAACCGGCAATCGGTCCGTCGATCGGCCGACCGGTCCGCCGACCGCCGATCACCCGGCCAGGTCGGCGAAGGCGTCGACGTCCACTGCCCGGAGCCCGCGGGCGACGTCCAGCACCGCCGCCTCGACGACCGGTCCGCGGTCGTAGCTGGTCACCTCCACGAACGCACCGTCGACCTCGGTGAGCGCGTTGGTGCTCGTCTCGGACGTCGCAAGGAGCAGCCCGTCGGGCGTCGTCCGACACACGTCGTACGCGCAGGAATCGACCGGCTGCGCCAGCGAGACGACCACGTTGACCGTGCGCTCCAGGTACACGTCCTCGCCCTCGGGGTGGGTGATGACCTTCACGTAGCCGGCGTCGGAGACGTGCACGTCGTGGACGACCCACCCCTCGGGCGGGGCGAGCAGCGGGACGTCGGCACCCGCGAGGTCGGCGCGCAGGTCCTGGTCGCGCTGCACCGTATCGGTCAGCGAGGCCAGGCCCACCGCGAGCGCGATGCACCCGCCGATGACGGCCCAGGCCATCCACCCGACGCGGCCGGACAGCAGCAGCGTCGCGCAGGCGGCACCGGTGCCGAAGGAGAGCGCCACGGCCACGGAGAGCGCAAGAGACTCACCCGGTGACGCGTCGTCCAGGGGAGAGCCGCCGGTGGCGTGCACGAACTCGACCACCGTGACCACCGGGTAGACCAGGGTGGCGGCCAACGCGGTCCCGAGCAGCGCCGTCGGCAGCGCCCGCCGGGCCCCCGCCGCTCGCAGCAGAAGCCAGCCGGCCAGCGGGACCAGCACCGGGGCGGACGCACCGACCACGAGACCCTCGATCAGGCACGAGAAGTTCTGGCCGGGGGCGCCGCAGCCGGTGGCGAAGAACCGGCTCACGACGTACCCGACCACCAGCGCGATCGCAGCGGCCACCGCGCTCACGGCGCCCGGGCCGGGGCCGGACGTGCCGCCGTCGGTCCGGACGCCGGTGATCGTCGGGGTACTCACCCGTCGATCGTGACCGGACGGGACGCCGTCCGCATGAGCCCGGCTACTCAGTCACCCGTGTGCGTTCAGGTGGGCCGCTTCTTCGGTGCCGTCTCGGCGGTCTTGGTGGCGTCACGCTCGACCACGTCACCAAGGACGTCGTCGATCTCCGTCATCAGCTCGCCGGGGATCGTGACGCCAGCGGCCTTGACGTTCTCGGTCACCTGCTCGGGACGCGAGGCACCGACCAGCGCGGTCGCGACGTTGTCGTTCTGGAGCACCCAGGCGACGGCGAGCTGCGCCATCGAGAGCTCGAGCTTCTCCGCCACCGGCTGCAGGCCCTGGACGCGCTGCAGGACGTCGTCCCGCATGAACCGCTTGATCATGTCGGCGCCGCCCTTCTCGTCGGTGGCGCGCGAGCCCTCGGGCGGTGCCTGGCCGGGCTGGTACTTGCCGGTCAGCACGCCCTGGGCGATGGGCGACCACACGATCTGGGAGACCCCGAGCTCGCGGGACGTCGGCACGACCTCGTCCTCGATGACCCGCCACAGCATCGAGTACTGCGGCTGGCTCGAGATGAGCTGGAAGCCCAGCTGCTTAGCCATGGCGACGCCGTCGCGGATCTGGTCCGCGGTCCACTCGCTGACGCCGATGTAGTGGGCCTTGCCGGCGCGGACGACGTCCGCGAAGGCCTGCATGGTCTCCTCCAGCGGCGTCTCGGTGTCGTACCGATGGGCCTGGTAGAGGTCGACGTAGTCCGTCTGCAGCCGCTCCAGGGACCCGTCGATCGACTCCAGGATGTGCTTGCGCGAGAGGCCGCTGTCGTTCTTGCCGCCGGGGCCGGTCGGCCAGTAGACCTTGGTGAAGATCTCCAGGTCGGCGCGGCGCTCACCCTTCAGCGCCTCACCCAGGACCGTCTCGGCTTTGGTGTTGGCGTACACGTCGGCGGTGTCGTAGGTGCTGATGCCGGCGTCCAGCGCCGCGCGCACGCACTGGGTCGCCATGTCGTTCTCGACCTGCGACCCGTGGGTCAGCCAGTTGCCGTAGGTGATCTCGGAGATCTTGAGGCCGGAGTTGCCGAGGTATCGAAAGTCCATGCCTTCGACACTACGTGCGGGTCCGTCGTCCCACGAATCGGGCCGCGGTTACGCCGGGTGCTGGCCGCGGGCCACCATCGGCTTGGGCAACCGGGTGCGGCGGATCTGGAAGGCGCGCAGGACGCCGTAGCGGACGACGCCGCGGGGAAGCTGGGAGTCGTCGAAGCGCTCGTGCAGGGCGGCGCTGAGACGACGGGAGAGCAGGTAGCCGTCGCCGAGGCACAGCACCACCGTCAGCCACAGCAGCGCCGTGGAGAGCAGCTGCAGCTGGGGCGACTGGAAGAAGCTGATGAACACCACTGCCAGGGCGACGACCAGGAAGTACTCGCCGACGTTGCGGCGCGAGTCGACGTAGTCGCGCACGAAGCGGCGGACCGGGCCCTTGTCCCGCGGCGGCAGGTGGCGCTCGTCGCCGGTGACCATGGCCTGGCGCACCTTCAGGCGCTCCTCCCGGGCCGCCTCGCGGGCCGCGCCGGACGCCTTCTTGCGGTCGCTCGGCACCAAAGGGCGCTTGTTCGCCGCCTGGGCGGTCGAGCGCCTCGGCGTCGGCCGGTTCTTGGCGCCCAGCCGGTCCTGGACGACGACGGCTGAGGTCTCTGGGGTCTTCTTCCGGCGTCCGAACACCCTCGTCATCCTACGGTGCGGGTGTCGTGCCCTCCGACATGTGCGGCCGGTAGCGTGCCGGGCCATGACCAGCGAAGCGACCGCGCCATGACCAGCGAAGCGACCACGGCAGCCCCCGACGTCGAGGCCCTGCGAGCCGCCGTCAGTGCGCTGCTGCCCGGCGTCCGGTCGGACCTGGAGGCGCTGGTGCGCATTCCCAGCGTGTCGGCGCCGGTGTTCGACCAGCGGCACGTGGCGGCCAGCGCCGACCACGTCGCCGGGCTGCTCCGCGACGTCGGTCTGGACGACGTCCAGGTGCTGCGCGCGACGCGCCCGGACGGCAGCGAGGGCGCGCCCGCCGTCGTGGCCCGGCGCCCAGCGCCCGACGGCGCGCGCACCGTGCTGCTGTACGCCCACCACGACGTGCAGCCCCCCGGCGCCGAGACCGACTGGACGACGCCGGCCTTCGTGCCCACCGAGCGCGACGGCAGGCTCTACGGGCGCGGCACTGCGGACGACAAGGCGGGGGTGATGGTCCACGTCGCGGCGCTGCGCGCGCTGCTGCCGGCCTGGGGTCCGGCCGACGGCGTCGGGCTCGTCGTGTTCGTCGAGGGTGAGGAGGAGTCGGGGTCGCCGTCCTTCACCGACTTCCTGGCCCGGTACCGCGACCTGCTGGAGGCCGACGTCATCGTCGTGGCCGACAGCGACAACGCCGACGTCGACACCCCGTCGCTCACCACGAGCCTGCGCGGCCTGGTCGAGGCCGACGTCGAGGTCCGGACCCTCGCGTACGCCAACCACTCGGGCATGTACGGCGGCGCCGTGCCCGACGCGATGATGGCGACGACGACCCTGCTGGCCCGCCTGTGGGACGACGCGGGCGACCTCACTGTCCCCGGGCTACTGAGCCACGAGGCGGCCGACCTGGCCCTGGACGAGGCAGAGCTGCGGCGCGACACCGGCATGCTGGACGGCGTCCACCTCGTCGGACGCGGCAGCCTCGAGTCGCGGATGTGGACCCGGCCGAGCCTGACCGTGACGGGGATCGACGCGCCCAGTGTGGCGGCGGCGTCCAACACGCTCGCGCCCGTCGTCCGCGCCAAGCTGTCGATGCGCATCGCGCCCGGGCAGGAACCGCAGGAGGCGTACCAGGCGCTGCGCGAGCACCTGCTGGCGACCGCGCCCTTCGGTGCGAACGTGTCGGTGTCGCTGGAGGAGACGGGCCAGGCATTCCGCGGGGACGTCGGGGGCCCGGTCTACGAGGCCGCGGGCTGGGCGCTGTCGCAGGCGTGGGGCAAGGACGTCGTGCACCAGGGAATCGGCGGGTCGATCCCGTTCATCGCGGACTTCGTCGATGCCTTCCCCGATGCCACCGTGCTGGTCACCGGCGTCGAGGACCCCCACACCCGCGCCCACGGCTTCGACGAGTCGCTGCACCTGGGCGTGTTCGAGCGCGCGTGCGTGGCCGAGACGCTGCTGCTGGCGAGGCTCTCCGCCGGCTGAGCACCACGCAGAGTCGGGGTGAGCGCCACGTCACGGGATGGGTGTCCGTTGTTCACCGGTTCGTGGTGGGCAGTCCCCTCGCGGTGCGCCCGGGATGGGTTGGCTGGACGACGTCCAACCAAACCTCCACCAGGGAGCTTCCGTGACCGACCTCTCCACCGACCAGACCACGGGCAACCAGACCACCGGGGTGGGCCGACGCGCCGTCCTCGGCGGCGCCGCGGCGCTCGCTGCCCTCGGCCCGCTGCAGGCCCTCGGTGCGCGCACCGCCGGTGCCGCGCCGATGAAGAAGCAGCCCTTCAGCCCCGACTACGGGCCGCTCGCGCCGGTGGACGACCAGGCCACCGGCCTGCCGCTGCTGATGCTGCCCGCCGGTTTCGAGTACATCTCGTACGGCTGGACCGGCGACACGATGGACGACGGCAAGCCGACCCCGGCCGCCCACGACGGCATGGCCACGTTCCCCGCCGGCAGGCGCGGCATCCCCCCGGGCCGGGGGAACGGCAAGGGCGACGACGTGGCCCTAGTCCGCAACCACGAGCAGGGCAGCTTCCGGCCCGCGTTCACCGAGCCCGCCTACGACCCGAACGCCAACGGCGGGACGACGAACATGCTGTTCGACCCCCGCGCGGGCCAGTGGCTCTCGTCGTCCGCGAGCCTGTCGGGCACGATCCGCAACTGCGCGGGCGGCACCACCCCGCAGGGCTCCTGGCTGACCTGCGAGGAGACCACGGCCACCAGCCCGGCCGGGACGCCGCACGGGTACATCTTCGAGGTTCCCTCCGGCGGCCTCGGTGACCCGGAGCCGTACAAGTTCATGGGCCGCTTCAGCCACGAGGCGGTCTGCGTCGACCCCTCCACGGGGATCGTCTACGAGACCGAGGACGCGACGCCGTCAGGCTTCTACCGGTTCCTGCCGAACAACCCGACCAGCCTCGCGGCCGGCGGGCGGCTGCAGATGATGGTCGTCGAGGGCTCCGCCCCCGGTGTCTCGGCGCAGACGTACACCGACCCCACCGGCACCGAGTACTTCACCAGCTGGGTCGACATCGACCAGCCGGACCCGCCGGCCGGTACCCCTTCGACGGTCCAGCAGGGCATCGCCCGCGGAGGGGCACAGTTCGCCCGGCTCGAGGGCGCGTGGTGGAGCGAGGGCAAGGCGTACATCGTCTCCACCAGCGGTGGACCGATCCGCAGCGGCCAGGTGTTCGAGTACGACCCGGGGACGGAGACGATGCGCGTGCTGTTCGCCTCCACGAACCGCGCAGAGCTCGCGAGCCCCGACAACATCTGCGTGAGCCCGCGCGACGGCGTCGTGCTGTGCCAGGACGGGGGCAACGAGCCGCAGCGCATGTTCGGGCTCACGCTCGACGGAGCGATCTTCGACTTCGCCCGCAACAACGTGGTGCTCGACGGTCCGTTCAAGGGCAAGTCGGTCGAGCCGGGCGACTACCGCGAGATGGAGTGGTGCGGCTCGACGTTCGACACGCGCGGCGACTGGCTGTTCGCGAACATCCAGAACCCGGGCATCACGTTCGCGATCACCGGCCCGTGGAAGGACGGCTCGCTCTGACCTGCTGAGGCCTGCCGTACCGCCGGACCTGCTCGACCCTCGCCCGCGGCGTCCAGGCGCCGTTGCGCGGGCGTTGTGCAGGTCCGCCGGTACGCCGGGTGCGCGTCCCGGTCAGTCCTTCGCGGTCTGACTGGGCAGCGCCAGCATCTGGTCGAGTGCCACCCGCGCCCAGTGCCCGACATCGGGGTCGACGACGATGCGGTTCACCACCCGCCCCGCGGCCAGCGACTCCAGCGACCACACCAGGTGCGGCAGGTCGATCCGGTTCATCGTCGAGCAGAAGCAGACGGCCTTCTCCAGGAAGTGGACCTTCTTGTCGGGGTGCGCCAGCGCGAGGCGGCGCACGAGGTTGAGCTCGGTGCCCACGACCCACGAGCTGCCGGGCTCGGCAGCGGCCAGGGTGTTGATGATGAACTCGGTCGAGCCGACGTGGTCGGCCGCCTCGGCGACCTCGTGCCGGCACTCGGGGTGCACCAGCACGTTGATGCCGGGCACCCGTGCGCGGGCGTCGAGCACGTTCTGCAAGCTGAAGCGACCGTGCACCGAGCAGTGGCCGCGCCACAGGATCATCCGGGCGTCCCGCAGCTGCTGCGTGGTCAGGCCGCCGCCCGGCTTGTGCGGGTCGAACAGCACGCAGTCGCCCAGGTCGAAGCCCATCTCGCGCACCGCGGTGTTGCGGCCGAGGTGCTGGTCGGGCAGGAACAGGACCTTGCCGCGCTCGCCGTCGCGCTGTGCGAGGGCCCAGGTCAGCGCCGTCCGGGCGTTCGAGCTGGTGCACACCGTGCCGCCGTGGCGCCCGGTGAAGCCCTTGATCGCCGCGCTGGAGTTCATGTAGGTGACCGGCACGACGTCGTCGCCGACACCGGCGTCCAGCAGGGTGTCCCAGGCGTCCTCGACCTGGTCGATCGCCGCCATGTCGGCCATCGAGCAGCCGGCGGCGAGGTCCGGGAGCACGACCTGCTGGGTGTCGGCGGTGAGGATGTCGGCGCTCTCGGCCATGAAGTGGACGCCGCAGAAGACGACGTACTCCGCGTCCGGGCGCGCCGCGGCCTCGCGGGCCAGCTTGAACGAGTCGCCGGTGACGTCGGCGAACTGGATCACCTCGTCGCGCTGGTAGTGGTGGCCCAGCACGAAGGCCCGCTCGCCCAGGGCCTCGCGGGCGACCCGGGTGCGCTCGACCAGGTCCGGGTCCGACGCCAGCGGCAGTTCGCCGGGGCACTCGACACCCCGCTCGCTGGCCAGGTCGGTGCCACGGCCGAGCAGCAGCAGGGCCGCTGGCGCCGTTGCCGGCTCGGTGAAGGTCACGCCCTCGATCGTACGTGGCGCCGGCATCCTCCCGGCGTCCGCACTTCTGGCGGCCCGCGCGACCACTTCTGCGGACGCGGGCGAGGGCATGCATGCGGGCGTCCGCACTTGCGGCGGCCGGGGCGACCACTTCTGCGGACGCGGCGCGGCAGGATGGCGACCGTGCATGTGCTGATCGCCCCCGACTCCTTCTCCGGAACGCTGACCGCCGGCCAGGCCGCCGCTGCCGTCGCGTCCGGCTGGCGCGAGCACGCCCCCGCCGACGATCTCGACCTGTGCCCGCTCTCGGACGGCGGACCCGGGTTCGTCGACGCCGTGCGTGCTGCCACCGGCGGGGACCTGGTCGCCGTCACGGTGCCCGGTCCGCTGGGCGGCGACGTCCCTGCCACGGTGCTCGTCGTCCAGGCACCTGCGGACGCCGACGCCACCTCGCCGGACGCGGTCCGGACCGCCTACGTGGAGGCGGCCCAGGCGTGCGGGCTGCACCTGGTCCCCAGCGACGGTCGCGATCCCACGCGGACGACGTCCGCCGGGCTGGCGCCACTGCTGGAAGCTGCCCTGGACGCCGGGTGCGCGCGCGTCGTCGTCGGTGTCGGGGCCCTCGGGGTGCAGGACGGCGGCGCGGGCCTGCTGGGTGCACTCGGCGCCGGCCCGGTGGCTCTACTGGGGCACGGGGGCGGGGCTCTGGTCGACCTGCCGGACGACGCCCTCGCGGGTCTCGCCGCGGTGCGAGCACGGTTCGCGGGTGTGGATCTGGTCGCCGCGAGCGATGTCGACCCGCCGCTGCTGGGCTTCTCCGGGGCCGCGGCCGGCCAGGCGGTGCGCCTGGGAGCCAGCGGGGAGCAGGCCCAGCACCTGGACAGGGCCCTGGGTCGCTTCGCGCAGGTCGCTCTGGACACACTCGGGCCGGAAGCCGCTCCCCAGCGGCTCGTGGCGGAGCCGGGCGCCGGAGCGGGCGGGGGCGTCGTCTTCGGGCTGACGCTGCTGGGCGCACGGCGGGAACCGGGCACGCAGGTGGTGATGGACGCCGTCGGGATGGCACCGAGGCTGGCCGCGGCCGACCTCGTGGTCACGGGCGAGGGCGTCGTGGACTGGCGGTCGTTGCGCGGTGCCGTCCTCGCCGGGGTCGCGCACCACGCTCTCGGCGACGGCGTCCCCGTCGTCGTGCTCGCCGGTCAGCTCGAGGTGGGGCGGCGCGAGCTGCTGTCGGTCGGGGTCCAGGCGTCGTACGCGGTGGCCGAGCGCCCCGACCAGGTGGCCGCGGCACTGGCGGACCCGGCGGGCACGCTGCAGGCCCGGGCGCGCCGGGTCGCACGGACATGGTCCCGCTGACCTGTCGCCGTGTGGGCACTATCACGTGGTCGCCCTGCCCTCGGCGCCGGCGAACGCGTAGTGTGGTGGCACCGAGGAACAAGTCCGCGCGACGCGGGGTTGTCCCCGGCGACCACCCTCCACCGGCAGTGCGGAGAGAGTACCCATGAGCGAGACCGCCCAGACCGAGACAGCGCAGCCCACGACCGACACGGCCGTCGCGACCCACGGCGTCGACGTGACGGTGCCCGCCGCCGCCAAGGTCAAGAGCCTCCTCGAGCAGGAGGGCCGTGACGACCTGCGCCTGCGCGTGGCCGTCCAGCCCGGTGGCTGCTCCGGCCTGATCTACCAGCTGTACTTCGACGAGCGCACCCTCGACGGTGACGCCGTCCGCGACTTCGACGGCATGCAGGTCGTCGTCGACCGGATGAGCGTGCCGTACCTCGACGGCGCCACGATCGACTTCGCGGACACCATCGAGAAGCAGGGGTTCACGATCGACAACCCCAACGCCGGCAGCTCCTGCGCCTGCGGCGACTCCTTCGGCTGACCTGGTCCGTCGGCTCCGCGCCGGCGTCCGGTCCGCGCCGCCGTCCGCTGTGGACGGCGGCGCGTTCTGCTGTCCTGATGGTGGGCCCCTAGCTAGGGTCGTGGGGTGCACATCGCCATCACCGGCTCCATCGCGACCGACCACCTGATGACGTTCCCGGGTCGCTTCGCCGACTCGCTCGTCGTCGAGCAGCTGGACAAGATCTCGCTGTCGTTCCTCGTGGAGGACCTGCAGATCCGGCGGGGCGGCATCGCCGCGAACATCGCGTTCGGCCTCGGCAACCTCGGGCTTCGTCCGCTGCTGGTCGGGGCGGTGGGGCAGGACTTCGTCGAGTACCGCTCGTGGCTGGAGCGGCACGGGGTCGACACCTCGTTCGTCCACGTCTCCGAGCTCAAGCACACGGCGCGGTTCGTGTGCACGACGGACGCCGACCACGCGCAGATGGCGTCGTTCTACGCCGGTGCCATGAGCGAGGCGCGCGAGATCGAGCTGGGGCCGATCGGTGACCGCGTGGGTGGGCTCGACCTCGTCGTCGTGAGCCCGAACGACCCTGAGGCGATGCTGCGCCACACCCGCGAGTGCCGGACCCGCGGCATCCCGTTCGTCGCTGACCCCTCCCAGCAGCTCGCGTGGATGGACGGCGAGCAGATCCGTGAGCTGGTCGACGGCGCGGCGTACCTGTTCACCAACGCGTACGAGGCTGGCCTGCTCGAGCAGAAGACGGGCTGGTCGGCGGACGACGTGCTGGCGCGCGTCGGCGTCCGGGTCACCACCCTGGGTCGTGAGGGCGCCAAGGTCGAGACGGCGGACGGCGGGGAGCTGGCCCGCGTGTCGACGGCCCGCGAGGTCGTGCTCGCTGACCCGACCGGGTTGGGCGATGCGTTCCGGGCCGGGTTCCTGGCGGGGTTGTCGTGGGAGCTGTCGCCGCAGCGGTGCGCCGAGCTGGGGTCGATGCTCGCCACCTACGTCGTCGAGACGGTGGGGCCGCAGGAGTACGAGCTCGGCGCCGCGCGCTTCCTCGAGCGGTTCGCCGAGGCGTACGGCGCTGCCGCGGCGGACGACGTCCGCGGGCACGTGCGCACCCCCCGCGCCTGATTGCCGTGGACGCCCGGCACGGCGTCTCACCCTTCGCAGGCGAGTTCGCCCGCGTCGTCGCCGACGCCGCACCGGGGGAGGACCTGCTCGCCACCGGCGCCGACCTCGAGCCCTCCACCCTGGTCGCCGCCTACTCGTGCGGGCTGTTCCCGATGGGTCTGGGCCGGCACGGGCGCGGTCGGTTGGGCTGGTGGTCGCCGGACCCCCGCGGGGTGCTGCCCCTCGACGGCCTGCGGGTCTCGCGGTCCCTGCGCAGGTCGCTGCGGTCGTTCGAGGTGCGCGTCGACACCGCGTTCGACGACGTGGTGGCGGCCTGCGCCGACCGCCGCCGCGACGGTCGGTGGATCACCCCGGCCGTCGCTGCGGCCTACGGGCGCCTGCACCGCCAGGGCGTGGCCCACAGCGTGGAGACCTGGTCCGGTGGTGAGCTCGTCGGGGGCCTGTACGGGGTCTCGGTGGGTGGGCTCTTCGCCGGTGAGTCGATGTTCCACCGGGCCACCGACGCGTCCAAGGCGGCGCTCGTCGCGCTGGTGGAGCTGATGGGGGCGGACGGCGACGAGCGGCGTCTTCTCGACGTCCAGTGGTGCACCGACCACCTCGCGACCCTCGGCGTCGTCGAGGTGCCGCGTGCGGAGTACCTGGGCCGGCTCGCCTCGGCTCTGACTGCGCCCTCGCCGGCCTGGCGCTGACCTCTCGCCCACCCCGCCCCGATCAAGGACTTCCCGCCCGGTGATCAAGGACTTCCCGCCCGGTGATCAAGGACTTCCCGCCCGATGATCAAGGACCTCAGCGCGTCGGCGGGGCCTGGGCACCTGCGCCGAGACGGACGACGAAGCGCAGCTCGGCACCGGCGTCAGGGGTGTCGGGAGTTCCTTGATCGCGGGCGGGGAGTTCCTTGATCGCGGGGGAGGGGGTCGAGACGAGCTCGTGGCCGCGCATCCGGCACCAGGCGGGGACGTCGTGACGCGTGGCCGGGTCCGTGGCCATCAGGGCGAACAGGGTGCCGGGCGGCGCGTTGCTGGCCGCGGCGGCGAGCGCGATGACCGGCAGCGGGCAGCGTTGGCCACGGGCGTTGACCTCGGTCACCGAGTCGGGCGCTGAGCTGTCGTCTTCCGGGATCCCGGTCACCGGCCGACCCCGCGAGAGGTCATGAGGCGTCCCGCGAGGGGCTCGCCGGCGTCCCCGCGACAGCCCGCGCGGCGTCCTGCGCCCGCGCTCACAGGGTGTCCCCACCGAGCATCGCGCGGACGCGGGCGACGGCGCCGGGCAGCACGGCGAGGAACCGCTCGACGTCCGACTCCAGCACGCCAGGCTCGGTCCCGGCCGGAAGGGCCAGACGCACGTTGCCGTGGGTGAGCACGCCCATCGCGGCCAGCACATGGCTGGGTTCGAGCGTGCTCGAGGTGCAGGCGGAGCCGGACCCGACGGCGAAGCCGGCCCGGTCGAGCTCGCCGACCAGCGCCTCGCCGTCCGCGTAGAGGCACGAGAACGTCAGTACGTGGGGGAGGCGATCCTCGCCGTCCCCGACGACCTCGACGTCCGGCACGGACGCGGGCACGGCGACGCGCAGCCGGTCCACCAGCGCGCGCCGCCGCGCGTCCTCGGCCAGGCGGCTGCCCGAGACCTCGAGCAGGACCGCGGCGCAGGCGAGCGCAGCCGGCACCGAGATCCCGCCGGGCGCCAGTCCCCGCTCGGCCTCGTCGGGCGGCCAGGGGGAGGTGAGGCGGACCCCGGCGCGGACGGCGAGCACCCCCACCCCCGCCGGCCCACCCCACGCCTGCCCGTCGGCCACCAGCACGTCCCAGATCGGGGGAACCTCCACGTGCCCCACGGCCGCGCCGGCGTCGACGACCAGCGGGACGCCCGCGGCACGGGCCCGCTCGTGCACGGCGTCGACCGGCTGGCTGGTGCCGACCTCGCCGTTGGCCAGCTGGAGGGCGGCCACCGCGACACCGGGCGCGCCGACCCGGGTCCCCATCGCGGACGCGCGCCCGAGCCGGTCGACCCCCACCAGGTCGACCTCCCCGCCGTCCCGGGCGTGGCGCTGACCGGCCGCCAGCACGGCCGAGTGCTCCACGGCCGAGGCGACCAGCACGGTGCCGGCGCGGCGCCGTCCGACCAGCGCCCCAAGGACGGCGGTGTGCAGCGCGTGGGTGTGGGACGGGGCGAAGGTGACCTCCTGCGTGCGGGCCCCGATCTGGGCGGCGACCGCCTCCCGGGCGCCCTCGAGCAGCATCGAGGCGCGACGACCCTCGTGGTGCAGGCGGCGGGGGTCGGCCCACCCGTCGTCGAGCGCGGCCAGGAGCGCCTGGCGACCGGCCGGGTGCAGCGGTGCGACGCTGCCGGCGTCCCAGTAGCTCCGACGCCGTCCGCCCGACGCGGTCGGCCCCGTTTCGTGCCCTGCTGCGGCCGCCACGCCCAGCACCGTACTTCTTCACCCCACCTGCCTCCGGACGCCGTGGGGGAGTAGGGTTCGAACCGTCGAGATCGTCGCCCTGTCCTGCCGAGAAGAGCAGGTGCGGAGGCTGGAGAGCAGGAAGGCCGACGTGCGCCAGGACGACCGGAC
>JBBSNO010000041.1:0-16076 GCA_038232615.1 Actinomycetales bacterium
GCCAGGTGTGCAGCGGCCACGCCGGGACCTTCACGGCCAGCCCGACCAGCATCAGCAGCGCGGCGGCCAGCTGCGTGCCGGCGTCCATGCCCGCGCCGCCCGCCTCCGCCAGCGCCACCAGGTCGGTGGTGCCCGCGCGCAGCGCGATGAGCAGGATGCCCAGCAACATCACCGCCGACCCGCCCGCGGTGTAGAGGACGAAGCGGTTCGCGGCGTCACGGCGCGCGGCCGGGTCGCGGTCGTCGCCCCACACGGCGACCAGGAACCACATCGGCACGAGCACGATCTCGAAGGCGATGAAGAACACCAGCAGGTCGAGCGCGGTGAACGTGGCCAGCGCACCGCCCTGCACCGCCGCCACGCAGGCCAGCAGCCCCGCCGTCCGGTCCTGACGCGTGCCACGTCCGGCCCCCGGCTCCACCTTCGCCGTGTAGGCGACGACGAGCACCGTCAGCAGGCACGTCAGCAGCACCAGCGGGGCCGAGATGCCGTCCAGCCCGAGGTGCAGGCGCACCCCGAGGGCGGGTACCCAGGGCACGTCGAGCTCGAGCCCGGCGTCGGGTCGCGACCACGGCGCGGCCCGGACGACCGCCATCACGGCCAGCTCCAGCGTGATCGCCGCCGACAGGCCGGCGACCACGAGTGAGGGGGTGCGGGAGGGCCGCAGGGTCAGCAGCAGCACCGCGGTCGCGAGCGGCAGCAGCACGAGGGCGGCCAGGACCCAGGTCATGCGACGACCACCCCCAGGAGGCCGACCGCCAGCGCCCCGACGAGGAGCCACCCCAGGTAGCCCGTGACCACGCCGGTCTGCACCCGGCGCAGTGCCGACCCGGCCCACGTGGACCCGGTCGCGGCGCCGCGCACGTACGCGTCGACGACGTCGTTGTCGCCCCGCGCGACGACCTCGGCCAGGCGGCGCACGGGCCGGACGACGGCCGCCGCGACGACGTCGTCCCAGCGGAAACCCTGTCGTGCCAGGCCGACCAGCGCCGCCGGCAGCCGGTCGGTGACGTCCAGACCGGCTGGCGCCCTCGCCCGTTCCGGTGGGGCGGGCCGCGCCCGGCGGGCCTGCAGCGCGGGCGCGAGGCCGAGGGCGGCACCGCCCACCGCCAGCAGGGTCCCCAGCAGCGCGGCGGTCAGCCCGACGCGCGCTTCGGCGACGGCTGCGGGTCGCAGCGCGAGCAGCAGCCCGACGGCGACCGTGGGCACCGCGAGGGCGATCAGGGGCACCGACATCGACCGCGGCAGTGTGCCCGACGCGTGCACCGCAGGGGCCTCCCCAGGTCCGGGAGCCAGGACGAGCAGGGAGAAGGTCCGCGCCGCGTACACGGCGGTGACGAACGTCGTCGCCAGCGCCGCGACCAGGACCAGCCAGGCGACCGGCGTACCGACCGCCCCTCCGCCGTGCAGCGCCGCGTCCTCGACGCTGGTGAGCACGGCCTCCTTGGAGAAGAACCCGCCGAGCGGAGGAAGCCCCGCGAGGGCCGCGAGGCCGAGGCCGAGCAGCACCACCAGCAGCGGGGACCGGCGTTCGAGGCCACCGAGCCGGGCGAGCACGGTCTCCCCCGCCAGGTAGGTGACCGCGCCGGCGACCAGGAACAGCAGGGCCTTGAACGCCGCGTGGGAGAGCAGGTGCAGCAGCCCGGCGTCCCGTCCGCCCTCACCGGCGACCGCCAGCGCGCAGAGCATCAGCCCCACCTGGCTGATCGTCGACCACGCCAGCAGCCGCTTGAGGTCGTCCGGCGCCAGGGCCACCAGCGCAGCCCCGAGGGTGGTGACCGCGGCGAGCAGCGCAGCCGTGACCATCGCCGCCGGTGCGGCCAGGAAGAGCGGGTGCAGCCGGGCGAGCACGAAGACCCCGGCCGCCACCATCGTCGCCGCGTGGATCAGGGCCGAGACCGGCGTGGGGCCCTCCATCGCGTCGGGCAGCCACGAGTGGAGCGGGAACTGCGCGGACTTGCCGACGATCCCGGCGAGCAGCAGCAGGGCGGCCAGGGTCGCCACGGACGTCGACACCTCGCCGCCGGTCACCGCCGCCAGGATGCCCGTGACCGACGACGTGCCCACCTCGGCGAGCAGGACGACGACGCCGAGCAGGAAGCCGACGTCACCGACCCGGGTGACCAGGAACGCCTTGACCGCCGCGGCCCGGGCAGCGGGGCGCTCGCTGTGGTGACCGACCAGCAGGTAGGAGCACAGGCCCATCACCTCCCACCCGACGAGCAGCAGCACCACATCGTCGGCGTGGACGACGAGCAGCATCGCCGCGGTGAACAGCGAGACCGTCGAGGCGTAGGCGGGGTACCGCGCCGGCTCGGGCGATGCGTCCGCGACCGCCGGGGCGGGCGCGTCGTCCCCCGCCTCGGGTGTCTCCTGGACGGCGTCGTGCGCCTCGGACCGCAGGTACGCCGCGGAGTAGACCGGGACGCAGAGGGCGACCAGGCCCACCGCCACCGACACCAGCCCCGCGAGCGCGTCGGAGCGCAGGTCGAGGGAGACCACGGGACCACCGGTCAGTGCCTCACCGAGCAGGGTGATGCCTGACCTCGCCGAGCCCCCGCCCCAGGGGCGCGAGGCCTCGACGAGAGCGGCGAGGAGCGCGGCGGCGGCACCGGCCGCGCCGACGGCGACGGCGGCCGCGCGCGAGCGGCACCCGGCCGGGAGACCGACGACGGCGGCGAGCACCGGCGCGAGGACGACGAGGACGGCGATCCCGCCGAGTGGCCCTGCCCGGTGCGACTCGCCGGCGGGTCACGTCGGGCAGGGACACTCGGCGTGGGCGGCCGGGCGGTCTCGCCGAGCGAGCGCGCCTCGCGCACGTCGGAGCCGGACGTGCGCCGGAACAGCAGCAGCACCACCGCCAGGGCGAGGCCGATCTCGGCCGCTGCGATGGTGATGATGAACAGCGTGAGGACCTGCCCGCCCAGCAGCGGGTCGGCGGCGGCCGCGTCGGCGGTGACGAGCAGCAGCGTCACCGCGTTCAGCAGCAGCTCGGCGCCGACCAGCACCAGCACGGCGTTGCGGCGGGCGAGCAGCCCGTACACGCCGAGCCCGGCCAGCACCGACGCCAGCACGTACGGACCGGCCGCGTCGACCACGGGTGGGTCGATCACGACGGGTCGCCGGCGTCGTCGCCGCGCGAGACGGCCAGCGCCCCGACGAGTGCCGCCAGCAGCAGCAACGACAGCAGCTCGAACGGGAGCACCCACGAGCCGAACAGGGCCTCGCCGACGGGCTGCGCCTGGCCGCGCTCCCCGCGGACCACGATCTCGTCGTCGCCCACCGCGAGCAGCAGGCTGCCCCCCACCAGCGCGGTGGTCGCGAGCCCGGCCACGGCGGCACCGATGCGCACCGCCCGCGGGGAGTCGAGGTCGTCGCTACGACCGATCGGCGCGCGAGTGAGCATCAGCGCGAACAACACCAGGACGACGACGGCCCCGACGTAGACGAGGACCTGCACGAGGGCCACGACCTCGGCACCCAGCACCAGGTACACCCCGGCGAGGGAGCCGAGCGAGACGACCAGCCACAGGGCGGCGTGCACGACCTGCCGACTGGTGACAGCCGCCAGGCCCGAGCCGGCCACCAGCACGGCGAGGGCCGCCATCACGACGTCGACGCCGTTCACGTCGGGTCCTCGGACCTCGGACGCACCGGGGGCGTCGGCACGCGTGGCGGCCTGGCCTTCTGCTCGACCTCCTTGGGTGGAGGCGCCGCGGGGTCGAGGGCCGGCGGGGGCGGCACGGTCCACATCCACTCGCGCAGGCGGGGCATCTCGTGCGTCATCTCGCCGATGTCGGTCTCGGCGTACTCGAACTCCGGGCTCCAGAACAACGCGTCGAACGGGCACACCTCGACGCAGATGCCGCAGTACATGCACAGCGAGAAGTCGATGGCGAAGCGGTCGAGGACGTTGCGCTGCCGGGCGCGAGCCGCACCCTCGACGTGGAGGGTCTCCTTGTGCGAGTCGATGTAGATGCACCAGTCCGGGCACTCGCGCGCACAGAGCATGCAGACTGTGCAGTTCTCCTCGAACAGCGCGATGACGCCGCGCGAGCGCGGCGGCAGCTCCGGCTTCACGTCCGGGTACTCGGCCGTGTGGCTCTTGCGCCCCAGCGTCTTCAGCGTGACGGCGAGCCCTCGGGCGAGGCCGCGCAGCGGGGTGTCGCTCACGACTCCTCGTTCCTCGTCGTCGTGATCGTCGCCCTGCGCCCTCTGGCTCGGTCGGCGCTGCGGAACGCGGCGACGAGCACGCGCAGCCCGACGACGGTCAGGACGACGAAGGTCCCCATGGCCGCCGCGCCAGACCGCAGCCCGTCGAAGTCCCATCCGGCCAGCAGGGCCAGGACCGGGTACGCGGCGAAGGCGACGACGACGAGGGCGACGGCCGCAGCCACGCGGCCGCCACGGACCGGCGGGGCCGTCGTCAGCACCGGGAACGGGAACCCGTACGGCGTCGGGCCGCCCCAGGCGTAGTCCGGTGCCGCGTCCCGGTCGGTGCTCCGCGGGGGCTCGGTGCGCCGGCCGTGCCGCAGGCCGCCGTGGCCCGCGGCCTCGGCCACCTCGTCGTCGTCGAAGCGCCCCAGGACGCCACACCGGGGGCGGCCTCCTCGACCGACGACGGCGACGGCCGTGGTCGGTTCACCGCCGCGCGCGTCCTCGACCCGCCACGAGACCAGGGCCTGTTGCCCGTCGCGCGCTTCCCCGTCCTGCGGCCAGGTGTCACCGGCGGCGCCCACCAGCGTGACGCCGTCCGGCCCGACACGTACCGCGGTGGCGTCGGGGTGGGAGAACACGCGCGTCACGACGTCGGGCGTCACGACCAGCACCTGGTGGACGCTCACAGCGCCACCACCACAACGCCGGTGAGCGTGAGCTGGCCCAGGGCGAGCGGTACCAGCACCTTCCAGGCCAGACCCTGCAGCTGGTCCTCGCGCAGCCGCGGCCAGGCGACCCGCACCCAGATCACCAGCAGGGCCACGAGCCCCGTCTTGGCGAAGGTCCAGACCCAGCCCAGCACGTCGTCCGCCGGCCCGCGCCAGCCACCGAGGAACAGCACCGCGGTCAGCGCCGAGAGCACCACGATGCCCGCGTACTCCGCGAGCAGGAACAACGCGAAGCGCAGGCCCCCGTACTCGGTGTAGGGGCCCAGCACCAGCTCGGCGTCCGCGATCGGCATGTCGAACGGGGGCCGTTGCAGCTCGGCCACACCCGCGACGAGGAACACGACCAGCGCGGGTGCCTGCCACAGCAGCCACCACGGCTGCCACTGCTCGACGATGCCCGACAGGTTGAGGGTGCCGGCGGCCATCGCGACGCTGGTCGCGGCCAGTACCAAAGGCAGCTCGTACGCGAGCAGCTGCGCCGCGGTGCGCATGCCACCGAGCAGCGAGTACTTGTTCGCGCTCGCCCAGCCGCCCATCAGCGTGCCGAGCACGCCGACGCCGCTGGCGGCCAGGACGAAGAGCAGCCCGGCGTCCACGTCCGCCCCCACCAGCCCTGGCGACAGCGGGATCGCAGCCAGGGCAACGAGATACGGCACGAGCGCGACCGCGGGCGCGAGGCGGAAGACCGTGCGGTCCGCGGCCGCGGGTGTGACGTCCTCCTTCTGCGCGAACTTCACCCCGTCCGCGACCAGCTGGGCCCAGCCGTGGAAGCCGCCCGCGTACATCGGGCCCATCCGGCCCTGCATGTGCGCCATCACCTTGTGCTCGGCCTGCCCGACCAGCAGCGGGAGGACGAGGAACGCCGCGAGCACCAGCACCGCGCGCAGCACCACCTCGACGACGGCCCCCAGCATCAGCGTGGTCCCCACGTGCCCGGGTCGGGGACGCCGGGAGGCAGCAGCGAACGCCGTGCCGGTGCCCTTTGGGCGTCGCTCTCGCCGGGCTCCTTCGCGCCCGGCCACGCCTTCGCCGCACGCGACGCGAGCACGAACGACTTGCGCAGCGGGGTCCCCTCGAAGCCGTCCGGCAGCAGCAGTGGGCGCAGCCCCAGACCCGAGCCGTCATCGAAACCGGTGAAGTCGACCCCGAACATCTCGTGGGTCTCGCGCTCGTGCCAGGCAGCGCCCGCCCAGACCGTGCTGGCGCTGGCGAGGACCGGCTCGGACGACGGGACGCGGGTGCGTAGCAGCAGGCGCCGCAACGGGTCGAGGGCCACGACGTGCGCCACGACGTCCACAGACGGCGGGTCGGCGGCGGGCTCGTCGACTGCCGAGAGCCAGTCGAAGACGGTGAACCCCAGCCCGTCCTTGGCGTGGGCGAGCGCCGCGGCCCAGTGCTCGGCGGCGACGTCGACGCACGACGTGCCCGCGGCGTCCGAGTGTCGCGCGCCGAGTGCGTCCGGCCAGGTCACCGGTCCGCTCCACCAGGAGCGGACGCGTACCTCTCGCCCAGGTGCTCAGCGGCGATCTTCTCCTGCAGCGTGACGATGCCCTGGAGCAGCGCCTCGGGGCGCGGGGGGCAGCCGGGCACGTAGACGTCGACGGGGACGATCTGGTCGACGCCCTTGGTGACGCAGTAGGAGTCCCAGTAGGGGCCGCCGGAGTTCGAGCACGCGCCGAACGAGATGACGTACTTGGGGTCGGGCATCTGCTCGTACAGGCGCCGGACCGCGGGCGCCATCTTGTCCGTGACGGTGCCCGACACGACCATCAGGTCGGCCTGCCGCGGTCCCGGCGCGAACGGGATGACACCGAGCCGGATGAAGTCGTGGCGTGCCATCGACGCCGCGATGAACTCGATGGCGCAGCAGGCGAGGCCGAAGTTGAACACCCACAGGCTGTACCGGCGGCCCCAGTTGAGCACCAGCCGCAACGGTTCCGGGGCGATCTGCTGGAGCGCCCCGACGCCGTGCCCCTCGTGCCCGACCCCGCCGTTCGCGTCGTCACGTCGTCGCGGGTCGGGCAGCGCTACTGCCACGCGAGCACCCCCTTGCGCCAGGCGTGCAGGAGCCCGACCGCGAGCACACCCAGGAACACGGCCATCGTGGCCAGCGTCGGCCAGCCGTAGCCCTTGACGACCGTCGCCCACGGGAACAGGTACATCGCGTCGACGGCAAAGACCACGTACAGGTAGGCGTAGAGGTAGTACCGCACGTTGGTCTGTGCCCAGCCCACCCCGACCGGGTCGACGCCGGACTCGTACGTCAGCGACTTGGCCGCGCTCGGAGCCCTCGGGCGCAGCAGCGCGTTGGTGCCCATGCCGCCTGCGAACAGCAGCATCCCCGCGGCCAGCACCGCACCCACGACGACGTACGCCGACGGGCCTGAGGCTCCCGAGAGGCCGACGAGCAGGGTCCCGGACACGGCCCGACTCTAGTCGTGAGGTCCGAGGCCCTACGATGGAGTCGGTCATGTGACCGCATGCACAAGCGGTCCGGGACGACGACGCGGAGCGAGGGTGTTGACCACGGCATGACGACCAAGACCGTCGAGCGGCTCGACCGTGTCGTGATCCGGTTCGCCGGTGACTCCGGTGACGGCATGCAGCTCGCCGGGGACCGCTTCACCGCCGACACGGCGGCCATGGGCAACGACCTCGCGACGCTGCCGAACTTCCCCGCCGAGATCCGGGCGCCCGCGGGGACCCTGGCCGGGGTGTCGAGCTTCCAGCTCCACTTCGCCGACCACGACGTGCTGACGCCCGGCGACTCCCCCGACGTGCTGGTCGCGATGAACCCGGCCGCGCTGCGGGCCAACGTTGCGGACCTACCGCGCGGTGGCGTCGTCATCGTCGACGCCGACGAGTTCGGCAAGCGCAACCTCGCCAAGGTGGGGTACGCCACGAACCCGCTGGACGACGACAGCCTGAGCTCCTACCAGGTGCACGCCCTGCCGCTGACGTCGATGACGGCAAAGGCCCTGGAGGGGCTCGGCCTGTCGCGCAAGGACGCCGAGCGCTCCAAGAACATGTTCGCCCTGGGTCTGCTGTCGTGGCTCTACGACCGGCCCACCGAGGGCACCGAGCGTTTCGTGCGGGCCAAGTTCGCGAAGAGGCCGCAGATCCTGGAGGCCAACCTCGCCGCGTTCCGCGCCGGCTGGGCGTTCGGTGAGACGACCGAGGCGTTCGCCGTCCGGTACGAGGTCTCTCCCGCCGAGCACGAGGCCGGCACGTACCGCAACATCACCGGGAACGTCGCGCTGGCCTACGGCCTCGTGGCCGCCTCGCACCGCAGCGGCCTGCCGCTCGTGCTCGGCTCGTACCCGATCACCCCGGCCAGCGACATCCTGCACACGCTCGCCGGGCTCAAGCGGTACGGGGTCACCACGATGCAGGCCGAGGACGAGATCGGTGGGGTCGGGATGGCGCTCGGGGCGGCGTTCGGCGGCGCGATCGGCGTCACGACGACGTCCGGACCGGGCCTGGCGCTGAAGTCCGAGACGATCTCGCTCGCCGTCTCGCTCGAGCTGCCGCTCGTCGTGGTCGACGTCCAGCGCGGCGGGCCCTCGACCGGCCTTCCGACCAAGACCGAGCAGGCGGACCTGCTGCAGGCGATGTTCGGGCGCAACGGCGAGTCACCCGTGCCCGTCATCGCCCCCCGGTCGCCCGTCGACTGCTTCGCGGCGGCCATGGACGCCGTCAGGATCGCCACCACCTACCGGACGCCGGTGCTGCTGCTCTCGGACGGCTACCTGGCCAACGGGTCCGAGCCGTGGCAGCTGCCGGACGTCGGCGACCTGCCCGCGATGGAGGTGGACATCGCCACCGCCCCCAACGCCACCACCGACGCCGGCTCGCCGGTCTTCCGGCCGTACCTGCGCGACCCCGACACGCTCGCCCGACCCTGGGCCCTGCCGGGCACCGCGGGCCTGGAGCACCGGATCGGCGGCATCGAGAAGGCCGACGTGACCGGCGAGATCTCCTACGACCCGGACAACCACGAGACGATGGTGCGGCTGCGCCAGTCGAAGGTGGACGGCGTCGACGTGCCGCCGCTCGAGGTCGAGGACCCGGACGGGCACGCCCGGGTGCTGGTCCTGGGATGGGGGTCCACGTTCGGCCCGATCGCCGCCGCCGTGCGCATCGCCCGCCAGTCCGGGCTCCAGGTCGCCCGCGCCCACCTGCGCCACCTCAACCCGTTCCCCCAGAACACCGGTGACGTGCTGCGGCGCTACGACCGGGTCCTGGTACCGGAGATGAACTCCGGCCAGCTGTCGATGCTGCTGCGCGCGAGGTACCTCGTGGACGTCACCGGGTACAACCGGGTCCGCGGCGTCCCCTTCAGCGCCGCCGAGCTCGTCGACGCCATCACCAAGACCGCACAGGAGACCGACACCCAGGAGGTGCCGCGATGACCGCGATCGAGCTGGGCGTCCCGGGGACGCGCACGGGCCTCGAGGGCGTGCCACTGGTCGGCGACGACGTGACGCAGACCAAGAAGGACTTCACCTCAGGCAGCGAGGTGCGCTGGTGCCCGGGTTGCGGCGACTACGCGATCCTGGCCGCCGTCCAGGGGTTCCTGCCCCAGCTGGGGATCCGGCGTGAGAACGTCGTCTGCATCTCGGGCATCGGGTGCTCCTCCCGCTTCCCGTACTACCTCGACACGTACGGCATGCACTCGATCCACGGTCGCGCGCCGGCCATCGCGACCGGCCTCGCCACCTCGCGACCGGACCTGCACGTTCTGGTCATCACCGGTGACGGCGACGCCCTCTCGATCGGCGGCAACCACCTGGTGCATGCGCTGCGGCGCAACGTGAACATGACCATCCTGCTGTTCAACAACCGGATCTACGGTCTGACGAAGGGGCAGTACTCGCCGACGTCCGAGGTCGGCAAGGTCACCAAGTCGACACCCGCGGGCTCGGTCGACGGGCCCTTCAACCCCGTCTCGCTCGCGCTGGGCGCCGAGGCCACGTTCGTGGCACGGACCATGGACTCCGACCGGGGCCACCTGACCACGGTGCTGCGTGCCGCCGTCGAGCATCGCGGCACCTCGCTGGTCGAGATCTACCAGAACTGCCCGATCTTCAACGACGGCGCGTTCCAGATGCTCAAGGACCGCGAGTCGAAGGAGGCGCGGCTCGTCCACATGGAGCACGGCCAACCGCTGCTGTTCGGACCCGAGCACGCGCGCAAGGCCGTCGTCCGGGCGTCGTCCGGGGCGGGCTTCGAGGTGGCCGACGAGGCCGAGGCCGGCGACCGGGAGGTCGTCGTCCACGACGCCCACGCCGACGACCCGGTCTCGGCGTTCGCCCTCTCGCGCCTGGACTCGACTTCGATGGCGCACGTTCCCGTCGGCGTCTTCCGCGACGTCGACCGCCCGACCTACGACGACCTCGTGCGCGAGCAGCTCACCTCCGCGCGCGACGCGGCGGGCGGCCCCGCCACCGACGACGACCTCGCCGCGCTGCTGCGTGGCACGGACACCTGGACCATCGGCCCCTGACGCCCGTGACCCGGCGGGATCGACCTCAGTCGTCTCCGCCCTCGTCGTCCTCGCCGCCGTCGCCCTCGCCGGCGCGAGGCCTGAGCAGCTCCGAGGCGTCGCCGCGGTAGGTTTCGGCCCGTGACATCCCATGAATCGCAGGTGCGCCGCGGCACGCTCTTCGGTGCTGCGGCCTACCTGCTGTGGGGCGTCTTCCCGCTCTACTTCCCGCTGCTGAGGCCGTCCCCGCCGGTCGAGATCCTGGTCCACCGGATCGTCTGGACCTTGCTGGTCTGCGTCGTGATCCTGACCGTCCTGCGTGGTTGGGGCCCGGTGCGGGCTGTCGCGCGCTCGCCGCGCCAGCTGCTCGGGCTCGCCGCTGCGGCGGTCTTCATCGCCGTCAACTGGGGCGTCTACATCTACGGGGTCAACTCCGGCCAGGTCGTGGAGACCTCGCTCGGGTACTTCGTGAACCCCATCGTCACGGTGCTGCTGGGCGTGCTGGTCCTGCACGAGCGCCTGCGGAGCCTGCAGTGGGTGGCCATCGGCATCGGGGCCCTCGCCGTCGTGGTGCTGGCGGTCGACTACGGGCGCCCGCCGTGGATCGCCCTCACGCTGGCGTTCTCGTTCGGCGCCTACGGGTTGCTCAAGAACCGCCTGGGCCGGGGCGTGGGCGCCCTGACCAGCCTCTCCGTCGAGGCGGCGCTGCTGGCGCCGTTCGCCGTCGCCGGGATCGTCTGGTTCGAGGCGACCGGGCGGGGGACGTTCACGCAGGACGCACCGGGCCACGCGGTCCTGCTCGTGGTGACCGGTCTGGTGACGGCCATCCCGCTGCTGTTCTTCGCCGCCGCCGCCCGCCGCGTGCCGCTGACGACCATCGGGCTCCTGCAGTACCTGGCGCCGGTCCTGCAGTTCGCGATCGGGGTGGTGCTGCTGTCGGAGCCGATGCCCGCCTCGCGCTGGTTCGGCTTCGCGCTCGTCTGGCTGGCGCTGCTCGTCCTGACCGTCGACCTGCTGCGGAACCAGCGCACCCGCGCCCGCGTGGCCCGCGCGGCTGTCGCCCCCGTGACCTGACCCCGGTCCCCTAACGGGTGCGGTCAGCGACCGTCTCGGCGAAGGCGACCAGCGCCCGGCGGACGTCGGACTCCGGCAGCGGCCCGAGCGCTGCGACGGCGTCGCCGGCCCAGCGCTGTGCAGACATGCGCGCCTGCTCCGTCGCGGGGTGGGCGCCGAGGCGCTGCACGGCGTCCGCCAGCGCGGCGTCGTCGTCCAGGTCGCCGTCCAGCAGCGCCACCAGCTCGGCCGCGTCCGCGTCGCCCTGCGCCGCGGCGCGCCGGGCGAGCAGCGCGGGCAGGGTGGCGACGCCCTCCCGCAGGTCCGTGCCGGGCGTCTTGCCGGTCTCTTCACCGGCCACGTCGAGGACGTCGTCGGCCAGCTGGAAGGCGACCCCGACCTTCTCGCCGTACTCCACGAGCACGTCGAGGACCTGCTTGCCACAGCCGGCGAACATAGCCCCGAACCGCCCGGAGGTGGCGATCAGGGACCCGGTCTTGTCGGCCAGCACCTGCAGGTAGTGCTCGATCGGGTCCTGACCGGCCGACGGCCCGACGGTCTCGTGGAGCTGACCGAGGCAGAGCCGCTCGAAGGTGGCGGCCTGGATCCGCACGGCCTGAGGGCCGAGCCCTGCCACGATGCGCGAGGCCCTCGCGAAGAGCAGGTCCCCGGTCAGGATGGCGACGCTGTTGCCCCACACCGCGTGGGCGGCGGGCGCACCACGCCGCACGGGGGCCGAGTCCATCACGTCGTCGTGGTACAGCGTCGCGAGGTGCGTCAGCTCGACGACCACGGCCGCGTCCAGGACCTCGGGCCTCGACGGGTCGCCGAGGTGCGAGGCGAGCGCCGTGAGCATCGGCCGCACGCGCTTGCCCCCGGCCTCCACGAGGTGGCGCGACACGGAGTCCGCCAGCTCGTCCGTGTGGGCGACGGCCTCGCGCAGCCGGCCCTCGACGACCTCCAGCAGCTCGGAGACCGAGGTGGTGAGCGCCTCGCCACCCGGGCCCGCCGGGACGGCGAACCCCGACCCCGAGGCTCGGGAGCCCGTCACTGCGGGGCCGGTGTTCACGGCTCCTCGTTCCTCGTCGCCGCGAACGTCGCTCCGCTCGCTCCGCTCGTTCACGGGACCGGGGCCGTGGCCGCGGTCGCAGCGAGCTCGAGCAGGGGCGACGGCAGGACACCGAGGACGATCGTCGCCGCCGCGCCGATCGCTATGACGACGGCGGAGAGCGGGCTGGCCGACGCCACCACCGTCTGCTCGTGCGGCGAGGCCGTGAAGTACATCAGCACGATGACGCGGACGTAGAAGAACGCGGCGACCGCGCTGGCGAGGACGCCGACGACGGCGAGCCATGCGTGGCCGCCGACCACGGCGGCGGAGAAGACGCCGAACTTCGCGGTGAAGCCGCTGGTGAGCGGGATCCCGGCGAAGGCCAGCAGGAACAGGGTGAAGGTGCCCGCCAGCAGCGGTGACCGCCGTCCGAGCCCGGCCCACTGCGAGAGGTGGGTGGCCTCCCCGGTGATGCCACCCTCGACGTCGCGCTCGCGCACCAGGGTGACGACGGCGAACGCGCCGATCGTGGAGAGTCCGTAGGCGATCAGGTAGAAGAGCACGGCCGAGATGCCCTCGATGGCGACGACCCCGGTCAGGATGAACCCGGCGTGGGCGATGGAAGAGTAGGCGAGCATCCGCTTGACGTCGGTCTGCGTGATCGCGACGACGGAGCCGACGACCATCGTGACGACGGCGACCGCCAGGACGGCGGGCTCCCACGTCTCGATGAGCTGGGGCAGCCCCACGTAGAGCACGCGCAGCAGCGCACCGAAGGCCGCGACCTTCGTGCACGCGGCCATGAACCCCGTGACCGGTGTGGGAGCGCCGGTGTAGACGTCCGGCGTCCACGCGTGGAACGGGACGGCGCCGACCTTGAACAGCAGTCCGGTCAGCACCATCACGACCCCCACGACGACGATCGCGAGGTCGGCGGCCTCGGGCACGAGCGCCTGGCGCATCACCGCGAGCTGCACGGTCCCGGTGACGCCGTAGAGCAGCGCGGTGCCGTAGAGGAAGATCGCCGAGGAGAACGCGCCCAGGAGGAAGTACTTCAGCGACGCCTCCTGCGACAGCAGCCGCCGGCGCCGCGCGAGGCCGCACATGATGTACAGGGGGAACGAGAAGACCTCGAGCGCCACGAACATCGTCAACAGGTCGCCGGCCGAGGAGAACACCATCATCCCACCGACGGCGAAGAGCGTCAGCGGGAAGATCTCGGTCTGCGCGAGACCGGCCCTCCGAGCGGCGTCCTCGTAGGCCGACCCCGGCACGGCGGAGGCCTGCGGCGCGAAGGCGTCGACGTCACCGCCGCCTCGTTCCGCGATCGTCAGCACGGCCAGCATCGAGAGCACCAGGAGCGTGCCCTGAAGGAACAGCGCAGGCCGGTCCATCACCATCGCACCGCCGAGGACGACGCGGGCCTCACCGTCCCAGAGCAGCACCAGGCACACGAACGCCGCGACCAGGCTGGCCAGCGAGAGCACCAGCTGTACGACCCGACGGACCGCACGGGGGGCGAAGGCCTCGACGAGCACCCCGACGACTGCGGTGCCGATGACCAGCGCGACCGGGGCGACGGCCAGCCAGTCCACCTCCGGTGCGACGAACCCGGTCGGCGCCGGTGCCGCCGCGACGACAGCGGCGATCACTGGTCACTCCCTTCGTCGGCGGTGGCGACGTCCACCAGCGGGTCGGGGTCGGTCATGCCGATCTCGGCCATGGTGCGGGTCACGGCCGGGTCGATGACGTCGAGCACCGGCTTGGGGAAGAACCCCAGGAACACGATGACGGCGATCAGGGGCGCCATCACCCAGGCCTCGCGCGCCTTCATGTCGGGCAGCGCGCTCGTAGCCGGGCGCGGCGGTCCCGTCATCATGCGCTGGTACGTCAGCAGGATGTACACCGCAGCAAGGATGATGCCGGCCGTCCCGAGGACGGCGGCCACCTGGTAGCGGGAGAAGGTGCCGACCAGCACGAGGAACTCGCTGACGAAGCTCGACAGCCCGGGCAGGGCCAGGCTGGACAGACCGGCGACCAGGAACGAGCCCGCCAGCAGCGGCGTCACCTTCTGCATGCCCCCGTAGTCGGCGATCAGCGTGGAGCCGCGCCGCGAGACGAGCATACCGGCGACGAGGAAGAGCGCCGCCGTCGAGAACCCGTGGTTCACCATGTAGAGCACGGAACCGGCCTGGGCCGACGTCGTCATGGCGAACACCCCCATCACGATGAAGCCGAAGTGCGACACCGACGTGTACGCGATCAGCCGCTTGATGTCGGCCTGGCCGATCGCGAGCAGGGCCCCGTACAGGATCGAGACGACCGCGAGCGCGATGACCACCGGCGCTGCCCAGCGGCTGGCCTCCGGGAACAGCGGCAGGCACAGCGTGATCATGCCGAACGTGCCGATCTTGTCCAGGACGCCGACGAGGAGCACGGAGACCCCGGACGGCGACTGCGCCGCGGCGTCGGGCAACCACGTGTGCACCGGCCACAGCGGTGCCTTGATCGCGAAGGCGATGAAGAAACCGACGAACAGCCAGCGACCCAGGCCCGTCGACAGCTCGAGGCCGGTGAGGTTCTCGGTCAGGAATCCGTCCGGGCCCCCGGGACCGGCGACGTAGATGCCGATCACCGCGGCCAGCATGACGAGCCCGCCGAAGAGGCTGTAGAGCAGGAACTTCACGGCCGCGTACCGGGCGCGCTCACCGCCGAAGCTTCCGATCAGGAAGTACATCGGGATGAGGATCGCCTCGAAGAACACGTAGAACAGGAAGACGTCGCGCGCGGCGAAGACGCCGACCATCATCGTCTCCAGCACGAGCACCAGGCCGAAGAACGTGCGCGCCCGCGAGTCGCTCATCGGTTCGGTCAGCGTGTCCAGCGTCCAGCTGGCCAGGATGCACACCGGGACCAGCACCGCGGACAGTGCGACCATCACCATCCCGATGCCGTCGACCCCGACGGCGTACGAGACGCCGAACTGCGGGATCCACGCTGCGGTCTCGAGGAACTGGTGCTCCCCCGCGCTGCCGACGTCGAACAGCGTCGCCATCGCCAGCACCAGGGCGAGCGTCACGAGCGAGACGCCGAGCGCGACGTGGCGCGCCAGCCGTCGTGTCTCGCCGGGGAGGGCGAAGACGACGACGGCGCCGACCAGGGGTACCAGGCCGATCGTCGTCAGCCACGGGAAGGACTGCACGCTCACCTCACCAGCAGGAAGATCAGGACGCCGACGACGCCGAGGAGCATGGACGCCGCGTACGAGCGGACGAAACCGGTCTGCCAGCGGCGCAGCCAGCCGCCGCTGCCGCCGACGAAGCCGGCGAGGCCACCGACAGCGCCGTCGATGCCGCGGTTGTCCACGTACACCAGCGAGCGGGTCGTGTACTGGCCGGGGCGCATGAGCACGGCCTCGTTCACGTCGTCCTGGAACAGGTCACGCCGGGCGGCACGGGTGGCCAGCGAGCCGCGGGGCGCCACCGGTGCCACCTCGACCGCCGCGTACTGGCGCCAGGCGAGGAACGTCCCGACGGCGACGAGGGCGATGGTCAGACCCGTGATCACCGGGACGGCGATGACCGGTTCGCGGTGCTCCTCC
>JBBSNO010000042.1:0-15730 GCA_038232615.1 Actinomycetales bacterium
CGGTGCTGCGTCCGCATCTGGACGAGCGGCAGCGTCGGTTGCTGTTGGGGACCGAGGCGGCCGAGCTGGGTCGGGGCGGGGTGAAGGTAGCGGCGGCGACCGGGGCGCATCCGGACACTGTCGCGCGGGGGCGCCGGGAGGTGGAGGGTCAGGTCGAGCCGGCGCGGCGGGTGCGGGCGCCCGGCGGTGGCCGCAAGAAGCTGGCCGAGACCGACCCGGAGCTGGCCGGCCAGCTGGCGGCCCTGGTGGACCCCGAGACGCGCGGGGATCCGATGTCGCTGCTGGTCTGGACGACCAAGTCGACCAAGAACCTGGCCGGTGCGCTGACGCAGATGGGTCATCCGGTCTCGGACCGCACGGTGGCCCGGATGCTGCGGGCACTGGGTTTCAGCTTGCAGGCCAACACCAAGGTCACCGAGGGCCGCCAGCATGAGGACCGGGACGCCCAGTTCCGTTACCTGGCAGCCCAGGTCGCCGAGCACGCCGGTGCTGGGCAGCCGGTGGTCTCGGTCGATGCCAAGAAGAAGGAGCTGGTCGGGGCGTTCAAGAACGGTGGGCGCGAGTACCAGCCGACCGGGGCGCCCGAGGAAGTGAACGTGCATGACTTCCCCGACAAGGAGCTGGGCAAGGCGATCCAGTACGGCATCTACGACATCTCGGCCAACGCCGGCTGGGTGACGGTCGGGGTCGACCACGACACCTCCGCGTTCGCGGTGGCCACCCTGCGCGACTGGTGGGACACCATCGGGCGGTCCCGCTACCCGGCCGCGGACCGGCTGCTGATCTGCGCCGATGGTGGCGGCTCCAACGGATCCAGGGTCCGCGCCTGGAAGGTCGAGCTCGCCGCCTTCGCCGCCGACACCGGGCTGCGAGTCACCGTCGCCCACCTGCCACCAGGGACCTCGAAGTGGAACAAGATCGAGCACCGGCTCTTCTCCCAGATCACCATGAACTGGCGAGGCAGGCCGCTGAAGACCCACCAGATCATCGTCGACCTGATCGCCAGCACCAGCACCGCGACCGGGCTCACCGTGCACGCCACCCTGGACACCGGCCAGTACCCAACCGGAGTCACCTACACCGACAAAGGACGTCGCCGCCCTACCCCTGCAGCGCCACGACTTCCACGGCGAATGGAACTACACGTGCGACGTGAAGTCGCACACTGCGAGTGAACTCGAGGACAGGAGGGTCGGCGGATGATGTCGACAGCGTAGTTCTGGGCCCGTGCTCAAGGCCTGTCCCCACCCCGACGGGCGTCGCTGGTAACGGCGGGGTCCAGAGCTCGGAGGAAAGCCCGAGGGTTCCCGTTCCATCCGGGAGCTACAGGCAAGGGGAAGACCGGACGGGTGAATATCGTGAACCTCCGTTGACACCTCGTTATCCATACCCCTGCGCGATGGGATGCGTGAGCAGGGTTCAGGGACTGGCCGTTGGGAAGCGGCAGGCGCCGGCCGAAGCGGTGTACTAGAGCACACACTGGCCAATGTACGCCGCCACGAGCGGGCGGTCGTTCGGTTCCGCGCCCGCGGGCTCGCCGAGCCGCGCGGCGTGAGCAACCGCCATCCCCGCGGCCGCGGCCGCGGCGTTGCCGAGCACGACGCGCGAGATGCGGTTTCGCCCGGCGACGTCGGCGACGCTGTACATCAGCGTGACGTCGCTGGTGCCGACGTACGGTCCCACGTCGCCGGCCGCCATGGTCGAGACGATCAGCTTGGGGACGCCGACGGGCAGGACCTGAACCGCGTGCCCGGCGATGGCGGACCCTCCGCTACCGCCGACGGCGAGGACGGCGTCCAACCGCCCCTGGTCGTGCATGCCCCGCAGCACGACGCCCGCGCCGCGGGCCATCACCGCGACGGCCGAGCCGCGGTCACCGTGCCCATCCCCCCGCCCTCCCGGGCCCCGTCGCCGCCCAGGCTGCCGGGTGTCGTACGTGCGGGCAAGGGCGTGCGGCAGGCTGAGACGGTGCACGTGGAGCTCAGGACGGTCCCCTACGACGACGAGGTCGTCACGATGCTGACCGAGGAGGTGCAGCAGGAGTACGTGGACCGGTACGGCGATCGGGATGCGACACCGGTCGACGTCGGCCAGTTCGCCAGGCCCGACGGCGCCTTCCTGGTCGCCGAGGTGGACGGTGTGCCCGTCGCCTGCGCGGGCCTGCGGCGCCACGGCGACGGTGTCGTCGAGATCAAGCGCATGTTCGTGCGCGAGGCCCACCGTCGAAAGGGCTACGCGCGGCAGCTGCTCACCGAGCTCGAGTCCCGGGCGCGCTCACGGGGTTTCCGGCGCGTGGTGCTGGAGACCGGTCTGCGACAGCCGGAGGCGCTGGCCCTGTACCCGTCCGCCGGGTACGAGCCGATCCCCGCCTTCGGTCACTACGCCGGCGACGAGCTCAGCCGCTGCTTCGGCAAGGACCTGTGACGGCGCTGCCCGTCGGCGAGGCACATCCCCCGCCGGACGACGCCCGCGTCGAGGCCTCCTGGCGCCGCCTCGGTCTGCCCGGCCTGGTCGACGTCCACACGCACTTCCTGCCCGACCGGATGATGCGGCGCGTCTGGTCCCACTTCGACCAGACCGGCCCGTTGATCGGCCGGCCGTGGCCGATCACCTACCGCTGGTCCCACGAGGACCGCCTCGCGTACCTGCCGCGGCTCGGCGTCCGCGCGTTCACCGCCCTGCCGTACGCGCACCGCCCGAAGATGGCCGCCGACCTCACCGACTGGTCGCTCGCACTCGCCGAGACGGCACCCGGCTGCGTCCCCAGTGCCACGTTCTTCCCCGAGGACGACGTGTCGACCTACGTGCGCGCGGCGATCGACCGCGGGGCGCGGGTGTTCAAGGTGCACGCCCAGGTGGGCGGTTTCGACCTGCGCGAGCCGGTGCTGGACGACGTCTGGGGGCTGCTCGCCGACGCGCGCGTCCCGGTCGTGGTCCACATCGGCAGCGGGCCGGTGCCCCGCGAGGGAGTGACCGGCCCCGCGCCGCTCGCCGGGGTGCTGCGCCGCCACCCGCGCCTGACCGCCGTCGTCGCCCACATGGGCGCCCCGGAGTACGCCGACTTCCTCGCCCTCGCGGCGCGCTACGACCGGTTGCACCTCGACACGACGATGGCGTTCACCGACTTCTTCGACGAGGTCGCGCCGTTCCCGCCCGACCTGCTGCCGCGACTGGCCGACCTCGGGGACCGCGTGGTGCTGGGCACCGACTTCCCCAACATCCCCTACCCGTACGCCCACCAGCTCGACGCGCTGGAGCGGCTCGGCCTGGGAGACGACTGGCTGCGGGGCGTCTGCTGGCACAACGGGCGTCGGCTGCTCGGTCGGCCCTGACGGCGGCTAGTGTAGCCGTTGCCGGTGCTCGGCAACCACGCCGGGGCCGGACGACGAGGGGCTGGTCAGGACGTGGATCTCGACGCCGTCGCGGAAGGTGCCGCCCAGGACGCCGGCGGTCTGGACATCGCCCTGCTGGGGCGGTTCCTGGACTCCGTGGTGGACGCTGCCGCGACCGGGCGGCGCCTCAACCACGTCGAGCTCGAGCGCTGCAGCGAGCGCGGCGCCGCTGCCGCGACGGCAGGGGTGCCGCCACGAGCGCTGGTCGACCTGTACCTGTCGGCGTGCTGGCGGCTGTGGTCCGAGCTGCCGGCGGTCAGCGGTGGCACGGCCGAGCAGGTGCGGGCTGCCGGGCTCGGCGTGCTCCGGGCGGCGGACGACGGCGTGGCGGCGCTCGCGGACGGCTTCCAGCGGGCCCGCGGTGACCTCTCGCGCCGTGAGGAGTCGGCGCGGCAGGAGGTGTTCGACGCGCTTCTGGCCGGAGGCCCGGAGTCGGCCGCCGTGCTGGGCCGCGCGGCCGACCTCGGGCTGGACCTGACCAGCCCCCACGCGGTGCTCGTCGCCGAGGCCGAGGTCGCGTTCGACGACCCGGCGACAGCCGGCGTCCCGAGCCGTCTCGAGCGGGCCCTGCAGGGGCGTCATGGTGACGCCCAGCCCCTGGTGGCGCAGCGCAACGGCCAGCTCGTGTGCATCTTCGCCGCACCAGGACGGGAGGCGGTGAGCCTGGTCGGCAACCGCCTGGGCGACGTGATGGCCGGCGTCCTGCCCGGGGGCGGGCGCTCCGGCGGGCGCCGCACCTGGCAGGCGGCGGTGGGTCCGACCCTCGCCGGCGCGCAGGGTGTCCGCGCCTCCTACGAGCAGGCTCGCGACACGCTCGAGCTCGCGGCACGACTCGAGCTGACGGCTGCGGTGGTCGAGGCCTCGCAGGTGGCGGTCTACCGCGTGCTGCTGCGGGACCGCGCCGCCGTGCACGAGCTGATCACGACGACGTTGAGCGAGCTGACCAGGGCCCGGGGCGGCGCCGGGCCTCTGCTCGAGACCCTCGACGTGTACTACGCGACCGGCGGTGTGGCCACCGTGACCGCCGACCGCCTGCACCTGTCGGTGCGCGCCGTCACCTACCGGCTCCAACGCGTCCGCGAGCTGATCGGGACCGATCCGAGCGACCCGGCGGAAGGCTTCACGCTCCAGACCGCGGTGCGCGCCGCCCGGCTGCTGCGCTGGCCGGAGCAGCCGTTCGACCACGTCTGAGCCCTGTCTTGCCGACCGTCGGCAATCTGGCGGCGAAACGTCGTCCGGGCGCACCGCCTCTCGGACCGCCCCGCGCTGCCCAGACTTGAGGGGTCCGCACAACCCCGCCCTCCCCGAGGAGAACCCGTGCTCGACGTGCCCCTGTGGGCCTGGCTGGCCTTCGCCGCCGTCGTCCTGGTCATGCTGGCCATCGACCTGCTCGCCCACCGCGGTGCGCACGTCATCGGGTTCCGCGAGGCGGCGTGGTGGAGCGCCCTGTGGGTCGGCGTCTCGCTCGTCTTCGCGGTCGTGGTCGCCGTGACGCTCGGGGCCAACGCCGGCATCGAGTTCACGACCGCCTGGCTGCTCGAGAAGAGCCTCTCGGTCGACAACCTCTTCGTCTTCGCGCTGATCTTCGCCTACTTCAAGGTGCCTCGGGAGTACCAGCACCGGGTGCTGTTCTACGGCGTGATCGGCGCCCTGGTGTTCCGCGGGATCTTCATCGCCGCCGGCGTCGCCGTCGTCAACCAGTTCACGGCCGTGCTGTTCGTGTTCGCGGCGATCCTGCTCTACAGCGCGTACAAGCTGATGAAGGACGACGAGGACGACTACGACCCCAGCAAGAGCATCGCGCTGCGCCTGCTGCGCAAGGTCGTGCCGGTGCGCGAGGAGTACGACGGCACCAAGTTCTTCGTGAAGGAGGCCGGCAAGCGCGTCGCGACCCCCCTGCTCGCGGTGGTCGTCGCGATCGAGGCGGCCGACCTCGTGTTCGCCGTCGACAGCGTGCCCGCCGTGCTCGCGGTCAGCGACGACCCGTTCATCATCTACACGTCGAACGCCTTCGCCATCCTCGGCCTGCGCGCCCTCTACTTCCTGCTCTCGGGCCTGCTCGACCGCTTCCACTACCTGAGCAAGGGGCTGGCGCTCATCCTCGCCTTCATCGGCGTCAAGCTGGTGCTGCAGGCCGCCCACAAGACGATCAGCACCGCGATCCCCGAGATCCCTTCGCTCGCCAGCCTCGGCGTCATCATCGTGGTGCTGACCGGGTCCGTCGTGCTGAGCCTGACCAGGCCTCCGGTGGCCGCGGTACCGGAGCCGCAGACCGAGCCCGCCGACCAGGACACCGGCCCGCCACGGTCGTCGCGCGGGTAGCGGTCAGGTCAGCTGGCCGGGGTCGGCGGGGACGTCGACAGCGTGGGCGCGGAGCAGCTCCAGCGGGACGACGTCCAGCGCGCGCTCGTGGGTGGCCGCCAGCACCACCGGCGTCCCTGCCCCGGCCTGCGCCGCCTGCAACCAGCGGACCGCGACCACGCACCAACGGTCCCCCGGCCTCAGGCCCTCGAAGCGGTACTCCGGGCGGGGCGTGACCAGGTCGTTCCCGACGGACTGCTGGTGGGCCAGGAACTCCGACGTGACCACGGCGCAGACGGTGTGGCTGCCGAGATCCTCCGGCCCGGTGCTGCAGCAGCCGTCGCGGAAGAAGCCCGTCACCGGGTCGGTCCCGCACTCGACGAGGGCGGCGCCGAGCACGTTGCGATCGCTGGCCATCGCGACAGACTGGCACCCGTGAGCACTCGCGGTGACGCCGGCACGCGGCTCGTGCTGCTGGCGGACACCCACCTGCCGAGGCGGGCACGAGACCTTCCGGCCCGGGTGTGGGACTCCGTCGCGGCGGCCGATCTCGTCGTACATGCCGGCGACTGGGTCGACGATGCGACACTCGACGCCGTCCGGGCCCGGTCCCGCCGGCTCGTGGCCTGCTACGGGAACAACGACGGGCCGGGGCTGCGCAGCCGGCTGCCGGAGGTGGCCCGGGCGGACGTCGGTGGGCTGCGACTGGCCGTCGTCCACGAGACCGGTCAGGCGACCGGGCGCGACGCGCGCTGCGATGCCGCCTACGCCGCCGACACCGACGTGCTGGTGTTCGGGCACAGCCACATCCCGTGGGACACCATGACGCCCTCGGGGCTGCGCCTGCTCAACCCCGGCTCGCCCACCGACCGGCGCCGGCAGCCCCACTGCACCTACATGACGGCGACGGTCGTCGCCGGCAGGCTCAGCGACGTGACCCTGCACCGGCTGCCGCAACGCGCGCACTGACCGCGCTCGGGCGCCGCGATCCGCAGGCCTCGCCTCAACCGCGCGTCGCGGCCCACCCGCTCCAGCGCAGCACCTCCGCCACCAGCACTGGACCCTCGGGTCGGCGCACGGCGTGCTGGGCGTACTTCGCCGCCAGCAGGTCGAGCGCCCGGTCACGCTCGGGCCCCCTGTCGACGACGCTCGCGACGGCGTCCGCCCGCACCCACCACAGCCGCGACCAGTCGTCGTCGTAAGCGTCGACGAGGAACGCGACGGCCGGGTTCTCGCGCACGTTGCGCAGGCGTCGCAGGTCGATGGTGCGCTTGGGCTTGTGGTCGACCGCGACCACCACGGTGTCCTCCTCGACGGCGAAGACCACGGGGACGAGGTGAGGGCGCCGGTCGGCACCGGTCGTCGCCAGGTGCGCACGGCGTGCCGCGGCGAAGCGTCGTCGGCACTCGTCGACGTCCACGGCCCCGCGTCAGCCGGCGCTCGTGACCAGGAGCAGCGTTCCCGGGTCCTGCGGCCTTCTCCACACGATCGCCTGCACCACGTCCTCCTCCTCGTCGACTCCTCGGCCCTGCGGTCCCTGCAACGACCGACGCTACGGTGGCCGCGGCCCCGGCGCAGCAGGCTGGGCCGCGGTTCCCTCGATCCGCTTGCACGTGTTACCCGTCGGTAGCATCATGGGTTACTGACGGGTAACCGTTGCGCCCCGGCGCACCGGGCATCGAGAGAGGGACGCCGCGATGGGCCACTACAAGAGCAACCTGCGTGACCTGGAGTTCAACCTCTTCGAGGTGTTCGGGCGCCAGGAGCTGCTCGGGCAGGGCCCTTACGCGGACGTCGACGTCGACACCGCGCGCCAGATGATCCGCGAGGTGGGGCGCCTGGCCGAGAACGAGCTGGCGGAGTCGCTGCTGGAGTCCGACCGCACCCCACCCGTCTTCGACCCGAGGACCTACTCGGTGACGATGCCCGAGGCGTTCACGAGGTCCTACCGGGCCTACATGGACGCCGAGTGGTGGCGCATGGACGTACCCGTCGAGCTCGGCGGCACCGTCGTCCCGCCGTCGCTGCGGTGGGCGCTCGCCGAGCTGGTGCTCGGTTCGAACCCGGCTGTGCACATGTACTCCGCCGGGATGTCCTTCGCGAAGGTGCTGTACTCACTCGGCACCGACGACCAGAAGAAGCTCGCCGGGTACCAGGTCGACAAGCAGTGGGGCGCCACGATGGTGCTCACGGAACCCGACGCCGGCTCCGACGTCGGCGCCGGCCGCACCCGGGCCGCCCAGCAGCCCGACGGCACCTGGCACCTCAGCGGCGTCAAGCGCTTCATCACCAGCGCCGAGGCCGACTTCTACGACAACGTCGTGCACCTGGTCCTGGCGCGCCCCGACGGCGCCGGCCCCGGGACCAAGGGCCTCTCGCTCTTCGTCGTCCCGAAGTACCACGTCGACCTCGAGGACGGCTCGCTCGGTGCGCGCAATGGAGCCTTCGTGACCAGCGTCGAGCACAAGATGGGCCTGAGAACCTCCACCACGTGCGAGCTGCGTTTCGGCGAGGTGGACGGCGTCCCCGCCGTCGGCACCCTGCTCGGCGACGTCCACGACGGCATCGCCCAGATGTTCAAGGTCATCGAGTCCGCGCGCATGATGGTCGGCACCAAGGCCATCGCCACCCTCTCGACCGGCTACCTCAACGCCCTCGAGTTCGCCAGGGAGCGCGTGCAGGGCGCGGACATGACCCGGATGACGGACAAGACCGCACCGCGCGTGACCATCACCCACCACCCCGACGTCCGCCGCTCGCTGATGCTCCAGAAGTCGTACGCCGAGGGACTCCGCGCGCTCGTGCTCTACACCGCCACCCAGCAGGACGTCGTCGACGCCGCCGGCGACGGGCACGACGTCGCGGACGGAAGCCCCGAGGACATCGCCACCCGTGTCAACGACCTGCTGCTTCCCCTGGTCAAGGGCTGCGGCTCCGAGCGGGCGTGGGTGCTGCTCGGAACCGAGAGCCTCCAGACGCTCGGCGGGTCGGGCTTCCTGCAGGACTACCCGGTGGAGCAGTACGTCCGCGACGCCAAGATCGACACCCTCTACGAGGGGACGACGGCCATCCAGGGTCTGGACTTCTTCTTCCGCAAGATCGTGCGGGACAAGGGCCAGGCCCTGGGGCACGTGGCGAGGCAGATCGGGGAGTTCGCCAAGGGGGACGCCGGCAACGGCCAGCTGACGACCGAGCGCGAGCTGCTGGGTCAGGCGCTGGAGGACGTGCAGGGCATCGTCGGCTATATGGTCGCGCAGCTGATGGCGTCGGGCGAGCTCGCCGACGGCGGTGACGCGAGGAACCTGTACAAGGTCGGCCAGAACACGTCTCGGCTGCTGCTGGCGACGGGTGACCTGATCGTCGGCTGGCTGCTGCTGCGCCAGGCGGAGGTCGCCCTGGCCGCCCCGTCCGGCGTCTCGGACAAGGACCGCCGCTTCTACGAGGGCAAGGTCGCCGCCGCGAAGTTCTTCGCCCGCACTGTGCTGCCGAAGATCTCAGCCGAGCGGGCGATCACCGAAGCCACCGACAACGCCCTGATGGACGTCGACGAAGCGGCGTTCTGACCTGACCCCAGCCGACCCGCGCGCTGTGGCCACGGTGGAGGGGCAAGGACAGGCAGGACCCCGACGACTCACGAGGAGCACCCGTGCTCAACTTGACCGACGACGCCCAGACCCTGGTCCGCGACATCACCGACCGGCCCGAGGTTCCCGAGGGTGGCGGCCTGCGGATCGCGCCTGCGCCTTCCGCAGAAGGCCTCGAGGTCTCCCTCGCCGCCGAGCCCGCGCCTGGTGACCAGGTCATCGACTCGGGCGGCGCCCGAGTGTTCGTCGAGCAGCAGGTCGCCTCACTGCTCGAGCAGAGCACACTGGACGCCGACTCCTCCGGCGCCGGCTCCGGCTTCGTGCTCACGCAGCCGGCGGAAGATCTCCCGCAGTAGCGACCGGCGCGTCGGGATGCGCATGGCATCCCGGCGTGGCTAACTGGCCTGACGCGAGCCGATCACGGCCCGCACGACCGGAGGGTACGTACCATGGGCATCGGCGTCAGCATCTTCCTCATCGCCCTCGGCCTCATCCTCGCCTTCGCGGTGGAGGTCGAGGTGGCAGGTATCGACATCCAGGTCATCGGCTTCATCCTGGCCGCTGCCGGAGTCGTCGGCCTGATCCTGACCCTGGCCGTGTTCGCTCCCCGCCGCCGGCAGTCGACCCGCGGCGACACGGTCGTGGAAGAGCGTCGCGTGTACGACGACCGCCCTCCGGTGTAGCGAGTTCAGCGCTCAGCCAGGGACCGGTCACCATCGGTGACCGGTCCCTGGCGTCGTGCCCGAAGGCCTCCACGACCTGCGAGCTGCGTCTCGGAGAGGTCGACGGCATCCCCGCCGTGGGCACTCTGCTCGGCGACGTCCACGACGTCATCGCGCAGATGTTCACGATGATCGAGTCCGCGCGCATGATGGTCGGCACGAAGGCGATCGCGACCCTGTTGACCGGCTACCTCAACGCCCTCGACGCCGCCAGGCAACCACCGACAACGCCCCCTGATGGACGTCGACGTGCCGGCCTTCGGCCTGGACCTGGCGTGTCATCGCATCCGGCGGGAGACCGGGCTCGGGTGGTCGCTTCGCGTGCATCTGGTCGTGACCAGCCTCAGTCCGTGGAGGGCAGCCCGTCGAGCTCGGCCTCGGCAAGGGGGGCGTGCAGGGTCGAGAAGTACGGGTTGATGGCCAGCGCACGCTCCAGCTGCTCCCGTGCTCCCTGCGTGTCGCCCAGCGCCGACTGGATCATCCCGAGGTGGTAATGCAGCACCGCGCTGCGCGTGCCCAGGCGCAGGGCGGCCTGTGCGTGCGGTAGCGCCTCGGCCGGTCTGCCGTTGCGGTACAGGGACCACGCGAGGGCGTCCTGCGTGAAGATCGACGCCCGGGTGGCGTACGCAGCCTCTGCCGACTCCAGCGCGTCTGCGTGCCTGCCGTGATCGGCGTCGAACAGCGACAGCTCGAGGTCGACGTCCTGGCCGGCGGCGGCGAGCAGCTGCTGCGTCGCCCGCACGACGTCGTACTGGTCCTGCGCCTCGCTGTCCCGCCCCAGCGAGGCGTACAGGTCGCCGAGCTCGGCGATCACGCTGGGATTCGGCAGCGTCCCCACCGACGCGGTGTAGTCCCGTACCGCGGTCTGGATATCTCCCTGGGCAGCCGCCACCCGCGCGCTACCCGCCAGCAGGGCCGGTGAGTCCGGCTCACGCTCCAGTCCCACCTCGAAGCGTGCCTGTGCGGCGTCCAGGTCTCCCTCGTCGAACGCCAGCTGGCCCAGGTAGTAGGCGGCGAACGTCGCCTGACCGAGGCTGCCAGCCGCATGCAGCGCCTGCTCCATCGCCTCCGTCGCCCGCTCGGTATCACCCCGCAGCTCCCAGGCGTAGGAGGCGCGAGAGTAGGCGGGGAAGCCCGGCTTCATGGAGTTGAGCTGCTCGATGGCTGCGAAGGCGTCGTCGTAGCGACCGAGCTCGACGAGCGCGTCCCCCACGATCCCCAGGGCAGGTGGGTTGAAGCTGTCGACCTGCTGGGCCCGCTCGGCCAGAGCGAGCGCGGCAGCGAAGTCGTGACGGGCGGCGGCGAGCGCGGCCTGACCCGTGATGGCATCGGCGTTGCCGTCTGCGCGGACCGCGAGCGAACGCTCCAGAGCGGCCTCGGCCTTGCCGTAGGAGGACGGGTCACCGCTGACGCGCGCCTGCTCCACGTACGCGTTACCCAGGGCCGCCCAGCCCTGCCAGTCCTCCGGTCGCTCACGAAGGCGGTCCTGCAGCAGCGCGACGTCGTTCCCGCCGCCTCGTCCGACCTGGACACCGGCGACGGCCCGGTCCGGGACAGGGACGGCGCCGGTTCCCGGGACGGTTGCGACGGCCCCGACGAACGTCAGTGCCACCGCCGCGCCAACGACAGCCAGCGACACACCGACCCGGCGGGAGAGACGCTTCATGCTGGCAGTCTCACCCCGCACTGCGAACTGGCGCAATCCGGTCGATGAAGATTGCCGAAACCTGCTCTTCCGTAACGGTTGGTAGTCAACGGACGGAGAAGACCAACTACTTCGCCCGCACCCCTCGCGCGGGCGGAAAGGGTGTGGGACGGTGACGCTCACGTCGACGTGGTGCAGTGGAGGGGTCGACGCTCACACCCCGGTCATGAGGCCGGTGTGCGGACAGTCATACGCCTTGATCCGGAAGGAACACCATGAAACGGAACATCCGCGCCGCTGTGGCCGCGACGGGGGCGGTGGCCGCGGCCACCCTCGGCGCCGTAGCCCTGCTGGGCCCGGTCGTCGGCAGCGCCTCCAGCCACCGCGAGGCGCCGTACATCGCGGGCCAGCCACGTGTCGACAACACGGACGTCTACGCCTTCGTCAGTCCGGACAAGGAGGACACAGTGACGTTGGTCGCCAACTGGATCCCCTTCGAGGAGCCCAACGGCGGTCCCAACTTCTACGCCTTCGAGGCGGGCTCGAACTACGACATCAACATCGACAACGACGGCGACGCGGTGGCGGACCTGACCTACCGCTGGGTCTTCAAGGACAACTACCGCACCCAGGACACGTTCCTGTACAACACCGGGGCGGTCACGTCCCTGAAGGACAAGGACCTGAACTTCTTCCAGACCTATGACCTGTACCTGATCCGTGACGGCCGTGGCCGAGCCGAGCGGCTCGTCCACAACGCGATCGCGGCGCCTTCCTTCGTCGGTCCGGCGTCGATGCCTGCGGGCTACCAGCCGCTGCGCGACCAGGCGATCGTGCCGGTCAAGGGCGGTGGCCAGACCTACAGCGGGCAGGCCGACGACTCGTTCTTCCTCGACCTTCGCATCTTCGACCTGCTCTACGGCGGAGCGGTAGAGGAAGGCAGCCCGCCGTTCCCGGAAGGTGTCGACTTCGTCGAGGACGGGCACGACACGCTCGCCGGGTACAACGTCAACACGATCGCCCTGCAGGTGCCGAAGGCGGCGCTCGCCCTCAACGGCGACGCCAAGGACAACCCGGTCGTCGGCGTCTGGAGCGACACCGAGCGGCCGAGGGTGACGGTACTCAGCCGCACCGACGGGGACGGCGGCGTCGCGCAGGCCGCCGGCAACCAGGTCCAGGTCTCCCGCCTCGGGAACCCACTCGTCAACGAGGTCGTCATCCCGATCAAGGACAAGGACCGGTTCAACTCCTCCACCCCGTCCGAGGACGGCCAGTTCCTGCAGTACGTGCAGGAACCGATCGTGCCGAGTCTGGTCGAGGCGATCTACGGCATCCCGGCACCCGCCACGCCGCGCACCGACCTCGTCGAGGTCTTCCTGACCGGCATCTGCGCCGTCGAGGGATGCCCGGAGACGCTGGGTGACATCAACCTCAACTCCCAGCTGCTCAACAAGGACGTCGACCCCCGCAACTTCGCTCCCGGCGAGATGATCCGGCTGAACATGTCGATCCCGCCCACATCCTCCTACGCGGCCAACCGGCTGGGTGTCCTCGGTGGTGACCTCGCGGGCTTCCCGAACGGCCGGCGGCTGGCCGACGACGTCGTCGACATCGAGTTGCAGGTGCTCGAGGGCGAGCTGGTCGGAACGCCCAACGAGCTCGGTGACGCGGTCTCCAGCAACGACAAGGAGTTCGGCAACAAGTTCCCCTACGTCGCCATCCCGCACTCCAACTCGGTGAACGTGCCGGGCGACGACGGTCCGGACCCGGAGGACGGCAGCTGACACACCACGCGCGTGCCGACGGCCGGTGGCGACTCGCCACCGGCCGGCGGCCGGGCCCGGCCCAGGAGGCAGGAGCTCCGATGAAGCGTGTCGGTCAGGTGCTCGCCGTGCTCGCCCTCATCGTGACCACGGCGTGCAGCGACACCGGTCGGGATCTGCCGGATCCGCAGGACTTCAGGGCGGGCACGTGCCGCGAGGCCGCGCAGGCGGTGGTCTCCCTGGACGAGACGGCGCGGCTGGCGGTGCAGGAGGACGCGGACGCCGAGGAGGTGAGGGCAGCGCTGAGGAGCCGGCAGGAGATGCTCCAGGAGCTGCTCGGCGATGCCGAAGCGGCAGACGGCGTTGCCGACGAGCTCGACGAGGTTGTCGCACGGGCCGGGTTCGCCCGGGCAGCCTTCGACACCGGGTCGATCAGCGAGGCCGTCGTGCAGGATGTCCACGAGTCGGTCGACGCCTTCGTCGCGGCCTGCGTTCCCGGCTCGGGCGAGTAGCGAGGCCGCGGCGGTGCCGGGGCCTGAACGCCTCGTCCTAGACGCCGCGCAGGTCGAGTACCAGCTCGGTGTCGCCGTCCGGCACCACCCGCACCGGGATCCCCCAGTCCTGCTGGTAAAGGTGGCACGCCGCGTGCGGCGGTACCTCGCCCGTCGCGGCGTCGCCGTCGCACGCGGCCGCCTGGACGCTGACGTGCAGGACGCCCCCGCCCACGTCGTCGGCGACGAGGAGCCGTCTGCCCAGGCCGACGTCGTCCCCCGCACCCTGCACGAGCAGGCCGGCCGGGGTCGACGACACGACCAGTCGCGTGGGATCGCCCCAGCGGTCGTCCAGCTTCTGGCCTGTGGGCGGTGCGAAGGTGACGCGCAGGTCGAGGGCGCCGGCGCGGACGTCCGTGGCTGGGCGCCGGGTACGCATCGCCACGCCGTCCAGCCTGCGCGCGTGCGGCGGGATGCGGACCCTGTCGAGGCGGTGAGCGGCCGACTCCACGACCACCAGCGAGGTCACGTCCCCCGAGTCGACCAGCACGCCGGTCGGCTCCGCCAGGCCACTCACCAGCGTGCTGACCAGCCCCGTCCCCGGGTCGTAACGGCGCACGGCACCGTTGTAGGTGTCGGCCACCGCGATCGAACCGTCCGGCAGGACGGCGAGCCCGAGCGGATGCTGCAGGCGCGCACCTGCGGCGACGCCGTCGACGAGCCCGAAGTCGAACAGGCCCGTCCCGACGACGGTCCCGACCTCGTAGCCGGGTGCGGCAACCGGTGCGACGTTGGCGACCCGGTCGTCGTCCACGTCCTGCACGGATCGGTCCGGCTCACCGCAACGGCGCAGCCAGCGCAGCGCGGACGTCTCCGCGTCGACGAACCAGAGCGTGTCCCCCGCCGGCGCGAGACCGGAGGGCTGCGCGAACCAGGCCTGCTCCGCGGCGCCGTCCCGCAAGCCCTCGGCCGTCGTCCCGGCGACCACCCGGACGGTCTCCGCGAACGGGTCCAGGGCCCACAGCTGGTGCACGCCGGCCATGGCCACGACCACCTGGTCGTCGAACCACGCGACGTCCCACGGCGTCGACAGCGCCTGCTCCCGCGCCGGGCCGCCTCCCTCGCGGCGACGGAGCTGCTCGCCCGTGCCCGCGATCGTCATGACGTGCCCATCGTCCAGCCGCAGCCCGCGCAGTGCGTGGTTCACCGAGTCGGCGACAACGACGTCGAAGCCCAGGCGTAACGCGACGTCGTCCGGCAGCAGCACCAGGCCCAGCGGCTCGGCGAAGGACGCGCGGTCCGTGCGTCCGTCGTCGAAGCCGCGCTCACCGCTGCCGAAGCGGCGGCGCTCGGTGACCAGGTCGTCCTCCATCTCGACCAGCTGGTGGTGTGCCGTGTCGCTGACCAGCACCGTGCCCGCAGCCAGGGCGACCGCGTGCGCGGGGAAGCGCAGGGCCGTCATCGGTGGCGGCGGCGCGATGTACGGACCGCCCCCGCGGTGCAGCGTCCCCTTCGCGTCGTGCTCCGCGACCAGCTCGCGCAGCAGCACCCCGAGACCGTGGGCGTGCCCCTCCCCGGACATCTGCGCGACCACGTAGCCCTCGGGGTCGACGACGACCAGCGTCGGCCAGGCCCGTGCCGTGTACGCCTGCCACGTGCTCAGGTCGGGGTCGTCGAGCACCGGGTGGTGGACGCCGTACCGTTCCACGGCATCGGCGAGCGCCTGCGGCTCGGACTCGAACGCGAACTTCGGCGAGTGGACGCCGACCACGACGAGGACGTCGGAGAACTCGGCCTCGAGGTCGCGCAGCTCCTCGATCACGTGGAGGCAG
>JBBSNO010000043.1:0-15246 GCA_038232615.1 Actinomycetales bacterium
ATCCTCGACCGGCTCACCGCTGCAGGCTCGGCTCTGGCCATCCCTGACAGCGACCTGCTGCGAGCGGACCTCGCGGACCTCCCGCTCTCGCGGCACCGATGCCTGTTGGTCGTGGCTGCGACGGCGCCGACGCCCGTGCTCACCGTGCTGGGGCGAGACGCCCCCTACGCGAAAGGTGACGTGCGCGGCGTCCTGAAGTGTCTCAAGGCGGCCGCGCTGCTCGTCGACGCCGCCCTGGAGCTCCGCAAGACGGCTGTCCTTCTGTCGGCCTACCTCGATCCACGCTCGTAAACGCGTTCGCGAGCACGTCGCTTAGCGGAGACTCAGTCGCGGTGCACGCGCTCGTCGACCAGCTCCTGCTCGACCACCTGGCCGTGCGGCTCGACGTGCCCGTGGCTGAGGCGCTTGCGGAACTCCAGGTCGATGTGGTCGGAGCCGTGCCGGTTCTTCTCCAGGCTCCACACCAGCCAGCGGTGGTAGTCCTCGGCGCCTGAGAGGTCGTACATCAGGTGCTGGCGCGCGACGACGTCGTACTTGTCCTGCAGCACCAGGATGACGTCGGCCTCGTACGCCAGGGTCACCGAGCCCTTGAGGTGGCGGGCACGGATGCGCCGCGCGTCCAGGCCGCTGCGGTCGACGGCGGTCACCGCGAGCACGGGGCACTGCAGCTCCAGCGCCAGGTCCTTCAGCGTCGTGGCGACGTGGGAGATCCGCACGTCCTCGTCCGCGTGGTCACCGGCGGCTACCTTCTGCAGGTAGTCCACGACGACCAGGGCGGGCTCCACCGCCTCGGTGGCGTAGCGGCGGATGTCCTCCAGGCCGGTGACGTCACCGCGGGCCCCCACCAGCCGCAGGCGGTTGCCGTAGCCCTCGATGGACACCAGCGCCTCCGGGGCGCCCGGTAGACCGTCGAGGGCGCTCATCAGGTCGTCGCCGCCGCGGGCGAGCCGGCGCCTGACCTCCTCCTGCGACGGGGCCATCTGGCCGGCGATGAGGGCGGCCTCCATCACCACCAGCCGCTCCAGCAGCTGCGCGGGCGTGTGCTCGTAACAGACGTAGACCGCATGCCCACCGGCAGCGGCGACGTTGCGCGCCATCTGCAGCCCCACGGTGGTCTTGCCGGTGCCCTGTGACCCGGCCAGCAGCGCCAGGTCTCCGGCGTGGAAGCCACCACCCAGGTGCGTGTCCAGGGGAGCGAACCCTGTCGGCCACGTCCGGGCCAGCCCCTCCCCTCCCTGCACGTCCACGTCGGCGGTCTGCAGCGCTTCCAGCGCGGTCACCGAGCTGACCTTCGAATGGTCGCTGCCTGCCATGGCTGTCACTCCTAGACGGTGCTGATCAGCAGCGCGATGACCGACACCGCGAACAGGACGCCGAAGACGGTCGTGGCGAGCGCCAGGCTGGCGCTGCCACGCCGGCTACGACGCGCACGACTGACTCGGCGCGCTCGGCTCAGGCTCACGTCGTCTCCACCTGACGATCCTGCCAAGGACCCAGCGCGATGGCATCGCCGCAACGGCTCGACCCGCGTCAGCCGAACGGACGATGCGGTCACCCGGCGTCGAGCAGCCGCAGCCGCAGCGCCGTCATGATCGCCTGCGTGCGGTTCGTCGCCCCGAGCTTGTCGTACACCTTGGCCACGTGCGTCTTGACCGTCGACTCGCTGAGGTACAGCTTCTTCGCGACCTGTTGGATCGAGAGGCCGTCCTTGAGGTGCCCGAGCACCTCGTGCTCGCGCGGGGTGAGCATCGGCTTGGGCTGTGAGGACCGTCGTCGCATCGCCGCCCCCATTCCGGCGGCCGAGAAGGTGTCCGGTGACGTCGCGGCGCGCCGGACGGCGTCCAGCAGGTCGTCGAGGTGGGCGCTCTTGAGCACCAGGGACGACGCGCCGGCGTCCAGGGCGGCGAAGAGGATGTCGTCGTCCCCGTGCATCGTCAGCACGACCAGGCCCAGCGTCGGGTTGTCGTTGCGGCACTGGCGAACCAGGTCGATGCCGCTGCCGTCACCCATCGTCACGTCGCAGACGACGACGTCGGGCTCGTGGGCCGCCACCGCCCTGATGCCCTCGGCGACGGAGTCGGCTTCGCCGACGACCTCGAGGTCGGGTTCGGCGTCGAGTGCCTGGCGCAGACCACCGCGCACGATGCGGTGGTCGTCGACCAGCAGCACGCGTGTCACGACGCCACCCGCGCAGGCCAGACGGCCCACTTCGCGTGCGGGACCGGGGCGACGTGCTGCTCCGGCTCACCGGTGACCTCGACCGGGCGGGCGCTGCCGAGCTCCACGATGGCCACCACCACCGGGTCGTCGACGGGCGTGACCTCGACCCGGCCGCCGAGCGACTGGAGCGCCGAGACCAGCAGCTCGTCCGGGTCCCAGCCACCGCCGCCGTCGCGGGCCAGCCGCAGGCGGGCCCGTGGCGGGTGGGTCTCGAGCTCTACCGTCAGCGACGTCGCGGACCGGCGGGTCCGCGTGTCACCCAGGAAGTCCTGGACGAGCCGCAGCAGGACCGACTCGTGGTGCGACGGCAACCGGAACGGGGACTCCTGCAGGGCGACGGTGACGGCGACGTCGCTGGTCGACCCCATGGACTGCACGTGGCTGGAGATGGCGGCGCCGAGCCCCCGTTCGGGCCTGACCGAGGAGCGCAGGTCCGAGATCGACAGGCGGATGTCGCGGATGGTGCGGTTGAGCTCCCCGCGCACGTCCTTGAGCGCGCCGGCCGAGACGCTGTCCACCAGCGCGACGCGCTTGGTCGCGGCGTCCAGGGCGAAGCCGAGCGCGGAGAGGTCCTGCGCCACGCCGTCGTGCATCTCCCGCGCCAACCGCTCGCGCTCGCCGACCTCGGAGACGTGCCTGAGCTCGGCGAAGGCAAGGGCGGCCTGCAGGTGCGGCGCCAGCCGCCTGGCCGCGTCGGCGGCGAGGGCCACCTCCTCGGGCGAGAACGGGACCGGCGACGTCCGGTCGAGGACGACGAGCCCGAGGAGCTCGCCGCCCAGGTCGGCCAGGGGCAGGGCGAGCATCGCCGATCCCTTGCGACGTCCGTTCACGTCGGGGGGCCTCAGGTCGTGGACCACCTTCTCCTGCGTCCACGCCTCGTGCATGGTCCCTGCGGAACGCACCGGGTCGCGCCACGGGAGTCGCTCGGCACCCACCAGCGCCACCGGGCTGACCTGGTCGTCCGCGACCCGGACCAGCACCGCGGCCCGGTCGGCGGGGACCCGCTCCTTGATGTCGTCGATCAGCATGGTGGCCACCGCAGGGACGTCCAGGCCCGTCGGCAGCTGCCGCGCCAGGTCCTGCAAGCGGCTGAGCAGCCGCCCGGCCTCCCGTGCCGCGGACGTGTCGGGCTGGGCCCGGTCCTCCTCGACGCGGCGTCCCCAGGCGCCGAGCTGCGCCAGGCCCACGGCGAGCGCCCACCACTGGACGACGGCGGCGAGGGCGACGTCGTCCCGGTGCCACCAGGCGGCGAACGCCGCGCCGGCCCCGAGCACCAGCGGGATGCTGGCGGCCTCGGCCCGCCCGTGCTGCTCCCCGGCCCGGTAGGCGGGCACCAGCAGCAGCGGCAGGACGGCAACGGTGTCGTCGAGGGTCAGCACGACTGCCAGGACGACGACGGCGCAGAGGCCGTAGAGGACCGTCCGGTCCGACCGTGGGCCCCGGCGGCGTTCGCCGAGGAACTCCAGGGCGATGACCGCCGCGGCCCAGGGCAGCACGTCGAGCGCGTGGCCCTCGGCGGCGGCGACCGCCAGGCTCAGCACGGCGATGGCGCACCGGAGCCGCGTGGCGAGGCTGAAGCGCCACCACGTACCCCGTGCCCCCGGCGTCACGACGGACTCCCGTTCGTCGATGTGCACGAGGACACTGTGCGTTCCCTGAATGTGCCGTGTCTGACGATTGGGCAAATGTGGGCCAGATGGGGGACACGCCCGGTCGGTGACGTGCGCGCCATCGCCAGGCCGGCGCCCGTCACTTCGCGTAGAGGCGCTCCACCACGTCGGAGTAGTCCTTCATCACCACGTTGCGCTTGAGCTTCAGCGACGGCGTCAGGTGGCCCGACTCCTCGGTGAAGTCCGTGGGCAGGATCTCGAACTTGCGGATCGACTCCGCCTTGGAGACCGCCTTGTTCGCGGAGTCCACCGCCTGCTGGATCTCCGCCTTGACGGCGTCGTCCTGGGCGGCGTCCTGCACCGACATCTCCGGCTTCTCGTTGTTGGAGAGCCACGTGGGCAGCATCTCCGGGTCGAGCGTCACGAGCGCTCCGATAAACGGCTTGCCGTCGCCGACGACGATGGTCTGGCTGACCAGGGGGTGGGCCCGCAGGCGGTCCTCCAGGACGGCGGGGGCGACGTTCTTGCCGCCGGCCGTCACCAGGATCTCCTTCTTGCGACCGGTGATCCGCACGAACCCGTCGTCGTCGAGCGTGCCGAGGTCGCCGGTGTGGAACCAGCCGTCGACGATGGCTTCCGCGGTCGCCTCGGGGTTCTTCCAGTACCCGCGGAACAGGTGGGCGCCGGCGAGCAGCACCTCGCCGTCGTCGGAGATCTTGACGGACGTGCCGGGCAGCGGCGGCCCGACGCTGCCGATCTTGATCTGCTCCGGGGTGTTCACGCTGGTCGGTGCCGTCGTCTCGGTCAACCCGTAGCCCTCCAGGACGACGAGCCCGACCCCGCGGTAGAAGTGGCCGAGCCGCTCACCCATGGCTGCCCCGCCGGAGACGGCGTACTGCGCCTTGCCTCCGAGCGCGGTGCGGATCTTGCCGTAGACGAGCTTGTCGAACAGCGTGTGCTTCACCTTGAGCCCGAGGCCGGGCCCGCCGGTGTCCTGGGCCTGGCTGAACGCGACCGCAGTCTCTGCCGCCTGCCGGAAGATCTTGCCCTTGCCCGCGGCCTCCGCCTTCTGCTCGCTGGAGTTGTAGATCTTCTCGAACACCCGCGGCACGGACAGGATGAACGTGGGCTGGTAGGTCGCGAGGTCCTCCAGCAGCGCCTTCACGTCGGCCGTGTGCCCCATCGCCGAGCCGGACGCGACGCAGAGCACCTGGATGAACCGGGCGAACACGTGCGCGAGCGGCAGGAACAGCAGCGTCGAGGCGCCCTGGGCGCTGACGACGTCCTTCAGCTTCGCGGTCGCGTTGGCGGTCAGGACGACGAAGTTGCCGTGGGTCAGCTCACAGCCCTTGGGACGCCCGGTGGTCCCGGACGTGTAGATGATGGTGGCGAGGTCGTCCAGGTTCGCGGCGGTCCGTCGCTGCTCCAGGTCGTCGTCCGACACGCCGGTGCCGGACGCCGAGAGCTCCGTCAGGCCGCCGTCCTCGATCTGCCAGACGTGCTGCAACGAGTCGATCCCGCCCCGGACCTCGCTGACGGCGGCGGCGTGCTGCTCGGACTCCACGACGATGCCCACCGCGCCGGAGTCGCCCAGGATCCACGCCACCTGCTCGGAGGAGGAGGTCTCGTACATCGGGACGGTCACCGCGCCCGCGAACCAGATCGCGAAGTCGGTGAGCGTCCACTCGTAGCGGGTTTTGGACATCAGGCCGATCCGGTCGCCCGGCTGCACCCCCGCGGCGACGAGGCCCTTGGCGAGCGCGCCGACCTCCGCCAGGACCTCCCGCGAGGTCACGTCCTGCCAGCGCTGCCCGGCGCGCCGGCGGAACGCCACGGCGTGCGGGCGCTCGGTCGCGTTGCGGACGACGAGGTCGGTGAGGTTGGACGAGGGCTCGACCTCGACCAGCGGGGGGACGCTGAACTCGCGCACGGGTGCTCCAGACAAGAGTCAACAGTCGGTCGAGTCCGGACCATACCGCCGGGTAGCGGTCGAGCGGGAGGGTTCGCACGCCCGCAAGCCCGCACGCCCGCACGCCCGCACGCCCGCACGGGCGTGCGACCGGCGCCGGCGCGGCCAGCGGGCTGACATCCTGACGCCATGGCGACGGTCGACCTGGTGGACGAAACGTTCGTCGTCGCCGACCGCTGTGATGTCGCGCGCGTCGTGGCCGACCCCGTGCAGTGGCGGACCTGGTGGCCCGACCTCGACCTGGTGTTGGAGCGCGACAGGGCCGACCAGGGAGCGGGTGCGGCCCGCACGGCGGTGGAAGCGGCACGTGCACGAGCTCAAGGACGAGCTGGAACGCGGTCGGCCTGCGGGCGAGCCCAGGCGCAGGACGCCGGCCGACGACGGTCAAGCATGGCCGGCGTCCTGCCGATGACTCGACGGATGAGCGACCTCGCCCCTGCCCCCTCCCGTCTCCGAGGGCCCCGCTGCCCGACCTGCGGCGCCCGCGTGACGTCGGTCGCGTCGTGGTGCTCGCTGTGCTTCGCCGACCTGCGGCCAGACGCCCCGGCGTCCGCAGAAGTGGCTGCTCCGGCCACCACAACTGCGGACGCGCCGGGGACGCCGAGCGGCGCGTCCGCAGAAGTGGCTGCTCCGGCGACCACAACTGCGGACGTTGGGGATGCGGACGCGCCGGAGGGCGGTGCGGCGGACGTCGAACGGGTGGCCGACCAGCTGCTCGCCGAGCTGGCCGCGACCTCCGGCACGTCGGTGCGCCCCCGCTTCTCGGTCCTGGCCACCACCACCGGCCGGGTGGTCGCGATGCTCGTCGGCACCGTGGCAGCCACAGCGCTCGGTTTCGGCCTGCTCGCGCTGGGCGGCGCGCTGCTCTGACCCTGATCCGCGCGGACCGGGCGACCGGTAGCCTTTCCGCGATCGTGGCCGGCACCCCGCCCGCCGCCAGGGAGGCAGCTGCAGATGGCCGAGCGCACCGAGTCGAGCATCACCGTCGACGCCGCACCGGCGGACGTGCTGGCGGTCATCGCCGACCTCGACGCCTACCCGCAGTGGGCGGCCGCGGTGAAGCACGTCGAGGTGCTCTCCACCAACAAGGTCGGCAAGCCACATCAGGCGCGGTTCGTCGTCGACAACGGTCCCATCAAGGACACCTACGTCCTGGACTACACCTGGCCCAGCGGCAGGACCGGTACCGGCACCGTCTCGTGGCAGCTGGTCGAGGCCGACATCATCAAGAAGCTCGACGGCGCCTACGAGCTCGCCGCGCACGGGGAGTCGGCGACGACCGTGACCTACCGGCTCGCCGTCGACGTGAAGATCCCCATGCTCGGCATGCTCAAGCGCAAGGCCGAGAAGGTCATCATCGACACCGCCCTGAAGGAGCTCAAGAAGCGGGTCGAGAGCCCAGAGATCCGGGGCGAGGGCTTTCTGGTGCCGAAGAATCAGGTCGAGAGCTGAGGCCGGCATCGGGCGTGCGCCTGCTGCTGTTCACCGGCAAGGGCGGGGTCGGCAAGACCACCACGGCGGCGGCCACCGCCGTCCGCGCCGCGCGGCTGGGCACCAAGACGCTGGTCGCCTCGACCGACGCCTCCCACTCCCTGGGCGACGCGCTCGGCGTCGACGTCGGTCCCGAGCCGACCGAGGTCGAGCCCGGGCTGTTCGCGCAGCAGATCAGCACGGTCGTCCGGGCGCAGCAGCACTGGCGCGGCATCGGCGAGTACCTGCTGGCCGTCCTGGACCACGTCGGTCTCGACCCGCTGGCCGCCGAGGAGCTCACCACCCTGCCCGGCGCCGAGGAGGTCCTGGCCCTGCTCGAGGTCCGGGACCAGCTGCGCGCGGGGCCGTGGGACCTCGTCGTGCTCGACTGCGCCCCCACCGCGCAGACCCTGCGGCTGCTCGCCCTGCCCGACGCGCTCTCGGCCTACGTCGGTCGGGTCCTCACGCCGGAGCGCCGCGTGGCCAGGGCCCTGCGCCCCGTGCTCGGCCGCGGTGGCGTGCCCCTGCCGGACGACCCGGTCGTGGACGCGATCGGACGCCTGCAGGCCGAGCTGGCCGACGTCCGGGAGGTGCTGGGCGGGGCGACGACGTCCGTGCGGCTGGTCCTGACCCCCGAGGCGGTCGTCGTGGCCGAGGCCCGACGCACGCTCACCTCGTTGGCGTTGTTCGGGTACGTCGTCGACGGGGTGGTGGCGAACCGGGTCGTCCCGGACGGCGACGACCCCTGGCGGGCCGCCTGGGCCGCGGCGCAGGCGGCCCAGCTCGACGACGTCCGAGCCTCGTTCGCGCCGGCGCCTGTTCGCGTGTCGGGCTTCGCGCAGGCCGAGCCGGTCGGGACCGAGGCGCTCGCCGCCCTCGCCGACGAGCTGTACGTCGGCGCCGGCGACGACTGGCTCGAGGTGGGGCCGCACGCCTCCGGGATGCGTGTCGAGCGGTCGGGCCGGGAGTTCGTGTTGGCCCTCAGCCTCCCGCTCGCGCAGCGCCGCGACCTCGACCTGTCCCGGAGAGGTGACGAGCTCGTGCTCACGGTGGGTCCGCACCGGCGCGTCCTGGCCCTGCCCAGCGCCCTGCGCCGGTGCACGGTGGCGGGAGCGGCCCTGCGCGACGGTGAGCTGCGGATCCGCTTCGAGCCCGACCCCGCCCTGTGGCGGTCCCTGTGACGACACGGACCGCCCGGACCGCCCGGACCGCCCGGACCGCCCGGACCGACGAAGGTGCACCAGTGAGCGTCGAGTGTCCCCCTGCGGGAAGACACGCCGGCGGGTCTGACCGGAGCGGGACACTTGACGGGTTGCGGGCCGAGCCGGGAGAGCGGTCGTGAGTGCCCCGGCGCACGAGCACGGCAGCCTGGCCGACGAGGCGGCGCGGCTCGTGGACGCGTTCGGGCAGGTGGCGGGCAGCTGGTTGGGCGCCGCAGCCGAGAGGGCGGACGACCGACGCGCGGACGACGGGCAGCGCGCGGACGACGGGCAGCGCGCGGACGGGCCCTCCCCGACCGCGTGCCGGGTGTGCCCGTGGTGCCAGGTGGTCGCGCGGGTGCAGGAGTCACGGCCCGAGGTCGTCGCCCACCTGGCGGACGCCGCCACCTCGCTGGCCGCTGCGCTGGCCGAGCTGGCCGGGGCGCGCGAGCCGGCGACCACCGACCGCCCGGCGCGCGAGGACATCGAGCACATCGACATCGGCGACTGACGACGGGAAGAGGGCGATGAACACGATCGGCGTGGACGTCGGCGGGACGAAGATCGCCGCGGGGGTGGTGGACGGTGAGGGGACGATCGTGTCGCAGGTGCGTCGCGAGACCCCGGCGACCGACGTCGAGGCCATCGAGGAGGCGGTGGCCGACGCGGTGGCCGAGCTGCGCGCCGACCACGACGTGTCGGCGGTGGGGGTGGCGGCGGCCGGGTACGTCGACGCGACCCGCTCCGTCGTGCTGTTCGCCCCCAACCTGGCGTGGCGCGACGAGCCGCTGCGGGCCGACCTCGAGGAGCGCACGGGTCTGCCCGTGCTCGTCGAGAACGACGCGAACGCCGCTGCGTGGGGAGAGTTCCGGCACGGCGGAGCACGCGAGGTAGACGACATGGTGCTGCTGACGGTCGGCACCGGGCTGGGCGGCGGCGTCGTGCACGACGGCAACCTGCTCCGCGGCGCCTACGGCGTCGCGGCCGAGCTGGGCCACGTGCGGATGGTGCCGGACGGGTTGCGCTGCCCCTGCGGCAACCGTGGGTGCTGGGAGCAGTACGCCTCCGGCAGCGCCCTGGTGCGCGAGGCCAGGGAGCTGGCGCGGTCGGGCTCGCTGACGGCCAGAACCCTGGTGGAGATGGCAGACGGCGAACCCGACGCCATCGAGGGGCCGATGATCACCGAGGCCGCCCAGGCCGGTGACCAGGCGGCCGTCGAGCTGCTGGCCGAGCTCGGCCGATGGCTGGGAGAGGGCACGGCGAGCATGGCCGCCGTCCTCGACCCCGCCGTCGTGCTGGTGGGCGGTGGCGTGGCCTCGGCCGGCGACCTGCTGCTCGAACCGATGCGGCTGGCGTTCCGCCGGCACCTGACCGCCCGCGGGCACCGACCCGAGCTGGTGATCCGGCTGGCGACACTGGACAACGAGGCCGGGATGGTCGGTGCCGCGGACCTCGCCCGGTCCATCGGCGACCCGGCGCCGTGACGTGGCGCGACTGAGCGAGCGCGAGCGGCGCGAGCGCCGGCTGGTGCGCCGCCAGGTCGTGCGGCAGCAGGCGCGGCGCGCCCTCATCGGCGACGGTCCCGCGATCGGCATCGACATCGGCGGCACCAAGGTCGCGGCCGGGGTGGTCGACGGCGCGGGGGAGGTGATCGCCCGGGCCCGACGGGACACCCCGACGTCCAGCCCGCAGGCGGTCGAGGACCTGATCGCCGACGTCGTCGAGGAGCTGGCCTCGGTGCACGAGGTCGTCTCGGTGGGCATCGGCGCGGCGGGTTTCGTCGACGCCCGGCGCTCGACCGTGCTCTTCGCCCCGCACCTGGCCTGGCGACACGAGCCGCTGCGCGACGCGGTCGAGGTACGGGTGCGCGAGCGGCTGGGACGGCGGGTGGGTCGCCGCACGGTGGTGGAGAACGACGCCAACGCCGCGGCGTGGGCCGAGTACCGGTTCGGCGCCGGCCGCGGCGAACCGCGGCTGGTCTGCGTGACGCTGGGGACGGGCATCGGGGGAGGCATCGTCAACGGCGGCCGGATGCAGCGCGGGCGGTACGGGATCGCGGGGGAGTTCGGCCACATGGTCGTCGTCCCTGGTGGCTACCGCTGCGAGTGCGGCAACCGCGGTTGCTGGGAGCAGTACGTCTCCGGCAACGCGCTCGGCCGTGAGGCCCGCGAGATGGCAGGCGCGAACTCACCCGTCGCACAAGGGCTCTTGGCCCGCGTCGGCGGTGAACCCGCCCGGATCGTCGGCCCGGTCGTCACCGAGGCGGCGCGCGACGGCGACCCCGCCGCGATCGAGATCTTCTCCGACGTCGGACGCTGGCTCGGCATCGGCCTGGCCAACATCGCGGCGGCACTGGACCCGGGCACCTTCGTCATCGGAGGTGGCATGTCCGACGCGGACGAGCTGCTCCTGGGGCCCGCCCGCGAGAGCTTCCGCCGCGCGCTGACCGGCCGCGGCTTCCGCCCCGAGGCGGCCGTCGTCAGGGCGCGGCTCGGGCCGGACGCCGGTCTCGTCGGTGCCGCGGACCTCTCCCGCGGGTGGGGCTGAGGCGGCGCGCTGCCCCTCGCCTTCCCCGGACATCGGTGCCCCTGGACGTCGGTGCCCCTGGACGTCGGTGCCCCTGGACGTCGGTGCCCCTGGACGTCGGTGCCCACGGAGCTACCGTGACGTCGGTGACCGTCGAGGCGAGGGAGCTGCGGGTCCTGACGTGGAACGTGTGGGGCCATCTCGGCGACCCGCTGGCGCTCGAGCGGGTGCTGCGCGACGCGCGCCCGGACGTCGCCTGCCTGCAGGAGGTCACCCGCTGGCCGTTCTCACGGTTCCGCCTCCGGAGGCTGGCCGGGCGGTCCGGTCTCGCGCTCGTCAGCGGCGGCAGGGCGTCGGCGGGGACAGCGGTGCTGGCCGGGGACCGGGTCGACGTCCTGGACCGGGCCGCGTCTCGGCTACCGGTGACGGGCCGGATGACCCGCCCACGGGGAACCGCCAGCGCCGTCGTCCGCCTGCCCGGGTCGCTGCCCGTGCGCGTGATGAGCATCCACCTCGGCCTGGACCCGGCCGATCGGGCGCGCCACGTCGGTGCCTTCGCCGAGCAGCTCGCGGACGGCGTCCCGACGGTCGTCGCGGGGGACCTCAACGAGCGGCCAGGAGGACCGTCCTGGCGGTCGCTGCAGGGTCACCTGGTCGATGCCGTTCCCCACGGGGACAGCACCTTTCCGGCAACCAGGCCGAGGAGCCGGATCGACGCCGTGCTGACCGACCCGCGGCTGGAGGTCGTAACCGCGGGATGGCCGGGCGGCGTCAGCGAGGCCGACGTGCTGGCGGCCAGCGACCACCGCCCGCTGCTGGTCACGCTGCGGCTACCGGACGCCTGAGCCCTTCCAGCCGGGCACGAGCTCGACGGCGAGCTGCTCCAGGAACAGGCCGATGTCGGTGACGACCCCACGCGCCTGCGACGAACCCCGGTCGGCGAGCTTGGTCACCGTGGCGGGGTTGATGTCCACGCACACCAGCGGGACGGACGCCGGCAGGATGTTCCCCGTCGCCACGCTGTGCAGCATGGTTGCCACCATGATCGCGAAGCCCACGCCCTGCAGCTGGCCGCGCATGGCGCGCTGACCTTCGATCACGTCGGTGTGCACGTCGGGCAGCGGACCGTCGTCCCGCACCGAGCCGACCAGCACGAACTTCTTGCCGTGGGTGACCAGGGCGTGCATGACGCCGCCGCTGACGACGCCCTGCTCCACCGCTGCCGCGATCGAGCCGGCACGGCGTACCTGGTTGATCGCGCGGATGTGGTGCTCGTGGCCGTGCTCGACGCCGCGGCCCTTGGAGAGGTCGACGCCCAGCGACGTGCCGTACAGCGACGACTCGATGTCGTGCGTGGCGATCGCGTTGCCGCCGAAGAGAACGTCCACGAAGCCCGCCTCCACCAGCGCCACCATGGCCGGGGCGGCCCCGGTGTGGACGACGGCCGGTCCGGCGACCCACAGGATCCGCTGGCCGGAGGCCTTCACGTCGCGCATCTCCTGGGCGATCTGGCGCACCAGCAGGGCCTGCGGCTTCTCGCTGGAGACCTCCGAGTTCATGAACTCGAACACCTCCTCCTCGCGCGGCAGCTGCTCCCACGGCATCTGCGTGATGCGGACGCCGGACGCCCCGCACACGATTCGGTCACCGGTGTGGACGTCGCTGACCGGGACGGTGCGGACGGCGAGCTCGGCGCCCGACCCCGTGACGAGGATCCCGCAGTCCATCTCTGGCTGCTGGACGTCGACCCACCGCCCCTCCAGGCGGACCTGCGTCGCCAGGTTGGTCGTGGAGTAGAAGTCGGCCGGGAAGACGCCGTCCGCGTCGACGTCCCGTGCCACGGCCTCACCGGGGCTGGTGAGGTTGACCCCGTAGGCGTTCAGGCGCATGAGGATCGAGGCGAGCAGCTCGTCGTCGTCCGCCTGCACCCTGATGCGCGCCCACGACTCGTCGCCCGAGTCCTTGCCGACGTCCAGCTTCTCGATCCGGTAGTCGCCACCGAGCGCGCGCACGTCGGTGGCGCACCGCGAGAGCACCCCGGTGTCGAGGAGGTGACCCCGGATCTCGACGGTCTCGCTGCGCTGCACGTGCTCCTCCTACGGGGGTGGTCGGGCCGGCGGACGGCGGGAGACTACCTTCGCGCGCCGGCAGTCAGACGACCGCGCCGTCGTCCCAGCTGTCGTCGTCCCGGTCGGGCATGCGCACGACCAGGGTGACGAAGCCGGCGACGAAGGCGGCGACGGCCAGCACCACGAGCAGCGTCGGCACCGAGCGCCAGAACAGCATGGTGAGCACGAAGAAGACCGGGGCACCCAGGACGCCGCCCCAGGCGAGTCGCGAAACCGTGTCGCCACGAGGCAGGGGTGGTGGTTCGGGGGGGACGTAGCCCCCCTCCTCGTCGTCCGCGTCGACCTCGTCGCGTTCCCCGGCGGTGCGCACGACCTCGCCACCGACGTGCGAGACCGGGCTCGACCAGGCGGGCTCCGCGGTTCCTGCGGGCGGATCCGGCTGCTGGTCCGGCTCCACCTCGGGGTCGACGTCGGGGGCGTCCTCCAGCGCGGGCCAGGGGCCGGTGCGGGGGCTCTCGACCTCCCCGCGGGCCACGATGTCGGCCCAGGCGGCCTCGACGTCGACGCTGCCGTCGTCGTCCCGCTCGCCGTCGGTGGTGCTCATGCCTGCCCGCGAGCGTGGTCGGAACTGGTCTGCGTCAGGCGCCGGGCGAACGCGGCGCTGGCGTCGAAGATGGTCTGGGCCTCGTTGTCCAGGGTCGCCACGTGGTAGCTGTCCTCGAGCAGGACCTCGGTGACGTCGGTGGCGGAGATGCGCGAGAGCACCAGCGCCGAGCTGGACGGCGGGACGACGTGGTCCTGCGGCGACCGGAGCAGCAGGACCGGCTGAGTCACCTCGGGCAGGTCGCGGACGACGTCCCGGAAGGCGCCGAGCATCGAGTGAAGGGCGTGCAGCGGGGTGCGGGCGTACGCGAGCTCGGACTCACCCGGCTTCTTGATGTCGCTGCCGATGCCCGGCATCGAGGCCACCAGGTGCCGCAGCACCGGGACGGCGGCGAGCCTGCGGTCGTCGGCCTTGACCGCCGGGTTGACCAGCACCAGGCCAGCGACGTCCGGTCCGTGCTCGATGGCCAGCCGCAACGCCAGCGCCCCTCCCATCGACAGCCCACCCACGACCACCGCCCGACAGGAGCGGCGCAGCACCCGGAACTCGGTGTCGACGCGCGAGTACCAGTCGGCCCACTGCGTCCGGTTCATCTCCTCCCAGCGGGTGCCGTGGCCCGGCAGCCGGGGCAGCCGGACGGTGAAGCCCTCGGCGGCCAGGTGCTCGGCCCAGGGACGCAAGCTCTGGGGGCACCCGGTGAAGCCGTGGCAGAGCAGGAAGGCGACGTCGCCGCCGTCGGCGGCGTAGGGCTCGGCCCCGGGCATCACTGGCACCGGCTCATCGTGGCACGCGCCTCCCCCCGGGTCGAGAGGACCGGGGCCGCAGACCGCCTGGCCGCCTCCGAACGGTTCGCTACTCGGGTGTGCGGCGGAGTCTGGAAGAGTGCGGAGTCTGGAAGAGTCGGAGCGGCGCACGACGTGCGGGCGCTGGAGGAGGTGTGCGGTGTTCTACTGGTTCCTGAAGCTGTTCGTGCTGGGGCCGGCGCTGCGCACGCTCTTCCGTCCGTGGGTGCGGGGGCTGGACAACGTCCCCGAGACCGGTGGCGCGATCTTCGTCAGCAACCACCTGTCGTTCTCGGACTCGATCTTCCTGCCGTTGGTGGTGCCGCGCCGGATCACGTTCCTGGCCAAGGCCGACTACTTCACCGGCCGCGGCTTCAAGGGGCGGCTGACTGCGGGCTTCTTCAAGGGCGTCGGCCAGCTGCCCATCGACCGGTCCGGCGGCCAGCAGAGCGACGGCGCGATCCGGACCGGTCTGCGCGTGCTGAACCGCGGCGACCTGCTCGGGCTCTACCCCGAGGGCACGCGCAGTCCCGACGGCCGCCTCTACCGTGGCAAGACCGGTGTCGCCCGGATGGCGCTCGAGGCGCACTGCCCCGTCGTCCCCGTGGTCATGGTCGGCACCGACCAGGTGCAGCCGATCGGACGCAAGATCCCGCACATCCGCCGCGTCGGTGTCGTCATCGGCAAGCCGCTGGACTTCTCGCGGTACGAGGGCATGGAGAACTACCGCTTCGTGCTGCGGTCCATCACCGACGAGATCAGGTACGAGCTGATGCGGCTCTCGGGCCAGGAGTACG
>JBBSNO010000044.1:0-14725 GCA_038232615.1 Actinomycetales bacterium
CCACGAAGGTCCCGCCCACGGTCAGGAGCCCGCCGATCAGCACCGAGCCGACGGCGAGCACGACCATCGGCACCGTCATCAGCAGCGGGGACTCGTGGGGGGCGTCCTCGTCGTCCCACCGCTTGCGGCCGTGGAACGTCATGAAGAACAGGCGCGACATGTAGAAAGCCGTCAGCCCGGCGGCCAGCAGCGTCACCGACCCGAACACCCACGCGCGCCAAGGCGCGCCGTCGACGGGCATGAACGCCGCCTCGATGATCTTGTCCTTGCTCCAGTAGCCAGACAGGAACGGGAAGCCGATGATGGCCAGCCAGCCGGCGCCGAACGTCAGCCAGGTGGTGCGCATCGACCCGGCGAGCTCGCCGAAGCGCCGCATGTTGACCGAGTCCGTCGCGCCTACGACCGGCTCCATCCCGTGCATCACCGAGCCGGCACCGAGGAACATCCCGGCCTTGAAGAAGCCGTGCGTGACCAGGTGCAGGATCGCGAAGGCGTAGCCCACGGGTCCGAGTCCGGCGGCCAGCATCATGTAGCCGATCTGCGACATGGTCGAGGCCGCCAGCGCCTTCTTGATGTCGTCCTTGGCGCAGCCGACGATCGCGCCGTAGACCAGCGTGATCGCGCCGACGATGACCACGACGAGCTGTGCGGTGGGTGCACCGTCGAAGATTGCGCCGGACCGGACGACGAGGTACACACCGGCGGTGACCATGGTGGCGGCGTGGATCAGCGCGGAGACCGGCGTCGGGCCGGCCATGGCGTCACCCAGCCACGACTGCAGGGGGAACTGCGCCGACTTGCCGGAGGCGCCGAGCAGCAGCATCAGGCCGATGAAGGTCAGCCAGCCCTCGCCGGCTCCGTCGGCGTTCGTCAGCACGGTGTCGAAGTCGACGGCGCCGAAGTTGACGAACATAGCCATGATCGCCAGCGCGAGGCCCAGGTCGCCGACACGGTTGGCGATGAACGCCTTCTTCGCCGCAGCGGCGTATGCGGGGTTGTGGTTCCAGAACCCGATCAGCAGGTAGGAGGCCAGACCGACGCCCTCCCAGCCGACGTAGAGCAGCAGGTAGCTGTCCGCCAGCACCAGCAGGAGCATGGCGGCGACGAACAGGTTGAGGTAGGCGAAGAACCGGCGCCGGTCGCGGTCGTGCTCCATGTCGGCGACCGAGTACACGTGGATCAGCGAGCCGACGAAGGTCACGAGCAGCACGAACGTCAGCGACAGCGGGTCGAGCCGCAGCCCCGCGTCCACCTGAAACGAGCCGGCAGGCACCCAGGAGAACAGGTGCAGGTCGCGCACCCGCTCCTGCGCCGGGTGGCCGAGCAGGGCGACGAAGACCAGGCCGCCGAGAACGAAGCTGGCCCAGCTCAGGGCGACCGCGAGCCAGTGGCCCCACCGGTCCGTCCGCCGTCCGCCGAGCAGCAGCACGGCAGCACCGAGCAGCGGCAGGGCGACGAGCAGCCACGCGCTCGTCTCCACCGAACCGCCGGCCGCTGCGGCCGAGGCCGCTGACCCGCTGGTAGCGAGGTAGGTCACCTGTTCTGCTCCTTCAGTACTTCAGCAGGTTCGCGTCGTCGACCGACACCGACCGGCGGGTCCGGAAGATGCCGACGATGATGGCCAGCCCGACGACGACCTCGGCGGCGGCGACCACCATCACGAAGAAGGCGATCACCTGACCCGACAGGTCCCCGCTCTGGCGCGCGAAGGTCACGAACGCCAGGTTCGCGGCGTTGAGCATCAGCTCGACACCCATGAACACGACGATCGCGTTGCGCCGCACCAAGACGGTGGTGGCGCCGATCGAGAAGAGGATCCCCGACAGGATCAGGTAGTTGGCGAGGGTCACTCGTCCATCCCCCTCGTCGTCTCGCCGGGTCGGTCCGGGCGCTGGTGCTCCGGGGTCCGCTCCTCGCGTCCCGACGGGCCCTGCGCGCCGGCGGTGCCCTGCCCGGCCGTGCCGGTCTGGCCGGTGGCCGGCTCGACGGGCTGGCCCGAGGCGTCGACGCGCTGGTCGGCAGGTGACTGCGTGCCGGTGAGCCGTCGCGAGGTGGTGCCGGTGAGGTCCGCCTCGATCACCGCCACGTCACCGCTGACGGAGCCGAGCGACGACTCCTGGCCGCGGGCGCGCAGGACACGCGAGATCGACAGGTCGGACGCCGTGCCGTCGGGCAGCAGCGCCGGGGTGTCGACGGCGTTGTGCCGCGCGAAGACGCCGGGTGGTGGCAGCGGGGCGACGCCGGTGCCCTCGCGGACCCGCCGCTCGGCCAGGCTGCGCTGCGTCGTCCTGGGGACGAGCCGCTCGCGGTGGGTCATCATGATCGCGCCGAGGGCCGCCGTGATGAGCAGCGCCCCGGTCAGCTCGAAGGCGAACACGTAGGTGCTGAAGATGATGCGCGCGACACCGACGGGGTTGCCGTCGGCGTTGGCGGCGTCCAGCCCGGCAGCGGCCGGGAAACCCTGGTTCGTCAGCTGCCGCACCAGCCCGACGAGCAGCGCGACCAGGCCAAGTCCGGCGAGCACGGCGGCGATCCGCTGTCCGCGGATGGTCTCGGTCAGGGAGTCCGAGGCGTCGACGCCCACCAGCATCAGCACGAACAGGAACAGCATCATCACCGCGCCGGTGTAGACCACGATCTGCGCGGCGAACAGGAACGGTGCGTCCTGCGCGGCGTACATCACCGCCAGGCCCACCATCACCAGGGCGAGCAGCAGCGCGGCGTGCACGGCCTTGCGGACGAACAGCAGGCCGAGTGCCGACAGCACCAGCACCGGCGCAAGCACCCAGAACAGCACCGTCTCGCCGACCCCCACGTTGGCGTCCGCCGGGACGGGCGCCTGGGCCAGCACGCTCAGCACGGTCACGACCGGTCCTCCGCGCCGATGGCGGTGCTTCCCGATCGCGCCGAACCGCCGTCGTCGGGCCGGTGCTCGTCGACCCACGCGACCTGCTCGTCGGTGGCGCCACCGACCTCGCCGCGGTAGTAGCTCTGGTCGTCGGCGCCGACCGGCATCGGGTGCGGCGCGGCGAGCATGCCGGGCAGCACCGGACCCAGCAGGTCCTGCTTCTCGTAGATGAGCCCGGCGCGGGTGGGCCCGGCGAGCTCGTACTCGTTCGTCATCGTCAAGGCCCGGGTGGGGCAGGCCTCGATGCACAGCCCGCAGAAGATGCAGCGCAGGTAGTTGATCTGGTAGACGCGGCCGTACCGCTCGCCCGGGGAGAACCGGCCGTCCTCGGTGTTGTCGGCCCCCTCCACGAAGATCGCGTCCGCGGGGCACGCCCAAGCGCACAGCTCGCAGCCGATGCACTTCTCCAGCCCGTCCGGGTGCCGGTTGAGCTGGTGCCGGCCGTGGTAGCGCGGCTGCGTCGGCACCTTCTCCTCCGGGTACTCCTCGGTGGTGACCTTGCGGAACATCGTCCCGAAGCTCACCCCGAACCCAGCCACCGGTGCGAGGAGGTCCGACAGGAACCCGCCTTGGGGTGGGTCGGAGCGCCCGCCGGCCTTGTCTTGGGGGTCGTGGCTGGCCGGCTCGCCGGCCTGCTGATGGGGGTCGGTCATCCTCGCCCTCCTGGGTCGCCGCCGGCGTGGTCGTCGGGACGGGTGGTGGTGCCTGCGTCGGCGGCGACCGCGACCGTCTCGCGGGGACGGCGCCGGGTGGACGGCGGCAGGGCCTGCCCGGGCATCGGCGGCGCCGGGTGCCCGCCCGCGAACGCGTCGAACTCTCGCGCGGGCTCGCGGTCGTCGGAGTCCGCCGGCCGGTCCTCGGGCCAGAAGAACGTGATCGCCACGAAGACCGCGGCGGCGCCGGCGATGACCAGCAGCACGGTGCGCAGCTCGATGTCGGTGAACTGGCGGACGCCCTGCAGGACGGCGACGGCGACGATCCACGCCAGGGCCGCGGGGATGAGCCACTTCCAGCCGAAGCGCATGAACTGGTCGTAGCGCAGCCGGGGCAGCGACCCCCGCAGCCAGATGAAGCCGAACATGAACAGCCACACCTTGGCGGTGAACCACAGCAGGGGCCAGAAGCCCGTGTTCAGGACGCCGTCGCCGATGGCCGAGATCGGCCACGGGGCCTGCCACCCGCCGAGGAACAGCGTCGTCGCCAGCGCCGAGACGGTGAACATGTTGACGTACTCGGCGAGGAAGAACATCGCGAACTTCAGCGACGAGTACTCGGTGTGGAAGCCGCCGACCAACTCACCCTCGGCCTCGGGGAGGTCGAAGGGGGCGCGGTTGGTCTCGCCGACCATCGCGATGACGTAGATGACGAAGGCCGGGAAGAGGGTGATACCCCACCACAGGCTGGCTTGCGAGGCAACGATCTCCGACGTCGACATCGAGCCGGCGACGATGAACACGCTGACGAGCGCCATCCCCATCGCTAGCTCGTACGAGATCACCTGCGCGGTGGACCGCACCCCGCCGAGCAGCGGGTACGTCGAGCCGGACGACCAGCCGGCGAGGACGAGTCCGTACACACCGATGCTCGTGACCGCGAGGATGTAGAGCACCGCGACGGGGAGGTCGGTGAGCTGCAGAGGCGTCTGGATGTCGGTGAACGGGATCGTCACCATCGGGCCGAGCGGGATCACGGCGAACGACAGGAAGGACGGGATGGCGGCGATGATCGGCGCCAGGATGAACACGATCCGGTCGGCGCCCTTGGGGATGATGTCTTCCTTGAGGGCGAGCTTCACGCCGTCCGCGAGGCTCTGCAGCAGGCCGAAGGGGCCGGTCCGGTTGGGGCCCGGGCGGTTCTGCATCCGGCCGATGATCTTGCGCTCGGCGACGATCATGATGAGCACGCTCACCACGAGGTAGACGAAGACCAGCAGCGCCTTGACGACGACGATCAGCAGGTTGTCCTCGCTGAAGTCGGCGGCGACGGGCCTGGCCGACCCCTGTGCCAGCAACGCACCGACCTGCGTCGCACTGCCCTGCACCGCGACGGCGGAGATCACGGGTTGCTCCCTTCGGCGCGCGCCAGGCGCACGATCGACCCGGCGTCGGCGCGCAGGGTGGCGCGCACCGCTGACCCGGGCGAGTTCGTCGGCACCCACACCACGCGGTCCGCCATCGCCGACACGACGACGGGCAGCGTGATCCGCCCGGAGTCGGTCGAGACGTCCAACGGGTCGCCCGTGACCAGGCCCGTCTCGGCTGCCGTCGCCGGCGAGAGCCGCGCGTGCGGGCGGTGGGCGGTGCCGGCGAGGTACGGCTCGCCGTCCTGGCCCCGGCCGGCGTCCAGCAGCAGGTGCCAGGTGGCGAGCACGGCCTCACCGGCCACAGGGGCGGCCGGCTCGGCAGCCGCCACGTCGGGCCGCGGCACCCGCTCGCCCTCCCAGGCACCGAGCTGCGCGATCTCGGTGCGCGTGGCCTCGACGTCGCGGACGCCGAGGTCGACGTCCATCTGGTCGGCGACCATCCACAGCACGCGCAGGTCGGGCATCGCGTGCGACTCCAGTGCCGCCTCGAAGTGGCGGTAGCGGCCCTCCCAGTCCAGGTACGTGCCCGCGCGCTCGGAGACCGGCGCGACCGGCAGCACGACGTCCGCCCGGTCGGTGACGGCGCTGGTGCGCACCTCGAGGCTGACGACGAACCGCACCGCGTCGAGCGCCTGCAGCGCCCGGGCAGGGTCGGGCAGGTCGTGCGGGTCGACCGCCCCGACCACCAGGGCGCCCAGGCCGCCGGTCGCCGCGGCCTCGACGATCTGGGTCAGGTCGCGTCCGGGGGCGTCCGGCAGCCGGTCCACACCCCAGGCAGCGGCCATGTCGACCCGAGCCGCGGCGTCCCCGACCGGCCGGCCGCCCGGCAGCAGGCCGGGCAGAGCCCCGGCCTCGACGGCACCGCGGTCACCGGCGCGGCGCGGCACCCACGCCAGCCGCGCGCCGCTGACGCGGGCGAGCGCGAGCGCCTCGGTCAGGGCGCCTGGCACCGACGCCAGGCGCTCGCCGACGAGGATCACCGCGCCCGGCGCGCGCATCGCGGTCGCGGTCTCGGAGACCTCCGACGCGGACGCCGTGATGGCTGCCAGGACCTCGGCCTCGGTGCCTGGCGCAGCGGCGACGAGCGTGCCCGACAGCTTGTCGAGACCTCGACTCGCGAACGGGGCGACCGCGTGGATCCTCTGCCCGTGCTGGTGGATCGCCTTGCGCAGCCGCAGGAAGAGGATCGGCGACTCCTCCTCGGGCTCGAAGCCCGCCAGGAGCACCGCCGGGGCGGCCTCGAGGTCGGTGTAGGTCACCGACCGGGGCCCTCCGAGCGGCTGACCGGCGACATGGTGACCCAGGAACTCGGCCTCCTCGTCGCTGTGCGGGCGCGCCCGGAAGTCGACGTCGTTCGTCCCGGCCGCGAGGCGGGCGAACTTGGCGTAGGCGTACGCGTCCTCGACGGTGAGGCGCCCACCGGTCAGGACGCCGACACCCCCGGCGGCGCGGGCGGCCAGCAGCCCCCGCGCGGCGACGTCCAGGGCCTCGGGCCAGCTCGCCGGCGCCAGCTCACCGTGCTCGTCCCGCACCAGCGGGGACGTGAGGCGGTCGGGAGCACTCGCCCAGTGGAAGGCGAAGCGGCCCTTGTCGCAGCTCCACTCCTCGTTGACGGCGGGGTCGTCGCCCGCGAGGCGGCGCAGGACGGTGCCGCGGCGGTGGTCGACCCGTACGGCGCAGCCGGAGGCGCAGTGCTCGCAGACACCGGGGCTCGACACGAGGTCGAACGGGCGGGAGCGGAAGCGGTAGGAGGCACTGGTCAGGGCGCCGACGGGGCAGATCTGGATGGTGTTGCCCGAGAAGTAGCTGGCGAACGGCTGCCCGGCGGCGTCGATGAGGGAGTCGCCCCGCGTGGCGATGCCCAGGACACCCGGTGAGAACGTTCCGATCTGCTGGACGGCGCCGCGGTGCTGCAGGTCGATGAAGGGATCGCCCGCGATCTCCTTGGAGAACCGGGTGCAGCGCTGGCACAGGATGCAGCGCTCACGGTCGAGCAGCACCTGCGTCGAGATCTTGATCGGCTTGGGGAACGTGCGCTTGACCTCGAGGAACCGGCTGGAGGCGCGGCCGTTGCTCATCGCCTGGTTCTGCAGCGGGCACTCGCCGCCCTTGTCGCAGACCGGGCAGTCCAGCGGGTGGTTGATCAGCAGGAACTCCATCTGGCCCTGCTGCGCCTTGTCGGCGACGGCCGAGGTCTGCTGTGTCTTGACGTGCATCCCGGCGGTGAGCTCGATCGCGCACGCCGGCTGCGGCTTGGGCATCGCCTGGAGGTCGCCGTCGCGGTTCGGGGTGGCGACCTCGACCAGGCACTGCCGGCAGGCGCCGACCGGGTCGAGCAGCGGGTGGTCGCAGAACCGCGGGATCTGGACGCCGATCTGCTCCGCGGCACGGATGATGAGCGTGCCCTTGGGCACGCTCATCTCGACGCCGTCGATCGTCGCGGTGACCCGGTCGACCGCCTCGGTCGAGCTCGCTCCGGAGGTGACGGTCACAGGGCACCCGCCTCGGCGAAGACGGTGGAGGCGACCGGGTCGAACGGGCAGTGGCCCAGGGTCAGGTGCTGGACGTACTCGTCCCGGAAGTACTGGATGCTCGACGTGATGGGCGACGTGGCGCCGTCGCCCAGGGCGCAGAAGGATCGCCCGAGGATGTTGTCGCAGCTGTCGAGCAGCACGTCGAGGTCGGCCTCGCTCCCCTGACCGGCCTCCAGGCGCCGCAGCGACTGCTTCATCCAGAACGTCCCCTCGCGGCAGGGCGTGCACTTGCCGCACGACTCGTGGGCGTAGAACTCGGTCCAGCGCAGCACCGCCCGGACCACGCAGGTGGTGTCGTCGAAGATCTGCAGCGCCCGGGTACCGAGCATCGAGCCCGCGGCGGCGACCGACTCGAAGTCGAGCGGGACGTCGAGGTGCTCGGCGGTGAAGATCGGCGTCGAGGAACCCCCCGGCGTCCAGAACTTGAGCTCGTGGTCCCCGCGCATGCCGCCGGCCATGTCCAGCAGGGTGCGCAGGGTGATGCCCAGCGGCGCCTCGTACTGGCCGGGGCGTGTGACGTGGCCGGAGAGCGAGAACAGCCCGTACCCGGTGGACTTCTCGGTGCCCATGCCGGCGAACCACTCCGGCCCCTCGCGCAGGATCGAGGGGACGCTGGCGATCGACTCGACGTTGTTGACGACGGTCGGGCGGGCGTAGAGGCCGGCGACGGCGGGGAACGGTGGCTTCAGCCGCGGCTGGCCGCGTCGGCCCTCGAGGGAGTCCAGCAGAGCCGTCTCCTCCCCGCAGATGTACGCGCCTGCACCGGCGTGCACCGTGACGTCGAGGTCGAAGCCCGACCCGAGGACGTCCTTGCCGAGGTAGCCCTTCGCGTACGCCTCCTCGACCGCTTGGAGCAGCCGACGGTAGACGTGCACGACCTCGCCGCGGACGTAGATGAACGCGTGGTGCGAACCGATGGCGTAGGAGGTGATCGCGACCCCCTCCACCAGCATGTGCGGCGCCGCGAGCATCAGCGGTACGTCCTTGCAGGTGCCCGGCTCGGACTCGTCGGCGTTGACCACCAGGTACCGGGGCCCGCCGTCCGGCTTGGGCAGGAAGCCCCACTTCATGCCGGTGGGGAAGCCCGCGCCGCCACGACCGCGCAGCCCGGAGTCCTTGACCATCTGAACGACGTCGGCGGCGTCGGTCGCCAGGGCGCGACGCAGTCCCTCGTAGCCGTCGTTCCGCTCGTAGGTGTCCATCGACCAGGAGCGCTCGTCGTCCCAGAAGGCCGACAGCACAGGGGTGAGCGGGCTCGCCGTCCGGGGGTCGGGCGCCATGTCAGCTCTCCTTCTTCGTCGTGTCGTCCTGCAGGGACGAACCCGGTGGGGACGAAACCTGCGTGGACGAACCCTGGGCCGAGGAGTCGTCGCCCTCGCTCTGGGTCGCCTGGCCCGACGGCTTCCCGGCGACGGCGCCGCCGCGCGAGCCGGTCCCGGCCTCGTCGTGGGCGCTGGTGGGCCGCCCGGCCGGCGCGGACCTCCCCGCCGCCGCCTGCCCGGCCGCCCCGCCGGCCCCCGAACCATCCCGTGCGAACTCGCCGGAGGGAGCGGTCCAGCCGTTCTGGTGGGCCAGCTCGAGCCCGACCAGGCTCTCCGGCCCCGCGCCCACACCCTCGTCCGCCCGCCCGTCGTTGAAACCGGCGAGCACCCGGGAGACCTGCTTGAACGTGCAGACCTTCGCCGCCCCGCGCGTCGGGACCACGTCCTCGCCGGCGGCCAGGGCGTCGACGAGCGTGCGTGCGGACGCCGGCGTCTGGTTGTCGAAGAACTCCCAGTTCACCATCACCACGGGGGCGTAGTCGCACGCCGCGTTGCACTCGACGCGCTCGAGGGTGATCCGGCCGTCCTGCGTCGTCTCGTCGTGCCCGACGCCCAGGTGCTCCGAGAGCGAGTCGTAGATGGCGTCGCCACCCATTACCGCGCACAGGGTGTTGGTGCAGACGCCCACGGTGTACTCGCCGTTCGGGTGCCGCTTGTACTGCGTGTAGAACGTCGACACCGCCGACACCTCGGCGTTCGCCAGACCCAGGATTTCGGCGCACAGGGTGATGCCGTCGGGACTGACGTACCCCTCCTCGCTCTGCACGAGGTGGAGCATCGGCAGCAGCGCCGAGCGGGCCTGCGGGTACTTGGCGATGATCGTGGCCGACTCGGCGACGATGCGCTCGCGCGTGGCTGCGTCCAGGGACATCAGCGGTCCACACCTCCCATCACGGGGTCCAACGAGGCGACGGCGACGATGACGTCGGCCAGCTGGCCGCCCTCGCACATCACGGCCAGCGCCTGCAGGTTGTTGAAGGACGGGTCACGGAAGTGGGCTCGGTAGGGCCGCGTCCCGCCGTCGCTCACGAGGTGGACGCCGAGCTCGCCGCGCGCCGACTCGACCGCCTGGTACACCTGGCCCGCCGGCACCCGGAAGCCCTCGGTGACGAGCTTGAAGTGGTGGATCAGGGCCTCCATGGAGGAACCCATGATCTGGCGGATGTGGTCGAGGCTGTTACCCATCCCGTCGCCGCCGAGCGCCAGCTGCGCGGGCCAGGCCACCTTCTTGTCCGCCACCATCACCGGCCCGGGAGGCATCGCCTGCAGCCGGTCCACGGTCTGCTCGATGATCCGGATCGACTCGTACATCTCGGCGACCCGGATGCGGAACCGCCCGTAGGCGTCGCACGTGTCCCAGGTGGGGACGTCGAAGTCGTAGGTCTCGTAACCGCAGTAGGGCTGGCTCTTGCGCAGGTCGTGCGGCAGCCCCGTCGATCGGAGCACCGGGCCGGTCATGCCCAGCGACATGCAGCCGGCCAGGTCGAGGTACCCGACGTCGACGAGCCGGGCCTTGATGATCGGGTTCTCGTTCGCCAGCTTCTCCAGGGCGCCGATGCCGCGGTGCAGCTCGGGGATCGCCTCGCGGATGCTGTCGAGGGTGCCCGGGGGGATGTCCTGGGCGAGGCCGCCGGGCCGCACGAACGCGTGGTTCATGCGCAGGCCGGTGATCATCTCGAGCAGCTTCAGCACGATCTCGCGCGAGCCGAAGCCGTTGGTCATGATCGTGGTAGCGCCGAGCTCCATGCCGCCGGTAGCAAGGAAGACCATGTGCGAGGAGATGCGCTGCAGCTCCATCAGCAGCACGCGGATCACCGTGGCGCGCTCGGGGATGTCGCCGGTGATGCCGAGCAGCCGCTCGACGCCGAGCGAGTACGCGGTCTCGTTGATGAGACACGTCAGGTAGTCCATCCGGGTGCAGAACGTGACGCCCTGCGTCCACGTCCTGAACTCCATGTTCTTCTCGATGCCGGTGTGCAGGTAGCCGATCCCGCAGCGGGCCTCGGTGACGGTCTCGCCCTCGATCTCCAGGATCAGGCGCAGCACGCCGTGCGTCGAGGGGTGCTGGGGCCCCATGTTGACGACGATGCGCTCCTCGCGCAGCGCGGAGGCCTCCTCGGCGACGGCCTGCCAGTCCCCGCCCTCGGCCGTGAGCACGCGGCCGCCCGATCCGCAGTCGCCGTAAGGGTCGGCGGTGCTGGTGCTCATCGGTAGGACCTCCGGACGTCGGGCGGTGGGATCTCGGCGCCCTTGTACTCCACCGGGATCCCGCCGAGCGGGTAGTCCTTGCGCTGGGGGTGGCCGGGCCAGTCGTCGGGCATCTGGATCCGGGTCAAGGCCGGGTGGCCGTCGAAGACCACCCCGAAGAAGTCGTAGGCCTCGCGCTCGTGCCAGTCGTTCGCGGGCCAGACGCTGACGACCGAGGGCAGGTGCGGGTCGTCGTCCGGGCAGGTGACCTCGAGGCGCACCCGTCGGTTGTGGGTGACGGACAGCAGCGGGTACACCGCGTGCAGCTCCCTGCCGGTCTCGTGCGGGTAGTGGACGCCGGAGACGCCCATGCACATCTCGAACCGCAGGTCGGGGTCGTCGCGCAGCAGCTGCGCCACGGCCACCAGGTGCTCGCGGCGCACGTAGAGCGCCAGCTCGCCACGGTCGACGACGACCTTCTCGATCGCTGCGTCCCAGCCCGGTCCGCCGTCCTCGCCGAGGGTCTCGGCCAGCACGTCCGCGAGGTCGTCGAACCAGCCGCCGTAGGGGCGCTGGGTCGCGCCGGGCATGGCGATGGTGCGCTGGAGCGAGCCGTAGCCGGACGTGTCACCCGACCCGCTGACACCGAACATGCCCTCGCGCACGGCGACGACGTCCGGCACCGGGTCGGTGGTGGCCGGCAGGTTCTGCGAACCCGCCTCCTGCGCCAGGTGCGCGTCGGTGCGCGCGGGCTCCTGCGAGCCGACCTCGGCGTGCGTGTCCTGGCTGTCCGCGCCGCCCGGGGACTTCTCCACGTTCACGCGAGCAGGCCCTTCATCTGCGACGTCGGGACGGCGGTCAGGGCCGCCTCCTCCGCCGCCTTCGCGGCGGCGACCCGGTTGGCGCCCAGAGGCATCGCCTGGATCTGCGCGTGCAGCTCGAGGATCGCGTTCAGCAGCATCTCCGGCCGCGGGGGGCACCCCGGCAGGTAGACGTCGACCGGGACGACGTGGTCCACGCCCTGCAGGATCGCGTAGTTGTTGAACATGCCGCCCGACGACGCGCACACGCCCATGGCGATGACCCACTTGGGCTCGGCCATCTGGTCGTAGATCTGGCGCAGGACCGGGGCCATCTTCTGGCTCACCCGCCCGGCGACGATCATCAGGTCGGCCTGGCGGGGGGTGGCGCTGAAGCGCTCCATGCCGAACCGCGCGATGTCGTACCGCGGGCCGCCGACTGCCATCATCTCGATCGCGCAGCAGGCGAGCCCGAAGGTGGCGGGCCACACCGAGCTCTTGCGCATGTACCCCGCGAGCGACTCGACGGTGCTCAGCAGGAAGCCGCTCGGCAGCTTCTCCTCGATGCCCATCAGGTGTCCTTCCTCAGTCCCACTCGAACCCGCCCCGTCGCCACTCGTAGACGAACGGCACGGTGATCATCGCCAGGAAGAGCAGCATCGCCACGAGCCCGAACAGGGCGAGCTCACTGAAGGCAACTGCCCAGGGCACGAGGAAGATCACCTCGATGTCGAAGATGATGAAGGTCATCGCGACCAGGTAGTACTTCTCCGGGAAGCGGCCGCCGCCGGCGGCCTGCGGCGTCGGCTCGATGCCGCACTCGTAGGCGTCGAGCTTGGCGCGGTTGTAGCGCTTGGGTCCGGCGATCGCCCCGGCGCCCACGGAGAACACGGCGAAGCCCGCACCGATGGCCAGCAGGATCAGGATCGGGATGTAGGGGTTCACGACGAGAACCTGCTCCCCTGCGGTGGGACGACTGGGCGGGCGGCGAACATCCTAGGGGCGAGGCCGAAGGCCCCCGACCCCGCGGGGTGGGTCTCGCGCATGTCTGCCCTCCCTGCTTGTGAACCGGTTCACGAACTTGTCGGCGAGTCTACGCCCGTCGCTGCCAGGCGATCGAGGGGGACGACGGACGCGACGGACCCCGCCTGCGCCGGCGCGGGCGGGGTCCGTCGGTACTGGCTGCCGGTCAGCGCTTGAACGCGTCCTTGACCTTCTCGCCGGCCTGCTTGACGTCGGACTTGGACTGGTCGTTCTTGCCCTGGGCCTCGAGGTTCTCGTCGCCCGTGGCCTTGCCCGCGCCCTCCTTCAGCTTGCCGCCGAGCTTCTCGCCCTGGTTGTCAGCCTTGTTGTCGGCACCCATGGTCTGCCTCCCGAATCGCTGCGGCCGGGCCGTCTGCCTAGCCGTCGCGGCCGGCGGACCGGCCCACTCCGAGCAGACCACGGCGCGGGAGGTCGCGCACGCCGAGCGGGTCGGCAGCGCGTCGGCGTCAGACGGGCCGGGTGGCGCGGTGGAGGGCGACGACGCCGCCGGTCAGGTTGCGGACGGCGACGTGCTCCCAGCCCGCCGTCCTGATCCGCCCGGCGAGCTCTCGCTGTGCCGGCCAGGCGCGGATCGACTCGGCCAGGTACACGTAGGCGTCGGGGTTCGAGCTGACCGCCCGGGCGACCGGTGGCAGGGCCCGCATCAGGTACTCGCTGTAGACGGTCCGGAACGGGGCCCAGGTGGGGTGGGAGAACTCGCACACGACCAGGCGGCCTCCCGGGCGGGTGACCCGGAGCATCTCGGCGAGCCCGCTCGCATGGTCGACGACGTTGCGGAGCCCGAACGAGATGGTCACGGCGTCGAAGACGGCGTCGGCGAAGGGGAGCCGGGTGGCGTCACCGGCCACGACGGCCAGGTCGGGGCGGCGGCGGTGGCCCACCCGGAGCATGCCGAGGGAGAAGTCACAGGCGACGGCGCGGGCACCGCCGTCGGCGAATGGCTCGGTCGAGGTGCCCGTTCCGGCGGCGAGGTCGAGCACCCGCTCCCCCGGCAGGGCGTCGACGGCGCGGACGACGGCACGCCGCCACAGCCGGTCCTGCCCGAGCGAGAGGACGTCGTTCGTGACGTCGTACCGGTCGGCGACGGCGTCGAACATCGCCGCGACCTGGTGCGGCGCCTTGTCGAGGTGGGCGCGGGTCACGGCGTCGATCCTGGCAGCCGTTCCCGGCGACGGCGAGGGCGGCTCAGCCCGACGGAGCTCCCCAGCCGGTCGGCGCCGCGGGTGGCGGCGCGTACGGCTGCGCTGCCGGCGGTGCGTAGGGCTGCGCGGCCGGGGGGCTCGCCGGCGACCGGTGCCCCGGCGGCAGCTGGTGACCCGGCGGCAGGGGGGACCCGGGCAGCGGCTGGTAGCCCTGCGGGAGCTGGTAGGCGGGCGGGCCGGCCGGCTCGCCGGCCCGCGACGACCAGAACAGCGTGAGCCCGAGCACCACGACCGCCAGGGCTCCGCTGGTACCGGCCACCCAGAACGCCGCGACCGCCGAAGCCGGCGTCCCCCCGTCGTCCTCGGCCAACGGGGCGGCCACGGAGGGATCCGGTCCGGCGTCGGCCGGTCGCTGCACCGGCTCGGCGGCTGCGGCGTACTCCGGGTCGGCGGGGTCGTACGCCACCTCGATCGTGTCGCCGAGCTGCGGCGTGCCCGACCCGGTCCAGTCGAAGCCCGTCACCACGACCTCGGCGCCGGCGTCGAAGCGGACGTCGACCCAGGTCCACCCGAACTCGTCGTCGACGTCCAGCACCTCGGCCTGCGCCGTGGCGGTGAGGTACTCGTCGACGTACACGTCGTCGAGCTCGTCGACGAACGCGAAGTCGCTGTCTCCGGCGCTGAGCACGGCGCCGGCGCCGACGG